>CATZIC010000056.1 GCA_958419945.1 uncultured Clostridia bacterium | reverse complement strand
TTATAATCAACTTGCTGTCTGGATTGCCACGGAGCTTTCGCTCCTCGCAATGACGGAAAGGCGCATTACGGAAGATTATGGGGTGGGCGGGAAAGGATAGGTTGGGGGCGTTGGCGGTTTTTGGGGCTGTGTCGGTTTAGTGGCGGCGTTCTATAAATTAACTTTGGTGTCTGGATTGCCACGTCGCTTTGCGACTCGCAATGACGGAACGTGTTCTCTTACGGGAATGGACAATCCCTCAGTCGGCATACGCCGACAGCTCCCTTTGCTACATAATGAGCCGAATAAGGATTTAGAGAATTTTTGAAGTTTGCAAGCGAACGGCCGGATTGCCACGGAGCTCCCGCTCCTCGTAATGACGGAAACGAACTTATAATCAACTTGCTGTCTGGATTGCCACGGAGCTTTCGCTCCTCGCAATGACGAGGATACAAACGGCGCAACTGTTAGTCTATGGGGTGGGTGGGAAAGTGCCTATCGGCAAATGAAGACGCATCGCTAATGAAAAATGAAGACACTTCGCTAATGAAGTCGCCTGCGGCTAATGGGCACAGGAAATTGCAAAAATTATTAAAGTTCGCTAAACGACTAACCACAATTCATTCATTTTTCATTCTCGCCTTTGGCAAGTCTATGGGGGCTACGTTGGTTTAGGGGCGACGCAACGCGATAAAGTTAAGTTTTTAGACAAAAATATGAAATTTGACGATAATTTATAATTTTTGTCTTTTATAGCCAAAAGGACTTGATATAAAGAATAAAAAATGTTAAAATTATATAACTACCTTTGCAGATAAAAACCGACATATCGGTTAGAGTGAACTATTTTAAGCAAAAAGGTGAAACATGTACAAACCACGTATCGTTTTCCCGTTTACCGAAGCGGGATTGGGACATATCGTTCCATTAAACGCCATTGCCGACGCATTTGAAAAAATGTACGGCGACAAGACGGAGGTTATTCGTTCTAATTTTTTTACCGAAAGTAACAAGTCCAAACTAAAACTATTTGAAAACAGATTAAAACGAGAGGTTGTGCGCCACAACAAACATTCGAGTTACGGGTACTTTTTTACCTTGAATATGGAATTACTCAGGACGAAGTTCTCTACTTGGCTTACCATGAATTTTTTGGCGCCCGGCACAAACAAAGAGGCCTTCGAGCACATGAAGGAACTTAAGCCGGATTTGGTTGTTTCCACGCACTGGGCGACTAATTATTACGCTATGAAAATAGACCCTCGCCCGCTTACGGTAATGTACGTTCCCGACACCTACGTAAACCCGATGTTCAGTTACCCATGCGACTTAGTTATGTCGTGTACGCCGACCGGCCTTGATAAAGCGCTTAAGGAACACCCTGTAAGATTTAACGAAGAAAATATCATTCACGTGCCGTATGCGATAAGACAAGCGGCGTTCAGCGTGGAAGGAAAAGACAAAAAAGAGTTAAGGATTAAAAACGGGCTAGACCCCGATAAGTTTACGATAATGCTTGCCGAAGGCGGGTACGGCATAGGCAAGATGGAGAAAATCTGCAGGCTTATAATAGATAAAAACCTGCCTGTAAACCTGGTTCCCGTTTGCGGAAAGAACGAAAAGTTATATCAAGAATTTTTAACCTGGAAAACGCCCGAAAACGTTGTATTTCATCCCCTGTCAAACGTTGGGGACAGCATTTTCGAATACATGGCGGCAAGCGATGTATTCTGCGGAAAAGCGGGATCAATGCTATCCGAACTTACATTTTTCGGCGTTCCGCAAATTATCACTAAATACGCAACACTTATCGAAAAGAACATGGCGCATTATTACCTTGATTACGTAAAAAGTGCTATTAAAATTTTCGACGAGCAAGCGGTTGTTGAAAAAATTGAAGAATTTATGCTAAACCCCGAACGCATGAACGTGTATGTGGAAAATGCCAAAAAGCAACGTTCAAACTACGGGGCGGAAGTAAGTGCTACAAAGATATTTGAAGTTTTGTGTAAAAGATTTCCGTATTTAACGAAAGCCGAAAGGTAATAATACGGCAAACGATTTACGAGGAAGATATGAATTATTTACAAATTGTCAATCTGGTATTTTCGATTTTGGGCTCTTTACTTGGGCTTTTGGTTATTCATTTTGGATTTCTTGCCGTTATCGGCTTGTTTGCAAGAAAGAAGTTTCCTAAAACCGAAGAAAAGCTGAAATACGGCGTTATTATTCCCGCAAGAAACGAAGCGGCGGTAATAGGAAATCTTATTAAAAGCGTATACAAAAACAAATACCCGCAAGACAAGCTTCAGATTTTTGTTATAGCGCACAACTGCACGGACGATACCGCTAAAATCGCAAGAGATTTAGGCGCTACCGTTTACGAATACAACAATCCCGAAGAATGCACCATGGGTTATGCCTTCAGGTATCTTTTCGATAGAATACGTGAAGACTACGGCGTGGAAAACTACGATGGATTTTTCCTTTTTAACGCCGACAACATTTTGGCGGACGACTATTTTGACAAAATGAACGACGCTTTCGTCGCTAACGGAAGAGAAAAGGTTATAACCTCTTTTAGAAACTGCAAAAACATCGGTTCAAACGTTATTTCCGCTATGTACGGCATTTACTTTATTCAAGGTTGCCGCTATGAATCAAGAGGCAGGACCGTTTGCGGCTGCTCCACAAGGGTTCAAGGTACCGGCTACGTAATACCAAGCGAGATCGTTAAAGACGGTTGGAAATACGTTACGCTTACCGAAGACTGGGAATTTTCCGCAGACCAAATTATTAAGGACCGCAAAATCGTGTACTGCGACGAGGCGGTGTTCTACGACGAACAGCCTACCAAAAATCGCATAATGCTTCGCCAACGCTTGCGCTGGGCTAAGGGGCACGTTTTAGTGTGCGTTACAAGATACCGCGATCTTATAAAGGCACTGTTTAAGTCCAAGAAAAAAGGTGGCGGCGTTCATAAATTCTCGATATACGATATGTCGGTCAATATTTTGCCGTTATGCGTAATATCCTCCGTTCTGTTTTTTGCACAACTTATTTGCACGGCGTTATCCCCTCTGTTCGGCATGGACGCTATAGCGGTGTGGACAAGTTACGGATCTGGATTTTTGTATTCTGTTATAAGTTTTTACGCACTGAACTTTGTTGGTGGATTGGTCGTTTTATTTGTTGAACGCAAACGTTTGAAAAACGTTAATGGTTGGGTACTAATCGGCGCAATACTTTTGTGGCCTATCTTCCTGTTCCTATCCGTTCCTCTTGAAATCGTGTGCTTGTTCATGGACGTCGGTTGGAAGCAGATTCCGCACCACGACACGACGACTTTTGAACAGGTCAACGACGTGGATGAGGCGCCTGCTTTAGTGGAAGCTGCAGCTACGGAAGATACCGATGGGGAAGTTGCCGCTACCGAAGATATCAATACAGAAAATAAATAATTTAATATAAGCAAAAAGCGTTCGCCTTTAGATTGGCGGACGCTTTATTTTTGTGTTTTTTTAGTTTATTGTTAAAAAAGCGGCGATAACGGGCTTATAGCGGGTTTTTTATGCTTTTCACTCGTTCTTGCCTTGGCTTCTGGATTGCCACGGAGCTTACGCTCCTTGCAATGACGGAGAACTTCACACTAAAATTTCAAAATAAATTTAGGCTAGGCCGCCGGCTTTTATATAGTCGGCAAGAAGGTCCCTTGCAAAAAAGCCGTCCTCGGAATAACGCTCTATTACGGTAAGGTGGTTGGGGGCGTAGTCGGACGTATAGCTGTCCACAACCACGTAATAGGTGGCAGCTGGGTCTATCGAGTTTTTGCTTAAGTTTCCGTATTCGCTATAACTTGAGTGGTAATCCTCGTTGGTGGTGGTTACGAACTGCTTATTAAGATAATAGCCTGAAATCGAGCAAAGCACTATATCGTTATCGAATGGGAAAAGAGATTGCAAATCTTTATAGCAAACCCCGCCTGCTTTAAGGTTATAGGGGCTGCGAGTGCGTAAAAAGCCGCCGCCTAAAAAGATTTGATACCTATCCCCCCACTTTTCAAGCCCTGTATCGAGATAAAGTTTTGCAACTAAATCCTCTAGATCCTCGGAATAGCGGGTGCGGTAATTATCGCCTATGACTTCGTAAACTGCGCCGATTTCCGCCGAGTATTTTTCGAAAAGCGCCTCGGTCTGCTCGTCTTTGGTTAAAATAAGGGAATCGGTTTTGGTAACTTCCGCTTTGTTTACGGTAACTTTGCCGGTCTTTTTGTTATAGTCGGCATCCACGTGGGCAATGGACCTGTTGTTAGATGACGCCTGAACGTGGTAAACACCGTGCTCGTCCTTATATACGTAACTTTGGTGGGTGTGAGCCTCGAAAACTACGTCAACGTAGCCGTCGGAAAGGCTTACGTCGTAAAAAGATTTGAGTTCGTTGGAATATAGCGTCGGGGCTTCGGTATCCTTTTTGTAAATACTTTCCCCGTAGCCGTCGTGAATGGAATACACGATTATGTCGGCACCCTGATCTTTGAGCTTTACCGATTCCGATTTGACGAGCGAGGTTAACTCGTCCCCCGTCTTAAAATAATAATCGGTAACCTTACTTGAAGAGATGGAACTGTAACAGTCCCCTATCGCGCCGATTATGCCGATGGTTACGTCTTCCTTTTCGATAAGAACGGAACTTTCGAAAACGTCGGATTTTTGGTCGGTTGCCCTTTCATAAACGTTTATCCCGAGTATCGGGAAATCTGCTATTTCGGCGTTTTCCTTTATGGCGTTTATGCCCCAATCGAATTCGTGATTGCCGACGGTCATTGCGTCGAAATTGCAAAGGTTCATCCAATCGGTTACTATTTTACCTTTCGTGTTGTTTGATTCCGACGAGCCTTGCCACATATCGCCCGTAGACAGCACTACCGTGTTTTCGTTTATGCTTTGGTAACGGTTTAAGTACGTTGTGGTTTTGGATATTCCGATACCGCCCGACCTGTCGCTACTGTCCAAAAGATTACCGTGCATGTCGTTGAAAGCGTAAAAATCTACGTTTATAAGGTCGGAGCTTATTCCGCCGGTATGTCCGCCGCCTGTTTGGTTGCAGGATACTAAGGCAAAACAGATAAATATTGAAATCAGTAATGATAATAGTCTACGCATATAACACCTTTTACTGAAAGTACTTTTTTTGATCGTGGAAAATTACAAAATGTGCTAATAACGGTCTTATAGGCCGACTTTTTGGTATGATAGTTTTTTTACCAAATGACTACACGCTTGTCGGGGGCGATGTACATGCCGTCCGTCTTTTGGACGTTAAAGGTTTCGTACCATTCGGAGAAATTACGGGGTTGCATGTTTGCACGGAGAATGGAAGGGGCGTGAACGTCAACCTGAAGAAGTAATTTGGCGTATTCTTCACGCTGTTTCTGACACCAGACCCTTGCCCAATTATAGAAATAGTTTTTATAGTCGGCGTCCTTCATTTTGGACATGATTTCAAGGGTTACCGCCATACCTCCGTTATCGGCAATATTTTCGCTTACGATAAATTTGGCGTTTACCTTGCCCCAGGGAAGTTCGATGCCTTCGAATTCCTTAATCATTTCTTTGGTCTTTTTGGTGAAGCTTTTTGCATCTTCCTTTGTCCACCAATTATTAAGGTTGCCGTTTTCGTCGCATTTGGCGCCGTTGTTGTCGAATGCGTGGGAGATTTCATGCCCGATAACCGCACCGATTCCGCCTAAATTTTCACTTCTTGACTGCTTTAAGGAATAGAAAGGTTTTTGAAGGATTGCGGCCGGGAAGGTTATATCGTTTGTGAAAGGATTGTAACAAGCGTTTACCACGTGCCCTGCCATTACCCATTTCGTGCGGTCCACGGGAAGGGTAAGTTTATTAAGGTTATCCTTTATAACTTCCGACTTAATAGCGGACACGGCGGTATAAAGTGATGCCTTTTTGTTTACCTCTAATTTATCGTAAATCTCGTCGCATTTATCGGGATAGCCCATTTTTATAACTATTTTACTTAGTTTTAAAATTGCTTTTTGCTTGGTTTCTTCGGACAAAAAGTCGTTTCTTTGAACACGGTCTTTATAGGTTTCGATGATTTCTTCAACCATTTCGGTTACGTCCCGTTTGGCGGCTTCGCCGAAGTAGGTTTTGCCGTAATATAGGCCTATGGGTTCGGAAAAGTAGCCGGTTGCGAGCCTATAAGCCTGTTTTTCGATAGTGGGTATACTTTGTAAGCCCGACAAAGTTTTGGAATATTCGGAACCGATTTCACGAATTTCTTCGCTTAAAAGCGGACTTGCGGAAATTAAAAGGCTGACGATTGCCCAACTTCTATAGAGGCTGAAATTTTCCTCGTTAAACAAGGTTTTGAATCCCTTTAAAAAGCGTGGGTCGGCAACGATGATTTCTTCGGGGGCGTTTTCGCCGTAAAGGTCGGTGAGAAGTTTTTTGAATTTCAAGGGTTTTAGTAAGGAAGCCGTTCTTTTTAACGACGTAGGATTATAGATTTTAACGTATTCCGACCATTCTTCACTGCTTTTTACTAAACTTGCGATAATTTCGTCAAACTTTAAAGCTTCCTCTAAACAAGTTGTTTGCTCCTCTTTTGTTAGCGAGGTATAGGAAAGAAGTTTTTTAGTCATTTCAGACCATACGGAAATAAGCGCGTCGTGCTGCGGTTTCATTTCCTCTTTGTAATAGGTTACGTCGGGAAGGAAGGTTTCGGGGCCGCTTAGCATTAAGCAATGGTTTAACGTGTTTTTCATGTCGGCGTCTACGCTTACCGATATGGGAAGCGGGAAGCCTGCTAAAACGAAGTCTTTAAGTTTACGGTTAAGATCTGAAACCTTATTTAATTTTATAAGTTTTTCAAGATTTTTGGCTAAGGGTTTTAACTCTTCCTTATTGCGCTTTTTTACGTTTTTGGCAAGCATAAAAAGGTCGACTGCTTTTTGCACGTTGGGATCCGTTACTTGCCTTCTGCCCTTTGCCATTTTGTTGAGATCGCCTATCAAAAGCTCTTCCACGTTAGTGGAAAGTTCGTTAAACCCGCCGCAGGCAGGTTTGTCTGCGGGGATTTCAGCCTTATCAAGCCATTCCTTGTTTACGAATAGATAAAGATCGTCTTGTACTCTTACGTTGTTTTCCATAATGATTCTCCTTTAATTTTATTTGAAAATATGTTGATAACGAGCCTATAGGCCGACTTTTTGTTGAAAAGTCCGCAATGAAATAGTTTCAGCTAATGCCGTATGAAATACGCCTTACGGCGGTTTTGGAGCATTGTTTATTACATTATAGCAAAAGATATGGGTTTTAAAAAGTAAATTTGCTAAAAATGTGAAAAAATTTTTTTGTTGCGGCGTATTGCGGATTTAAAGAATTATGGAAGTTCCCTTGTGGGAACCGACAATCCCTCAGGCGCTACGCGCCAGCTCCCTTTGCTACATACGGAGCCGAAGCTGACGCAATGAATTAGCCGTACTATGAAATTTATATAACGAACTTATAATTAACTTTTGTGTCTGGATTGCCACGGCGCTAAAGCCCCTCGCAATGACGGAGGGTGGACTTCAAGCGCCTCGCAATGACGGAAAGGGTAAATTGGCTTGCAATGACAATTTAAACAGGTTTTGAAACAACCTAATGACGGTGGGAAAAACGGCACCGATTGTTAGTTTATGGGGTGGGCGGGAAAGAATAAGTTTATTTGCGTTGTTAGTTTATAGGGGCTATACGTGTTTATCGGTGCCGTTTTTACGTGATGACGGGCTTATAGCGGGACTTTTTGCTAATTTTGTATAATGAAAACGGCAGGGGTAGGCCCTGCCGTTTGATTTGTTTATAGGTTACTTAAGATAACTAAAAGTTACTTAAATAGTAGTATTCAGTTATTCTTCGGTTGTTTCGGTAGTGGGTTCTGCTGCCTCGATGGTTTCGCCTTCGCCAGCCTCTTCGGTGAAGTCTTCCCCACCTTCGGTGCCCTCTTCCATACCTTCCTCTTCCTCGTCATCATCACGAGGGGTGATGGAAATGGTAGCTATCTTCGCGTTATCGTCGGTACGCATAATGATTACGCCTTTTGTATCACGGCCGATCTTGGAAATTTCGTCGGCGTGGATACGGATAATAGTACCTGTGTCTGTGATAATCATTATATCTTCGGCATCGCTTACCTGTTTAAGATTTGCAAGTTTGCCTGTCTTTTCGTTAAAGGTGCCTGCTTTGATACCTTTACCGCCACGGGTTTGCAGACGGTAATCTTCAACGTCGCTACGTTTACCGAAGCCGTTGTTGGAAATGGTTAAAATGTCGTAACCCTCTTTCAAAATTACCATGTCTACAACGAAATCGTCGTCGTCAAGTTCCATGGCCTTTACGCCCTGCGTATCACGGCCGGTTGCCCTTACGTCGGTTTCGGCAAACCTTATGCACTTACCGTTGTGGGAAGCCACTATCATTTCGTTGTTTCCGTCGGTAAAGTCTACGGAAATAAGTTGGTCGCCTTCGTTTAAGTTGATGGCAATCTTACCGGTCTTTCTGATATTGTCGAATTCCTTTAACGCCGTCTTTTTGATTAAGCCGTACTTCGTTGCCATTGCAATGAAGCCTTCCGCCCCCTCGTTACCTGCGATAACCGAGGTAACCCTTTCGCCGTCGGAAAGCTGCAAGAGGTTGATAAGCGCTCTGCCACGGGCCGTCCTTTGGGCTTCCGGAATGGTGAATGCAACTGCGGAATAAACTTTGCCGTAGTTTGTAAAGAACAGCAGTCTGTCGTGAGTGGAGCAGACGAACATCTTTTCGACGAAGTCTTCTTCCTTAGGCTTGTGCGCGGTAACCCCTCTGCCGCCACGACGTTGCGAACGGTACTCTGCAACGGGCAGACGTTTAATATATCCGCCGTGGGTGAGTGAAATAACCACGTCTTCACGAGCGATAAGGTCGGCGTCTTCGATACTGGACGGATCGTAAGAAAGTTCGGTACGGCGAGGTGTGGGATATTTGTCCCTTACAGCCGTAAGATCTTCCTTCACGATTGCACGAACCCTTTCCGGTTTTTGAAGTATGTCGGTAAGGTCTGCAATGGTGTTATCGAGTTCCAAAAGTTCTTCCTTTAATTTTTCGACTTCCAAAGAAGTGAGTCTTTGCAAGCGCATTTCCAAAATGGCGTTTGCCTGCTTGTCGGAAAGTTCGAAGTTAGCCATTAAGTTAGCGGCAGCTTCGAATCTGTCTTTGGACTTTTTGATAATTTCGATTACTTCGTCAATGTTTGTAAGCGCTATAACGAGGCCTTTGACGATGTGTTCTCTTTCCTTTGTCTTATTAAGGTCGAAACGGGTCTTTCTTTCGGTTACGTTTACCTGGTGTTTAACGTATTCTTCGAGAATCTGTTTAAGGTTTAGAACCTTGGGTTCGCCGTCGACTAAGGCAAGCATCGTAATGCCGTCGCTTGTCTGAAGGGCTGTGCGTTTATACAAAGTATTAAGAACAACCTGCGCATTGGCGTCCTTTTTGATATCTATAACGATACGCATACCCTGACGGTCGGATTCGTCGTTAATGTTTGCGATACCGTCAAGTTTTTTATTCTTAACCATATCGGCTATGGTCTCGATAAGTTTTTGCTTGTTTACCTGATAAGGGATTTCGGAAACGATAATTCTGGAACGACCGGTTGATAACTCTTCGATTTCGCATTTGGAACGAAGGATATAACTGCCCTTGCCCGTTAAATAGGCTTGCTTTATGCCCGCTCTGCCGAGAAGCAGTGCGCCCGTGGGATAGTCGGGGGCGGGAATGTATTCCATAAGTTCGTCTATGGTTATTTCGGGGTTGTCCATAAGGGCGATTGCGCCGTTTATGACTTCGTTTAAATTGTGCGGAGGAATATTTGTTGCCATGCCGACCGCAATACCGTCCGCACCGTTTACCAAAAGGTTGGGGATTCTTGCGGGAAGAACGGTAGGCTGCATGCGGGTATCGTCAAAGTTAGGATAAAAATCAACGGTTTCCTTGTCGATATCACGGAGCATTTCGAGAGCAAGTTTGCTCATTCTTGCTTCGGTATAACGGTATGCCGCCGGGGGGTCGCCGTCAACCGAACCGAAGTTGCCGTGTCCGTCGACTAGCGGCAGGTTGATGGAAAAGTTTTGGGCAAGCCTTACTAGCGCGTCGTAAACGGAGATGTCGCCGTGGGGGTGGTATTTACCTAACACGTCGCCGACGATGGTTGCGCACTTTTTGTAGGCTTTATCCGGCGTTAAGCCGATTTCGTTCATGGAATAAAGAATTCTTCTGTGAACGGGCTTTAAGCCGTCCCTTACGTCGGGTATGGCACGCGAAACGTTTACCGCCATTGCATAAGCGATAAATGAACGTTTCATTTCGTTGTCGACTTCTATATTGATTACCTTGGTTTGTTCAAGGGTTTTTTTGAACTCCTGAGTGAGTTCCGGACTTGATTGTTTTTTAGCCATAAGATTTTAAACCTCCCCCAATTAAACGTCTAATACGTCAAGGTCTGCCACTAATTTGGCGTTTTCTTCGATGAAGGCACGCCTAGGTTCCGCATCGTCGCCCATAAGTAGCGTGAAAATGCCGTCCGCCTCGATTGCGTCTTCCATGGTTACGCGAAGCATGGTACGGGTTGCGGGGTTCATCGTGGTTTCCCAAAGTTGTTCGGGGTTCATTTCACCGAGACCTTTGTACCTTTGTACGTCGCATTTGCCGTTTTCCGCCAAAAAGTCGGAAAGTTCTTTATCGGAATAGAAATAATTGTCTTGTTTGTTCTTCGTTACCTTGTATAAGGGGGGCTGTGCGATATATACGTGCCCTTGCTCGATAAGCGGGCGCATATACCTAAAGAAGAAGGTTAAAAGCAGTATCCTTATGTGGCTTCCGTCGACATCGGCATCGGTCATACAGATTATTCTGTCGTAACGAAGCTTACTTGTGTCGAAATCTTCCTGCATGCCGCCGCCGAATGCGGTTATCATTGCTTTGATTTCATCGTTTTCGAGTACTCTGTTTACCCTTGCTTTTTCTACGTTTAAAATCTTACCGCGAAGGGGTAATATCGCCTGAAAACGCCTGTCCCTGCCCTGTTTTGCAGTACCGCCTGCGGAATCCCCTTCGACGAGGAAGATTTCGCATAGTTCGGCGTTCTTTTCAGAACAGTCGGCAAGCTTTCCGGGAAGGGCGGAACCTTCAAACGCACTCTTACGGGTGGCTTCACGAGCCTTTCTTGCCGCTTCACGGGCGCGCTTTGCGGTTACGGACTTTAAGATTAGTTCCTTTGCCTTGGAAGGATTTTCTTCTAAGAAGGTACCGAAAGCTTCCTGCATGGTGCGCTGTACGAGGTTACGCATTTCACTGTTGCCGAGTTTGGTTTTGGTCTGCCCCTCGAATTGAGGTTCGGGAAGTTTGACCGAGATTACAGCAGTCAGGCCCTCTCTTACGTCCTCGCCGCTCAACTTGTCGTCTTCCTTCATAATGTTTAACTTATGAGCGTATTCGTTGACAAGTTTAGAAAGCGCGGACTTAAAGCCTTCCACGTGGGAGCCGCCTTCTTCGGTGTTTATGTTGTTTGCAAAAGCGAATAAGGTTTCCGTATAGGAATCGTTATACTGCATTGCGATTTCCACAACGTTGTCGCCGTAACTTTTTTCGAGATAAATAGGCTCGTCAAGTAAAACAACCTTATTTTGGTTAAGATCGTTTACGAAATGGACGATACCGCCTTCGTAGCAGAAAGTATCCGATCTTTCGGCCTCTTCACGTAGGTCGGTTATCTTTATTGTAAGACCTTTATTAAGATAACAAAGTTCACGAAGCCTTACTTTTAAGTTGTCGTAGGAAAATACGGTGGTTTCGAAAATTTCCGAGTCTGGGAGGAAGGTTACCAAAGTACCGGTTTCGGAAGATTCGCCTATAACTTCCAGACGGCGCTGCGGAATACCCCTGTTATACACCTGCTTAAAGTGCTTTCCTTTTTGGAAAACTTCTACTTCGAGCCATTCGGAAAGGGCGTTGACTACGGATAAGCCTACGCCGTGCAGACCGCCGGAAATTTTGTATCCGCCGCCGCCGAACTTGCCGCCAGCGTGAAGCTTTGTCAAAACGACTTCTACCGCGGAAATACCCTCGGCATGGTGTATGTCGGTAGGTATGCCCCTGCCGTTGTCCCTTACCGAACAGGAACCGTCTTTGTTAAGGGTTACGGTTATCGTGTCGCAGTAGCCCGCCAAAGCCTCGTCGATTGAGTTGTCTACGATTTCCTGCACGAGGTGGTGAAGCCCACGTGTGTCGGTGGAACCGATGTACATGCCCGGTCTTTTACGAACGGGATCAAGCCCTTCTAAGACCTGAATCTGCTCTTCACCGTAATTTGATTGAACTTTGTTTTCGGTTGACATTTTTCTTTTCCTTATTCGTTTGGATTTTTTTGTTTTATTTCGTTTTTAAGTTTTTAAACAAATCGTGCTATAGATAAATTGTGTCGTTACGCACGCACGTGTGCGTGTTTATTATATTATATATAAATTTATTATATAAGTAAAGCGTTTTTTGAACTTTTTTTTGTTTGAAGGTAATTTTGGCAAACGGATTTGGTTTTTTTCTGCAAAAAAGAAAAAAGTACAACCGAATCGGTCGCGCTTTTAGTAGACTTATTTATGGATTGCCACGGAGCTTCCGCTCCTCGCAATGACGAAAAAGGTAAATTGGCTCGCAATGACGAAAGGGAAAAATTTATTTGCAACGATGAAAAGGAGAAATTTTTTTGCCGAAATCCTTGATATTTTTTATAAAAAGCGATATAATAACATTGCGACTTCAATTTCATAATTCCTATTCAGATACATTTCTGTTTTATAATCCCTATCTCTGCTCTATAAAGGAGTTTTATATTATTTTAATATGGACATACTGCTTTTATTGCGGTAGCAATACCGTTCCCAAGCTTATGTCCATAAGAGATAGGTGAATTGAAGTCGCATTCAAGGGACGGTATGCTATGGTGTCGTTCCTTAGGGGGCGGCATCTTTTTATGGAAACAACCGAAAAGACCTGTTCATGTTTCGGGCATTTAGTAGTAAATTTAACGGACGACTTAGTTTCAA
>CATZIC010000055.1 GCA_958419945.1 uncultured Clostridia bacterium | reverse complement strand
GGTTCGAGCCCTGCCTGTACACGATTACCTTGCCGGGTTGCAGTCCGTCCTCGGTAAGTTCGTCTGTATCCAAAGATCCGTCTTCGACCGCGATAACCCCCATGCTTATTCTGTTTAGAAACTCGTGCTTTCTGTTTTTGACGGCGTTATACGCTCTTTGCAGGGGTATTATCCTCTCGATGACGCTGGTGCCGAAAAACATACCCGCCTGCTGGATGCAGGTCTGTTTTATAAAAGGAAAATCCCTTGCGCCGTCGTTGCCGTTCATATACGGAAGTTCGGAAACGTTCAAAATTTTGTCGCCCGCAATAGTTACGATTCTTCCTTCCGGAAACTCTCTGCACGGCTTTTCGTAACGCTCGATTACAAGTTGGGCGTCGTGAATTACGCCGTTTGTGATTTTACTGAGCTTTCCGACGCTGCCTTTTGCGACCGAGGAAAGAGAAAACACGTCGATATCCCCGCCTTCCACCTTTACTCCGTAAATGCTTTCTATGTCCTTTACGTCCATTGCACGGGCGTGGATTATGCTTTTAAGGTCGGTTATTTCCTCCTTAAACAGACTGTCGGGAAAGATTTCGAATGGGGAAACCGCTATAACGTCCACGTCCCCTTCCTTTACCCTTTGCCCATCGATTTCTCCTATTAAGCGTCCCTTTTCGCCGTTCCACATTACTTTATAAAAGGCGGTACCTAAAGTTTCGCTCCACAGCGTAGCTTTGGAAATTACCGAGTCGAGATCGATTCTTCCCGAAGTGGCTTTTAAAATGTCGGAAGCAATCTTTGCCGCTTTCAGGTCGCTGTCCTCCGACCCCGACGCCCTTACGCTCATATCCGGACGGACACGGGAAAGTTTTGCAAGCCTTGTTTCCACTATCGGCGCAATGTGGTTATAAACGTTTCTGTTTTGCCAATAGTAATAGTTTTCCTCTTCCAAAACGTCCCCGCTCGGCGAGATTTCGCAGTACTGATTACCGGAAAGATAATTGACGTTGAGATTCCACTGCTGCTCTAAGCTTCTTCTCTCCTCTCTTCGGCGGTTAAAGTCCTCTTTTACTTCCTTTAACAGTTCGTCGTAATACTTATTTTCTTTGCTTGGTTTCATAGTTTTCACCTAAGTTTTTGAAAAAATCCTTCATTTCATTAAAACAGTTTTCGCACAGAAATAAATCCGTACCGTTTCTAAAAGTGAGCCTATAGGTCGATAAACCGCCACATCCGATTAAATCGCACACTATTTTTTCATTAAGTTTGGTTTTCTTCATTGACTTCTCCTTCATATTCTTTGATAAGGCGTTTTATTTGCTCTTTGATTTCCTCTTCCGTAAGCTCTTTGCCGTCTACACCTTCGGCAATGTCAAGTAGTAGTTTTGCCGCCTGCGTGTCCGGAGGATAGTGTTTTTTGCTTACCTTTTTTCGGGTAAGCGTCATAACGTCGTCTTCCATCTGGTATTCTTCTACCACTTCCTCCGCTTCGTATCCGGTTGCTTTGCGCATGATTGCGTTTTTTATTTTTTCTTCGATATTCTGAATAGTACTACCCCCTTTGTTGACGTTTAAGTCTTCTCATAAGCCTTTGTTTGTCCCTTTCGACCTCTGTCATTTGATAAGGAATTTTTTCGCCTTTGGGTCTTGACATTATAAAATATCTGAGTTCGTCAAGGGCGTGATCGTCCCGTTTTATAGGCACGTCATCCTTTCCCCACCAATAACTTTTGAGTTCCCGAATAAGGTTGGGACAATTACGGAATATATATATCTTCTTCTCCTTAAAATACTGTTTCACACGGGAAATGCCCGTAAATAAATCCTTATTTACCCGTGGATTTACCATGATGCCTTGCTCGAAAAAAAGTTCCGTAACGCTTTTTAGCGAAGCAAGTGTTTTTTGGTTTGCCGCGCTGTCGATAAGCGCCTGCAATCTGCCGTTTTTGTCGGTCTTCCAATTAAGTCTGCGAGCAATTTCCTTAATCTTTTCGGCATGATAGGAAACCTCTTTGCCGGCAAGGAAATGTTCCGCCACAACGTACACGTTATCGTCGTAATCCACCGCATAGAAATGGCATGATAAGGGGTTATTCAGCCCCGGGTCTATGGAAATATTGTTCTGCCACTCCATAGGAATTTCAAAAGGGTCGATTACGTGAACGTTTTCGTCAAACTCCGTGTAGACGAGTCCCGATTGAACGCAAAATCTTCCGTATCTTCTCGATTCGATTACGTCGTCTGAGAGGCTTTCTGTAAGGGCTTTAATCTCTTTTTTATCGAGATATGGATTGTCCGCCCATTCCATAAACTCGTACCACACTTCTTTTGAGCCGTACTTGTTCATGTAGATTTCATCGTATATAAAAGTCAACCCCTTAAGCGGCGTCATCGTGCCGAAGATATCCCCTTTTTTATCGATGACACGCATTTTGCACTCGTCGTAAATATCCTTTGGAGGCTCCTCGTCAAACCACACGAAATCGAGGGAACTGCCCTGAAATTTTTCTCTGCCCTGGTCGCAGGATTTAAAGCCGATAGTCGAAGTTCCGCCGAACACGTTTTTTATAATAAGTTGGTCTATAATACCGTTTTCGGGGTTATCACGCCGTCCTTCGCTCATTACGATGCGCTCTATCCAATCTGGATTCAGGTATGAAAGTATCTTTTTTTGAGCGACGTCTCTTTGAACCTGAGATGACAGCGAAACCACCCAACCGAAGACGTTTTTACGGTTTTCACGGTAGGGATGAATTCCTCTTGCCATATAGACGACTTCCACCGCGCCGCACTCGGTTTTACCGCTTCGGTTACCGCCGAAAACCCATCGATTGCGCTTTTTGCATTTGTGAAAGGCTAGCTGTTTTTTATGTACTTTTTCCTTGTTGTAGCCCGAAAGTCTGTCGTTTTGTCGGCGGCGTTCGAGTTCACGGTTTAACGTAAGTATCTTTATAGCCGTGTCTGTTGATTTTGACATTCTATTTCCTTTTTATATAAAAATCCGCAAAATATTTAAAGTAGGTTTTGTTAAAATTGTTTCGTCATGAAAAAACTTGCGATACTTCTTGCCATTTTAATATCGTTTGGCGCAACGCTTCCGCAAATATCGGTAAAGGCGGAAGATTTGAGCGGTACGTATGCACGCATCGTTACAAACGACTGCGCTTTTTTTTCGGACGCAAGCCTTAAAATAGTTAAGTTTTATCTTCCCGAAACTTATGCCGTGAAAATCGTTTCCGTGGGAGCGGAATGTTCACGAGTGGTATACATGGACGGAAGTTTTCTTTATCCCATGGCGGAAGGCTACGTTAAAAATATCTGTCTTTCCTTTTTAGACGAAGAGCCTGCCGTCATCTACCCGTCGGTTAGCCTTACGGTGATTTCCGACGAAGTTATATTCGGAGACACAGGGCTATCTCAACCCAAAGCCGTTATCCCCGCAGGAAGCAACGCATCTTACTACGGAAATATCAAACTTGGCGGAAACGATTACGAATACGTTTACGTAAACGGGTACATAGGCTACATGCGTAAAGATTGCTTTGCACCATTTACGGTGCCGCTTAACGAGTTGCCGGTTGAGCCGCCCATTGAAGACTTCGATAGTAGCACAGGCTCCCCTAAGCCCGAAAATCCGCAAGGAAATTTCTCCACTTCCGAAATACTCGTTATTGCAGTTATCGTTATTGCCGGACTTTCGCTTATGTTTTTTGTTCTAAAACCGACAAAAGAAAAACCTAAGACGGGTTTTAACGATGACGATTGAAAAATCTGCGTTTCAGTACCCTTTAAATGAATTTTGAACGAAATTGTTTTACGTTGGTGTTCAAAATTGATTGTAAATTTTCTTTTAAAAAACCGCTTCTTTAAAATTGAATAAACTAAATTATTGCATACATTAAGCGGTTTTTGAAGTCTGAAAATTTTATGCCGCGTTAAGATCGTCTACCCTTATGAGGATACTTTTTATGTACGGAATTTTTGAGTAATATTTTGTAAAGGCGTCCTCGGTAAGTTTTATATAGGAAAGCATTTCCGTAAACTTGTTTAATACCCTTATCTGCTGCCTAAAATACCGCCTGGATTTGTAATCAAACCCCTCTATAGGTCGGTTTTTGAAGTATTTGTAACCTATTAAAACCCTTTCTTCTTCGGTAAGTCTTTCCAAAATTTTGCTGACTTTTTCTTTAAGTAACTTTAAATAGCGTTTATCGCTTATGAGTTCCGCTATTTTATCGGCATAGATTTCGCAAGGTTTATTTGAGTAAAAACTCAAACGACACCTTTTTTCAATCTGCTTGTCTATAGCGGCAACGGCGTCGTCGATATAGGGGTAAGCCAATAAAATTACTTTTGCATAACACATTAAAATTCATCTCGCTTCTTTTTTTTACGTTTTCATTATACAAGAGCTTTTCGGGCATAAACAATACTATATGACAATTTTGAACAAAATTTTTAATGCCTTTCAAAAATCTGTCATAACCTATTGATTAGCCGTTATCTTTGGTGTTATAATAAATTTTTTATCGAACATTTGTTCTATATTATAAAATTAAAAGGTGTCTAGGATTGACACCTTTTTTATATTTTGTTAAACCTAATTTAAAAATTCCGTTTATTCTATTGTTTTTAATGATATTATTTGTTATAATATAAAATAAACAAAACTAACCTTCGGTTTTCAGGTGCTTATGAAAAAGTTACTACTGATTTTAATAACTTGTTGCCTTGTGCTTTTAACGGGGTCGCTAACCGTAGCATTGGCGCAAGAAAAAGTTAATACGGATATATTTTCGCCCACGACCTATCTTGAATTTTGCGAACTTAATTCCCCTTACGACTACTCCTATGACGCCGAAACCGACACACACGTTGTTACGGAAGCCAAAAGGATAATAGTGTACCGCAATGATCTTTTTACGGTACACGACATGCAGGCTTTTAACGTTACGCAGATCAAATTTTACGACGGAAATTTTCTGCTTTTCCTATCCGACGGCAAACTGTATTCCATTAAAATGGATGATTGGACGGTTTCGGACAGCGGATTTGTGGCAAATTATTTTGACGTTTTAAATGACTGCGTGGTAACGGCGGTCGGTAACAGTTTTAAAGTTTTGTCCGTAAAGGCGCAGGACGGCGAACTTACAATTTCCGAAAAATCACACTACAACGTGGAAAAAAATTACACGGCAATAGCAATGATTTCCGAAACCGAATGGCTATGCGTTAATGAAGGTGCGCTGTTTAAATTCAACGCAAGCGGAAACGGAAGTTTTACCTCGGTTGCAAACAACCTTAAAGACACGCGTTACGCCTGCTACTTTGGCGGCGTTTACTATCTGACGAGACCTAACGGAATATATTCCGTAGACGTTGCGACGGGCGCAACCTATTTACTTCAAGCAGCAACTTCCGAACATAAACTCGGTAACGTTATATCCCCGCAAGGGATTGAGTTTTACGGCGGAATGCTTTTTATAACAGACTACTCGCTTAACGCTGTTTCGGAATTCGACCCAACAAAAAAAGCCTTTACGGGCTTTGCGATAACATCAAGGTCGGACGGTGCAGGAAGGGTTTCCACCTTTACCGAAGATTTACAAACTTACGGCGATAAGGTTTACGCACTCGACAAAAACACCCTGAAAATCTTTTCCGAAAGAGGATTAGAGTACAAAGTTCTGCCTGTAAACGGCAACTTTACCGCATTTTCGGTTATCGACGACAAAATGCTTATTACAAACGGCAATTCCATATATGCGGTAGCGGACGGCGGGGACGGGCTTTCGCTTATAAACATCGAAGCCGACCTTGCAAGTTTTACGAGCGTTACGGCAATCACCTCTTTTGCGGACAAATTTTATTTCCTCAATAACACTATTATAGACAGCAACCCATACGCAGAAGTTTACGCGATTTCCACGAACTTCAGAACTTTGGAAAAAGTTACTTCCATTCAGGGGCGCGGCGTCGATCTTTGCACGGATATTTTCGGCAAACTGTACGTTCAGATTTACAAAAATTCCACGAGTTCGATAGTTTCACTAAACGTCGGCGACACCGCAGTTCGGGAAGTATACAGCATTGCAAGCGATTCCGATCGGATTTTGTCCATGATATGCGACTTCGAATGCAACGTTTACGCACTGCAACAAAATAACGTAATAGTTAGAATCGACGAGAATTTGTCAACGCTTAGTTTCGAACTTTCCCTATCCCCCAACCTTCCGCCGCTATCCACGGCAAAGGACCTTACCATTATTCCCGCAACCGATAAAGCCTTTGCGCTATTCGACGGCTTTATACTATCGCTTAATCCCGAAAACTTAAAGGTGTCAAGTCCTGAAGAGATAACCGTACCAAGCGACTACGAAAACCTGCTGAATGAAAGCCCCTACACCTGCAAATTGGGTAGAAGCACGAGGTATTTCGGCGTGGACCTTGAAAAGACGGGCGAGTACTTCTTCTACACGGGGTATTCTACATACACCGGCGACGAGGAATTCGTAATTTTGCATAGCGACGATAAATACACGCTTATTGCTAACGACAATCTTTCTTGCATCGTAAGGACTTCCGACGTAGTTGCAAACAGGCTTTCGACCACGGAAGACGGAAACTTTGCATACCTTTGTAACGACGCACACCTTTATAGTTACCCCGTTATGACGCCGTACTTCAGAAGTTGCGACCTTAACGAAAACGACCGTGCCGAGATTATTTCCGTCTTTACCTTTAACGACGTTAAATTTGCACTTACTAAGGTTGGCGAAAACACAGGATACATTCCTTACAGCATGTTAAAAACAGGTGTTGCGATTACGGACACCCCCCTCGTTTACGAGACCATGACGGTCGGAAGAAAGGGTGCGGATGTTTTTGCGGACGACAAACTTACCGAATTTAAAGGCAATTTGCAGGCTTTTTCCACGGTAAAGGTGTACGAAAAACTTGGCGACGTTTATAAGATTGATTATAACGGTGAAGTAGGTTACGTTTCGGCAAAGGATATCCGCCCGAAGGGTGTTACGGTTATCAGAAACCTCGTTTTGGTTTCCATTGCCATTTTGGCGGTAATAATTACCGTTGCGTTTATTTACAGAAGAAAATATTGCAAAAAGGTTTAATGGGTAATTTTTACCAAACGATAAAAGGCTTTCAAAACGAAAGCCTTTTTTTAGTAATTTTTTAATTTATATAGTTATTTATCTGTTTTAGTAGCATCCGTTTCAACGGCAACGACGGTTAGGGTTTCAGCCGCTACTTTAAATTTTATATTGTAGCCTGCGTAGGAAACGCCGTACACCCTATCGCTGTCGTGTTGATAGCCGGGGCGTGGGTCGAGTGATAAAAGTTCTACTATGCTTTCACGGTGCTTTTCCTCCACTTTTTCAAGCAAAACAGGCGGAAAATCGACATATAGGCGGACTTTTGACTTTTCTTCCGTAAAACTTCCGCGGGCATCGGGAACGCTTTCCACGTAAGGAAGATAGGGTTTTATATCTAAAACGGGGGTGCCGTCGACCATATCACCGCCCTCTATTATAAGGGAGCCGTCCTCGTCCACACCCAGAAGCTTGACAAGGGAAAGACCTATGGGATTTGGTCTGTTTGGAGAGCGGGTTGCAAAGACCCCTACCCTTTTGTTTCCGCCGAGCTTTGGCGGTCTTACCGTGGGTGAAAATTCAGTACTTTCCACGTTTTTATGGAAATACCATATAATCCATATATGGGAAAATTCCTCGATTCCACGCAAGGCTTCCGATATACGGTAAGGTTTTTCAAAAACCACACGGGACATGCCGCCGACAAGTCCGCTTTGGCGTGGCACGCCGAACTTCGATTGATAGTCGGACTGTATTTTTGCAATAAGTTTTGGTACAAACATAATTTTTTCCTTTACTAAATATTAACATTGTCCGACTGTTTTGTCAAATAAATATGTTGTACCGAAATTTTAAATCCATATATAAATGTTTTATAATAATAGAAAAAAGTCGATAAGTGGGGCTATAAGCCTGTTATCGACCTTTTTTTCTTAAACTATATCTTTCAAATATTCGCTTTTTTCCGACGCCAAGCCGAGTTCCCTGTCGAGGTCGAAATTTTCAATGTTTTCGTAAGCGGCAAGTTTACAAACGGAAACTTCGTAAGCGGTAAGGGTTTTTATTTCCGTTTCGCTCAGTTTTTTCTGATACTCTCTGCTTTGGATTCTACCCGACAAACATACCCTTTCCCCAACGGGCAGATTTTTTACGAATCTTGCGTTTCTTCCCCAAGCGATACAAGGTATATAGTCGGACTTGTTGTAGGCACGGTTTACCGCAACCAAAAGGTCTGCTATTTCCCTGTTAAACGGGGTTGTGCGGTAGGTTGGTTCCTTGCAGATGTAGCCGGACAAAACTATGCTGTTTGGGTTTTTCATTTCCGCATAGTCCACCACTTCCCTTACGAAAACGGTAAGTAAAAGTTTGCTTTTTCCGTCCACAACCTTGTTGTAACTTCTGAATTGACCGAGCACGGAAACGGTACTGCCGACGTCAAAATTAGTTGATTCCATAAGTCTTTCGGACACGGTTATGGGAAGCAGGTCAACCTGTCCGGACAATCTTTTTACCGCAAGGTCGGTTTCGTAAAACCCCTCGCCGTACACTTCGTGCGAAAAGCGTTTTTCGCTGACGATTTCGCCCCTTAAAAACACTTTGTTGCTTTGTTTTTCATTGTTCATATCATTTACTCCTAAGGTATTTTAAGTTTTTGAAAATGGTGCTTTAACTTTTCGGAAGTTGCTCTCCGTTTGCATCTATTACGTAATTATCCTTATATATAAGCTCGGAAATAGGAACGAACTCGTACCCCTTTCCTAAAAGCGTCGAAAATATCAAAGGAAGCGCTTCCGCCGTGTGAAGCCCGTTGTTGTGGCAAAGGATTATGGACCCACTTTTTGCGCGCTTTAGTACCCTTTCTGCAATCTCGTTTGCGGATAAATCCTTCCAGTCTAAGCTGTCTACGTCCCATTGTATGGTGTATAAATCGAGTTCGGTTGCGATATCGATAAGTTGGTCGTTATACTCGCCGAAGGGCGCACGGAATAGCTGAACCTTTTTTCCGCTTATACTCTCTATCGCCTGACTAGACGAAATAAGTTCCTTTCTTACCGCCGTTTTGTCAAGTTTTGACATATGTGCGTGGGTGGCGCTGTGGGTCCCCATCTCATGCCCGCTTTCAAAAATTTTTTTGACGTATTCGGGATACTTTTCCACCCAGAACTGCACGGCAAAAAAGGTGCATTTTACGTCAAATTTTTGCATTGCTTCCAAAATGGCGTCGGTGTGCTCCACACCCCAGGCGCAGTCGAAACTTATCGAGATCTTTTTATCTTCTCTTTTCACCCTGTATACGGGAAGTTTTTTAACCGTCTTTCCTAAATATATCGTATAAACTTCCGCCCCGCTTAAAACCGAGCAAAGTATTATCGTAACGGTTGACAATATAATCGCAAGTATTGCCCTTAAAACGGTTTTTTTATCTTTTGGTGATTTTTTTGTGAATTCTGTATTAATCATAGCATATCCCCTTTACAAGATTGTGTTTGTTTTTGACGAATTGTGTGAAGTTTTGTTGAATTTATCGCACAATCACTTACGATAATTATATTCCGCCGTATAAAAGTAAAGAACTGCCGTTATTTGTCTATATATCGTAATTTTTGTAATAAAAAAGTCCTTTTTAACATAGAGTTAAAAGGGACAAACAGTTATGTATTCAAATATCGATGAAAGAATAATTGAAGAAGCGGTTTTTATGATTGAAAACTCAGCTACCATTCGCGCTACAGCCCAAAAATTCGGGCTGTCTAAATCCACGGTACATAAAGACCTTTCGGTCAAGCTTTATTATATTGACGCTAAACTTTACCTAAAAGTAAGAAAGCTTTTGGAATTTAATCTTTCAGAAAGGCACGTAAGGGGCGGAAAGGCCACCCAAAAAAAATACCTTTCCATAAAAAGCCTGAAAAACAGGTTGTAAGAAACGCTTTATAATTAGTGCTATAAAGTAAAAAAAAGAACGGGTGTAAAAAACATCCGTTCGTTTTTTTAATTGAATTAAGTTTAGATAATCTCTTTAACCTTAGCGGCTTTACCGGTTCTGCCACGCAAATAATAAAGTTTTGCACGTCTGACTTTACCTTTACGAACCACTTCGATTCTGTCGATCTTGGGGCTGTGGATGGGGAACGTTCTTTCAACGCCGATACCGAAAGACAAACGTCTTACCGTAAAGGTTTCACTGATACCACCGTGGCGTTTAGCGATAACTATTCCTTCAAAAGCCTGTAATCTTTCCCTCGTTCCTTCAACGACTTTAACATATACCCTTACAGTATCACCGACGTTGTAATGAGGAATTTCAGCTTTCAGATTTTCTTTGTTAATCTGTTCAATTATGCCTTCCATAGTTTGGCTACCTCCTAAACATAATACCAAGTGTTCATTGCCTGAATACAAGAGGACCACCGGGCCGTTATTTAGTTTACCATAATGCAAATTTTGTTGCAAGCGTTTTTAACTACTTTTTTTAATAATCGAAAGGAAATCTATAAGTTTTTAGGGTAAAAAAGATATAAATTAGCTTATCTGTCTAGATTGCTTCGTCGCCTTGCTCCTTGCAATGACGGTAGGATACTGCTTGATTCCCTTCGTTCGCAATGACGGGCGGTTTTATTTCTTTACGTTGCAATGACGGAAAGTTATTTACTGCAAATATGATAAACGACTTCATAATATGAAAATTTCGTGATATAAAGATTTAGGCAAAAACCATACTTGACTACTAAAAATTATTGTGCTATCATATGCTTGCATTTTTAGTGAATATTTGTATAGGTTTAAAAATGGAATTACAAAAATTACCGAAAAAAGCAAGATCATATTGGTTAGCAAAAAATATGATAGTCGTAATAATCCTGCTTGCTGCGGCGGTTATTACATCCTTTCTTCTTAGCCAAAACGAAAACTTTGGCATGATTTGGTGGGTTTGGGGAGTTTTTACCGTTATAGCCTTTTTTGCTATACTTTACCCCTTTTTAGAGTACCATTTCTTCGGGTATTCCTTCGATAAGGAAAGAATAGTCATTAAGCGCGGGGTTATCTTCCGCCACTACATTTCCGTGCCCGTTTGTCAAATACAGGACCTGCATCTTTTAGAGGGGCCTGTAATGATGATTTTCGGCTTAAAGGGGCTTATAATTTCCACGGCCGGATCGAACTTCTACCTTCCCTGCTTAGACGCAGAAGAAGCAAAAAGCACGGTAAAAAACCTTGAAGTCTACTTGAAAAAACGTCTTGAGGAAAAGCAAAATGAAGAAATTTGACAAAGGCTATCTGTTTTACCGCCTTGTTTGCGACTTTTTCGTCCTCTTGTTTTTCTCTTTTTGGCTATTAAGCGCGTTATATAACGACGTGGAGGAAGCGGCATATTTAAACGGCGAATTTTTTATAAGGCTACTCATAATTTTTGCCGTGGTATACGTTATAAAGACGATTTATAACGTATTATATTGGCAATTTTCACGTTATGAAATCGGTGATACCGAAATAAAATGCAGGCGTGGGGTGCTATACAGGAAGCTTTCAGTCCTCGAATATTCCAAGATCCACGCAATAAACAAAAAGCAGAACGTAATACAGAAAATTTTCAATATTGCGGTACTAACCATCGACAGCGGTTCGGCAAACACCGGTTACAGTGCGGAAATTTTAATTATAGAAAAGTCCTCTACCGTTGACAAACTTATCGGACTAATAAAAGAAAAGCAGTCCGGCAAAACCTACGATACGCCTAAGTTATTGGAAGACCCTATCGACAATCTGTACGAATTCGATTCCCGCCTTAAACTTATCTATTCGGCGCTTATGACCGTTTTGTCATTGGTTATGATGCTTGCTGCCATTGTGGTTTTGGCAGGGCTTATCGGAACGGCAGCTTTGGTTTACGCTAAGCTCGGTAGCGGTGGCTTTGAAGTGCTTAAATACTTTATAATCGCCATTATCGTAGTACCCGTAATTTGCCTGATTTCCTTCGTTTTCGGGCTTATAGGCGCACATTTGAGGTTTTATAAGTTTAAGCTATATAAAAACGAAAACGGCGTAACGATAAGTTACGGACTACTATCAAGAAACACCGACACGTTTTCTTATAAGAGAATTAAAGGGGTTGTTATTAAGCAAAACATTATCCAAAGGCTTTTCGGTTTTTGCACGGTGAACATCGAAGTTGTAGGCTTTACGGTTGGTGGTGATGGCGAACAAAATTCCGGCGGTAACGCTTCGGGCGTACTGCTTCCCTTATGCAAAATGAAAGAGGTAAAAGAAACCCTTGGTAAAATTTTGCCGGATTATACGCCTGACGACGCCGAATTTAAAGCAAAAAGACTTACACCGTTTTTGATTTTAAAGTGCCTTATTCCCCTGTTTACGGCGGTAATTTTAAGCATTGTCGGCGGAATTTTGTACACGTTAAAAGCTTCTGACTTAATCACACTTATTGATGGATTTTTCGGAATTTACTTTGCTGTTTTGGCGGTAAACGTTGCAATTATTGTAGCAGCGATACTTATTCATGCGCTTTTGGAAAAGCATAACACCGGACTGTCATTTAGCGGCGACAAAATTACGGCTTACAACGGCGGATTTACCAAAAAGTGCTACGTTATAAGAAATGAAAACTTTATCGCACTTGAAAGTTTTACTACGCCAATGCATCAGAAACTTGACGCTTACACCTATAAAATTCATTTTTACACAAACGCCTTATCAAACGAGGTGCCTGTAAAATATCTTAACGGCGGGCTTGAAGAAAGCCTGTACGAGCACTTAAATAAGTAACCACAATTCTAAAAAAAACGGTAAAAGTCGGCCTATGGGTCGATTTTTACCGTTTTTTTAGTTCACGAATGTATTAAAACGGGGCAGAGGCTAGTTAGTAAAACTTGCCTCTGCCCCTTATATTAGGCTGCACCATTGGTAATTATGTAAGGTCCTTATGTTAGCGCAACTTAATACCGATATTTGGATTGCCACGGAGCTAAAGCTCCTCGCAATGACGGTGGAGTATTCCCTTGCGGGAACGGCAATCCCTCAGGCACTTTCGTTTCAGCTCCCTTTGCTACATATGGCGCCAAATATGGATTTGAAATTATCATATAAACAAATTAACGATGCGTTTGTGTTTTTTGACTGCATACTGATAGGTCTTGTATGCACCGCTACGTTCTCTTTTTTCCACCCAAAACA
>CATZIC010000054.1 GCA_958419945.1 uncultured Clostridia bacterium | reverse complement strand
ATAAGATAACAAAACTGCAGACCGAAAAAAACAATATTAAAAAACCCATAGGCGGTGAAAAATGATTCTTGAATTAAAAGACATTTACAAATCATTCGGAGCGAAATCCGTATTGAAAGGGGTTTCTTTAAAGGCTGAAGGCGGAAAGGCCTTCGGACTTTTAGGAAGAAACGGCGCAGGAAAAACCACTTCCATACGAATACTTATGGACGTATTTCCTGCAGACAGCGGCAGTATTTTGGTTGACGGAAACAAAATCGATTACACGAAAATAGGGATTGGGTATCTTCCGGAAGAACGTGGCCTTTATCCGAAAAAGGTCATAATCGACCAACTTGTGTATTTTGCGGAGCTTAAGGGCATGACAAAATCCGACGCTATAAAAGCGGTAGACTATTGGCTTTCGAGGCTTGGCATGACGGAGTACAGAAACAAGAAGCTGGAAACGCTGTCTAAAGGCAATCAGCAAAAAATTCAGCTTATCACGGCGCTTGCGCACGATCCGCACGTTATTATACTTGACGAGCCTTTTTCGGGCTTAGATCCCGTAAATGCAATGCTTCTTAAAGACGTGGTTAAAGAGCAGATCGGCAAAGGCAAAATTCTTCTGTTTTCAAGCCATCAGATGAGTTATATAGAGGAATTTTGCGACAGCATCGCCATACTAAACGAAGGCAAAGTGGTGCTTTCCGGCGATCTTCACGAGATAAAAAGAAATTACGTGCGGGACAAACTTACGGTGCGCTCTTTAAGTGAAGATAAAATTATGGAGGACTACGGCTCATCTTGCAAGAAAGCCGAGGACGGTTCGCTTTTAATTCAGCTTTCAAGCCCGGACGACAAGCAAAAGGTAATGCAGAAGCTTATTGATTGTTACGACGTTGACGAAGTTAAGGTTTACGAGCCAACGCTAAACGATATTTTCGTCGAATATGCGGGAAACAACGAGTAGGTGCGATATGAAACAGTTTGGTACGATTTTTAAATTTGAATTAAAAGGTTATCTTAAAAACAAAATCTTTATGGGCATAACCATATTTTTAATGGTTGCTATCGCTATCGTAATGTGCATACCTAACTTTTTGGCGTTGTTTGACGGCGACGACGGTTCCGGTGGTTCTGGCGGCGATATAGAAAAGCCTGTGATGCTCGTTTACTCTACGGACGCAGAACTTGCTACTACGGTGCAACAATATTTTGCTTCGGCTTTTAGTGATTACGAGGTAAAAATTGCCGAGGGCGGAATAGCGGACGTCAGAGACGCGGTTACTTCCGAAAATGTGGAATGCGCTTTCGTGCTTAAAGGGCTTGATTCCTACACCTATTACGTCAACAATCTTTCCATGTACGACTCAAACACCGCCGTGGCAAGCGAAGTTTTGCAGGAAGCGTACAGGGCTGTGAAAATGCAGGAAGCAGGACTTACGCCCGAACAGGTGGCGGAGATTATGTCCGTCAGCATCAATGGTTCTGTTACGACGCTCGGCAAAGATCAAATGCAGAATTTCTTCTACACGTATATAATGATTTTTGCGCTTTATATGGTTATACTTTTGTACGGACAGATGGTCGCGACAAACGTTGCAACCGAAAAAAGTTCGAGAGCAATGGAAGTTTTGATTACCAGTGCTAAGCCCACCGCAATGATGTTCGGAAAAGTGCTTGCTTCTTGCTTTGCAGGGTTTTTACAGCTTGTTGCAATTTTCGGCACGGCGCTGGTGTTCTTCAAAATCAACAAGTCGGCATGGGGGGACAATGCGATTATTCTTTCGATGTTCGATATTCCCGTGGATTTGTTCGTGTATATGCTTCTGTTCTTCGTGCTCGGCTTCTTGATCTATGCGTTTTTGTACGGCGCTATCGGCTCGACCGCTTCAAAGCTCGAAGACATAAATACTTCGGTAATGCCGATTACGTTCTTGTTTATTATTGCGTTTATGATCGTCGTATTTTCGATGACGAGCGGAAGTGTGGACAACGTTGCAATGAAGATTTGCTCTTACATTCCGTTTACCTCGCCGATGGCTATGTTTACAAGAATCGCTATGAGCGTGGTGCCTTGGTATGAAATCGTTATTTCTATCGTGATATTGATTGCTTCAGTGATAGGGGCGGGATTTTTGTCTGCCAAAATCTACCGTGTGGGCGTTTTGATGTACGGCACCCAACCTAAACTCGGCCAAATTCTTAAAACGGTTTTTAAAAAATCCAAATAATAAACAGACTTAATTAAAAATTTGTTTTAACATAATTTATAAGAGATAGCGCCCCGCAAAGGAAAGCCTTTGCGGGGCGCTTTTTTGCCGATAAAAATTAGGCGCCATACTCCGTGTCAAGACACGGATATGTGTGTTTCGCACACATATGCAAGCAAACTGCCTGCATGATACCTAATTTGTCTACGTCGTAAATTTGCCATTGCAAGCAAATTTACTTCTTAAATAGACCTATAGCGGCACTTTTTGCTTCGCAAATCAAGTTGCTTCGCTAATGTATGAAGGCGCTATGCTAATGAAGTACGACTTCGTCGCATTGCGGAATTTGGAGTAATTATTGAAGTTCGGAAGCGAACGACTGGATTGCCACGCTACGCTCGCAATGACGGTAGAAAATATTGTGAAAACGGGCTTATAGGGGGACTTTTTGCGGGCGTAAATTAAGTTTGTGTCTGGATTTCTTCGGTGCTCGCTTCTCGCAATGACGAAAAGTACAAGGTTTATTGAAGTTCCCCTGCGGGAACGACAATCCCTCAGTCGGCAGTCGCCGACAGCTCCCTTTGCTACATAAGGAGCCATAGCTGACGCAATGAAAAAGCTATGATATGAAAATTATGTTACAAACTTATAATTAACTTTGGTGTCTGGATTGCTTCGGCGCTTCGCTTCTCGCAATGACGAAAAGTACAAATTATATTGAAGTTCGCAAGCGAACGGACAGTCCCTCAGTCGCTACGCGCCAGCTCCCTTTACTACATAAGGAGCCTTGAAAAAATGGCAATATCCGACCTATAGGCGGACTTTTGGTAATTAAAATGGTGATTTTTCGAGGCGGGGATTGTTTATTTTAAGAGCAAAATAGGGATTGCAAAAAGATAGCGGGATTTTAAAATTTGCGAAATATTTTATTTTCTTCTCTATTCCTATTGACATGGTAGGAAAAGAATGTTATAATTATAATGAAATTAAAATCCTTTAAAAACTTACTAAAAAAAGTTTATGCCGAAAATCAATCGGCAAAAGTTTTTAAAGGGTAAAATATGCTAATACAACGTGGAGGCAAAAATGAAAGAGATATATTTCGACAATGCGGCGACCACAAAACCAAATGAAGAAGTAGTTAGAGAGATGCTGCCATATCTTACGGAAAACTACGGGAATCCTTCTTCAATATATAAAATGGGAAGGGCGGCTCGTGAGGCTATTGAGAACGCAAGAAAAAAGGTGGCGTTTTACATTAACGCTAAACCCGAGGAAATTTATTTTACTTCCGGCGGAACGGAAAGCGATAACACTGCGATACGAGGAATTGCGTATGCTAACAAAAACAAGGGCAATCATATTATTACTTCAAAAATCGAACACCCGGCGGTGCTTGAAACGTTAAAGCAACTTGAACTAGAGGGGTTTGAAGTAACTTACGTGAACGTTTCGGAAAACGGGATAATCGATATGGAAGAGCTAAAGTCTTCTTTGCGTGATACTACGATTTTGATTACCGTAATGTATGCGAATAACGAGATCGGCGTGATTCAGCCGGTTTCGGAAATTGTAGATTTAGCGCACGAGCACGGCATCTATTTTCACACCGATGCGGTGCAGGCGGTCGGAAGCCTGAAAATCGACGTTACGAATATTGACAGCCTTTCTATGTCCGCACACAAATTTTACGGGCCGAAGGGCGTGGGTGCACTGTACGTTAAAAAGGGCGTAAGGTTTAACAGATTTTTAAACGGCGGGCATCAGGAAAGAAGCAAGCGTGCAGGTACGGAAAATCTTCCCGCCATCGTTGGAATGGGCAAGGCGATTGAGATTGCTTACAGAGATTTTGACGAGCATGCGGAAAGGATAAAAGGGCTTCGCGATTATTACGAGGCAGAAGTTTTAAAGCGTATACCTTACTGCAAGTTTAACGGCGACAGAGAAAAGCGGCTTTTTGGAAACTCAAACATTTCGTTTAGGTTTATAGAGGGTGAGGGGCTACTTTTGAACCTTGACCTTAAAGGCATTTGTGCTTCAAGCGGAAGCGCTTGCACTTCGGGTACGCTGGACCCGTCGCACGTACTGCTTGCCATCGGGCTTCCGCACGAGATTGCGCACGGCAGTCTGCGTATTACTATCGGTCGGAACAACACGAAGGAAGAAGTTGATTATCTTTTGAATAATCTGGAAGAAATTGTTCAAAAACTTAGAAACATGTCCCCGCTTTACGATAAATTTTTAAAGGAGAGTAAAAATGGAACCTTATAATGAAAAAGTAATCGAACATTATGCTAATCCCAGAAACGTCGGTGAGATTGTCGACCCTTCCGGCGTCGGCGAGGTCGGAAACCCCGTTTGCGGCGACATAATGAGAATGTATCTTAAAATCGAAAATAACGTTATCGTCGACGTTAAATTTAAGACTTTCGGCTGCGGTGCGGCTATTGCTTCAAGCAGCGTTTCGACCGAAATGATTAAGGGCAAAACTGTGGAAGAGGCGTTAAAACTTACGAATAAGGACGTTATTAACGAACTTGGCGGATTGCCGCCCGTTAAACTGCACTGCTCGGTTCTTGCGGAAGAAGCCATTAAAAAGGCGATTGCCGATTACTATAGAAAGATTGGATTATCCGATGAAGAAATCAAAGCAAAGTGCGGCGATTTCTGCGACGAGGACTGCCACGCCTGTCATATATAATCGTTCGCTTTATTGGTTTTAAAAATTATAAAAAAGTGGTGATAGCGGGCTTATAGGCGGACTTTTGCAAAAAAATTGGCTTGTATCAGCAATTAAAAATGCGTGGGCGAGGGCCCACGCATTTAGTATGTAACGGTTAAAATTTTCGTGAAAGTGTTTTTTGATAAAAACTTTCTTCTTATAAAACAATCATATTTTAAAATGATTTTTTAACCGATTACAGATATATTTAATATGCTAATTGTTGGTGTTGGGGAATAAGGGGAGTTCGAAGAATCCTGCGCAGACTTCCTGCGAATAATCCTGACAAGGAGGAATATTGCAGTAGCCGTACGAAGGAATAAGTAAATCCACCGTCATAACGATCTTTAATATCAAAGTTACGCAAGCGGACACCGTGAAGGTGTTTTCCCCCGTATAAACGCCCTGTGTGGAAACAAGCGATACGACGCTGTTTACAGTATAAGGTATTACAGAAGGTTCGGGCACGAACATTATTACGTCTTCGGTAAGGGTTACGGTTGAATTGCCTTTGCCTTCCACGTTGTTTGCATCCACGAAAAGGACTTCGACGGGAATGCTTACGGTAACCTGTACCCTTGCAAAGTTAGGGCGGTCCTGCAATCTGTCTATCTGAAGGCTTGTGATAGTGCCTACCGTGCCGATGCTTCTTGCACTTATAAACGTTAACGGATATGTAGGATTTGCCGGCATAAGGTCGGTAAGGTTAAGGATTAAGCCTTCTTCCTGCGTTTGCTTTATACAGGCGTCAAACACTTTGTTGACTTCTACGCATACCTTTTCGCACAGACCGTTTAAAGGATTGCCCGTAATCTGACAGGGGCATCTGTCTGAATTGAAATTAGAAAAAAATGACATTTTTTATCTCCTTTTGTGCCTGTTGGCTCACTTTAGTATATGCCGTGAAAAGTCCTTTTGATAACGCTTTTTTCAGCATGCAGTTATTTTATATTAAAATTGTTGGGCTTCTTTTGGTGTGCTAAAGTGCTAATGGCGTTGTAAGGTGCGTTGACAAAGGAAGATCCTGTAACTTAGTTAAATGAAAATATATTCACAAACTAAGCGTCGAAATCAGTCCGTTTTGACTAAATATTACTTTAAAAGGCAGAAATGGGCGGGCTTAATTTATTTATGGCATTTTTGGCGCTTATTTCAAATAACTCGAACTGTACCCCCACTAAATACGTGTTTTTAGGGGGTATATATCTTGCTTTTGAAAACTTAAAGGTTTTTTCTATATCATAGCGCAAATTAAACAAAATTGTTAAAAAGTGGCGAAAGTCAGTCTATAGGCCCGTTATCGCCACTTTTTACTTAAAATGGAATTTTCTTGTTTGAGTTCTGCATTATATACTAAATATCAAATATTTATGCGTTATTTGTGTTTCGATAAAAATCTGTCGGGCGGGTAACAAGGTAGATATACCAAACGTAGCCGATGACGGGGATTAAAAGTGTAAAAATATATTTACCGCTTTTTCCGATATCGTGCATTCTTCTGAAAATAAGAGAAATGGAAGGCAGAAGTTCCACAAGGCAAAATGCGGTAAATAGCGCAATCATAATAATACTAAAGGGGTTTATCATCTTTTCGAAACCTAATAAGGCGTAGATAAGCAGTCCTATCAATATAAGCATAATGATTGCATTTGGTAATACCCCAAGCCAAAATTCCTTTCTTGAAGATCTTCCGCTAAAATCAAACGTGCGAGAAAAAAACAGTTTAAACGCTTTAAAAATTGTCATATTTTGATAATGCCCCTGTTACGCTTTATTTATACCTTAACGTAATAATGGCTTTTTCAAGAAATTTAAATATAATTGATAAAAGTAATTGACATCGGGAAATATAAATGTTACTATTAGTAATATAGGAGGCGCAAAATGGAAAACATAATACTTGGACTTTTGCTGTTAAAACCACGCTCGATTTACGAACTTAGAAAACGTATCGAACAAGGTCTGAATTTAATGTACAGTTGCAGTACGGGAAGCATTCAGGCGGCGCTCAAGAAACTTTTGAAAAACGGTTGTATAGAAGTTAATGAAATTGAATCAGGCAAGCACAAAAAAAATTATTCCATTACCAAAAAGGGAAAAATGGCTTTTAGCGATTGGCTGAACGCTTCGATTGACGTAAGCGGAAAAAACCCCGAACTTGCAAAAATTTACTTCTTCGGTTTTGCAAAATGCGAGGATCGCATCAGACTTATCGAAAATCATATTCTAGATCTTAAAAAACTTTATGCAGAACTTTCTGAAATCTGCGAAGAGGGCGAAAGCATGGGCATCGATAACGAAATTTTATTTTACCAGCTTCAGACGGCAAAGTACGGCCGGGATGCGGTGCTTTTTAATATAAATTGGTATGGCGAGCTTTTACAAAATATAAAAGATTGCGCCGAAAAGGAGAAAGTATGAAGAAATTTTTGCTTGAAAACACGCCTATTGTTTATTACATTGACGATGTTGCGGGCGCGAAAAGGGATTGGATAGTTTTTTTGCATCCCGCATTTTCGGACCATAGAATTTTTGAGCGGCAGTTTAAGTTTTTTTCGGGAAAGTACAACTTGATTGCAATAGACCTTTTGGGACACGGCGAATCGACAAATGCCAAAAAGGGCGATGATATTACGAAAACTTCGGAATGGCTTTATGGGATTTTTGAAAAGCAGTCGATTGCTTCTGCGCATATCGTGGGTGTTTCACTGGGTGCCGTGCTAGCGCAGGATTTTGCCGAGCGTTACGAAGATAAGATTTTGTCACTTGCGCTATTCGGCGGTTACGATATAAACAACTTCGACGAAAAAATGGCAAAGAAAAACAGCGCGAAACAATTCGGCATGATTTTGAAAGGTTTTGTTTCCATTAAATGGTTTGCAAAAGCCAACAAAAAAATTTCTGCCTACACCGAAAAGGGGCAAGAGGAATTTTACAAACTTAATCTCGGTTTTCAAAAAAAGTCGTTTATGTATCTATCAAAGCTTAATTTGCTGGTAAACAAAAAAACGCAACCTTTGGCGAGACCCTACCCGATGCTTATCGGCTGCGGGGAGCACGACGTGGACGGTGCTATTAAAATAGTGAACGAGTGGGCGGAACGGGAAGGCTTAGAAAAAATAATTTTTGCAGGCGCAGGGCACTGCGTGAATCTCGACCGACCCGAGGAATTTAATACCGCGCTTGAAAATTTTTTGAAAACCTACGAAAAGGATAATTGAGAATTTTGCTCAAAAAAAACACCTGCTTTTAGCTAATGCTAAGCAGGTGTTTTTGTTTTACACGGGATTGTTTTTTTTGGCGAAAAGCGCCGATAACGGGCTTATAGGCGGACTTTTTGTAAAATTTCTTGTTGAAATCAGACTTTTTTCAGCCACTGTTTGCAGATAAAGGGTTTAGCCCTTTTACCTAAGTAGAGAATGAAATCTTTTGATTGAATCAAGGTTCTTATTCTGCCGTCGTCGTTGATATATTTGATGGTAACCTCTTCTTTTTCGAATTCAAAGCAACCGAAATCGTATTTGGAATGGAAAAAATCGTTTGTAATTCTAAGTTTGCCATTAGAGATAAACAACAAAACGTCTTTATCGATCATGCATTCCAAAGATGAACAAGTGCATTTCGTAACGATATAATCTTTTTCGGGTACCTTATAGAAAATGCGTAAAGGTTCGGCGATTTTGTAGATCAGTTCGGCTGTAAGCGTAGTTAGTTCTACAGGTCGGAAAAACCTTTGTAGAAGGCGATAATTAAGCACAGTCATAACGATAGGGAAGGGAAAAAGCAAAACATAAGATACTATTTTAACGAATTGCGCTAAAGATTCGTTTGCTATCCAGGATTTCGCAGTAATTGCTACTACAAGCAAGGTCACAAGCCAAAAAAGAAAGCTACCAAACAAAAACCAACCAATAAAACGGTTGATTCTTTGATTCCGCCTTGCAATTTTTGAAAGTTGTTTGAACCTTTCTTTAGCTTCTGAATTTTCAATTTTTGAATAGTTTTTGTACCGAAAACGTTTCATTATAATTTCCCTTTTACATTTACATTATAACATATAAAACGTTTTTTTGCAACTGAAAATAAAAATTATGAAAATGCTTAATAACCGACCTATAGAGGCACTTTTGTGGTTTTGTGGGACTGTTTGGCTTTGAAAAATAGGTGTTTTGGATAAGGAATTATTGAAGGTTTGTATAAAAAACTTTGTAAAAGGCAACAAACTATGCGGAGGTGTTTTATGCAATTAATAGAAAGTAAAACGTTTATGAATTTGGCAAGAAGTTATTCAAGCGAATGCCAAGCAATGGTTCGTTATAAGTTTATCGAATACGGCGCGCGTTACAATGGTTACAACGCTTTGGCTGAAATCGTGGACAAAGTGGTTTACAACGAATTCAACCACGCAAGGATGTTGTACACTCATATTCAGAATGCAAGCAAAGAACAGATCGACAATATCGAGATTTGCGCAGGTACTCCCTTTAGAGAAAAATGGGATTTGACGGATAATCTTAGGCTCGCTGCCGTCGACGAGGAAAAGGAAGTTAAAAATTACAAGCTTTTTGCTAAAGAAGCCGCGAAGGAAGGATTCCCGAAAGAGGAATTTTTGTTTAACGAACTTGCAAAAATCGAAGAGATCCATAAGAAGCTGTTTTTGGATTTGCATAACCAAATGCTTCAGGGCACTATGTACAAAAAGGACAAAAAAGTTAAGTGGAAGTGCATAGGTTGCGGCTATGAAGAATACAGCGACAAAGCGTTTGACGTCTGCCCCGTTTGCGGAGCGAAGCAAGGTCAGGTCGGCTTGATAATCAAAGGCTAATGGGCGTATGAGCGCACTTTTACAAAAAAATCCTTGTCTGAAGAAACTCAGACAAGGATTTTTTTGTTTGTGTCATGGGGGGTGAAAATATTGTATAGTAGAAGGTTATTTGCTTAATAAAAAAAGCACGGGTTATTATGGATAATTTCATAACAAAAAACCTAAATCTTCGGTTGTGAAGATTTAGGTTTTTATGGCTGGGGATGAGAGATTTGAACTCCCGGATGACGGAGTCAGAGTCCGTAGCCTTACCGCTTGGCGAATCCCCAATATTTAATTGCAAGGATAATGATAGCAAACTTTTGTAAAAAAAACAAGTGTTTTTACTAACATTTTATATTTTAAGGTAAAAAATTTGTGTGTTTTAAGCTTTATTGTTTTGTGATTGCAAAACAAAATTCAAATTATTGCGACTTATCACAAACTGTGATATAATATTAGCGTAAAAATCCTTTAAGTGGGCGACATTATGTTTGAAAAGGGCACATTCAACGGGAATATGACAGGCAATGAAAGGCGTGCGGCAAGTTATTTGCGCCTTTACTTTGCTATTGTAAAAGGGGACGACAATGCCGTGTTTTACCCGCCGGAAAGGCAGCAAGAGATTGACAGCGTAACCGATACGAATTTAAAGGCGCAAAAACAAACTTCCTGGAAGTTACTTGAGTATGCCATACGTGATACGCTTAATAAAAGAATTGAAGAATTTACATTTAAAAAGATAAACGGAAAATGGACTACGGGTGAGTTTTTCTTTTCAATTTCTCATTCGGGTAATCTTGTTTGCGTTGGGCTATCGGACGCGCCCGTCGGTGTGGATATCGAAAGTCAAAGTCATTTTATAAAAATGGTGAAAGATCCTTTCAAATTTTTAGATAAGATTGGGACAGATTCCGAAAAAAAATTATATAAAAGTCCGTCTATAGGTCGGTTAATTGAGCTTTGGACGGGAAAAGAAAGTAATTTTAAACGTAGCAATTTAAGTACTTTTGTTCCGAGTAAGGTCGAAATAGATATCGCCGATACGAAGTATGCCTGCGTAGTGCAGGAAGGCGGGTTTGCAGTTTCGGAGTTTTCGGGGTGTGAAGTGGATTATGATTTGGAACTGTCGCAAGATGGGGAAAGATATATGCTTGCTGTATGTTCGGGGTGTAAGACGGACGGGAAACTGTATTTTGTAGACCTAAGCAAAAATCTAAAAGTGGGGCTATAGGTCGATTAGAGCGCCTGGCGGCGCAATGAAATTCGCCTTTGGCGAGTGAAATAGTTGGCGCTATGAAATAAGGCTTACAGCCGTATGAAATGCGACAAGTCGCATTGTGGATTTAGAAAATTATCAGAAGTTTGCAGCCTTTGGGGATCTCGAAGGCTGTTATATTTTTGCCTGCGGAAAATATAATGAGCGGTGCCGATAGGCTGTTTCAGCCCACATAAACAAAGTAATTATTTTGTCTTGCGCTTTCCCGCCCACCCTACGTACTAACAATGGCACCGTTTGTATACAAAAGTGTTTTGTTAGTTTTATTTCAAAACCACTCTTATTCATTCTCCCGTTGCAAAGCGACGGGAGAATGAAATTGTAACGACACCGTTTGTCGGTCTATGGGGTGGAAGGGGGGAAGTGCTTACGGCACAAGGAATTAGAGTAATTTTATAAATGGCACCGTGCGGAAGTTTATGGGTGGGAGGGAAACGGAAGGTTGGATTATTGGGAAGTATACGTGTGCTATGGGGGTTGGTCGGTGTCGTTTGACAATCCATCAGGCACGTACATGCCAGCTCCCTTTGCACAAAGGAGCCGAATAAGGATTTGAAGTAATTATTAAAAAAGTTGTAATAAAAAATTAGGTGCCATACTTCGGGTAGATACCCGATTGGTGTGCTTTGCACACCTAAGCAAGCAAGCTTGCTGTATGACTCCTAATTTGTCGACGGCGTAAATTTGCCTTTGCAAGCAAGCAAATTTGCTTCTTGAATCGACTTATAGGGGGACTTTTTGCGGGCGTAGAATTAAGTTTGGTGTCTGGATTGCCACGGCGCTTCGCGCCTCGCAATGACGGTAGAAAATATAGTGAAAACGGGCTTATAGCCTAACTTTTGACAATCCCTCAGGCACATACGTGCCAGCTCACTTTACACAAAGGAGCCGAACAAGGATACAAAAAATTATAAAAAGTTGTGATAAAAAATTAGGTGCCATACTTCGGGTAGATACCCGATTGGTGTGTTTTGCACACCTAAGCAAGCTTGCTGTATGACACCTAATTTGTCGACGGCGTAAATTTGCCTTTGCAAGCAAGCAAATTTGCTTCTTGAATCGACTTATAGGGGGACTTTTTGCGGGCGTAGAATTAAGTTTGGTGTCTGGATTGCCACGGCGCTTCGCGCCTCGCAATGACGAAAAAGGAGGAATTTTATTGAAGTTCGCAGGCGAACGGACAATCCCACAGGCACATACGTGCCAGCTCCCTTTGCACAAGGGTGCCAAGCTGACGCTAGATTAAGTTTGGTGTCTGGATTGCCACGGCGCTTTGCGACTCGCAATGACGGAAAGGGCGAATTATATTGAAGTTCGCAGGCGAACGGACAATCCCTCTGGCACGTACGTGCCAGCTCCCTTTGCACAAATGAGCCGAACAAGGATTTGAAGTAATTATTAAAATTTTCTGGATTGCCACGGCGCTTCGCGCCTCGCAATGACGGGAAGGAATTTTCTTGCGGGAAAGCTCCAATCTCAATACTACAAACTCCACATATTAAGCGCCGCCTACTGTTAGTTTATGGGGTGGGCGGGAAACGATAAGTTTGTGGAAGTTGAAAGTTTGTGGGGGTACTCGCTTTGTGGCGGCGTTCAGACAATCCGTCGGGCGCACGACATTCAGGAGCGGGCGACCGCTACAATTTATTACGGCTCAGACGTTTCTTTAGCCATACAGAAACGTTTTGAATAAATTATCTATATTTGACCTATAAAGGAGATACTACAATGACTAAAAACAAAAGACTTGTTTCAAGAATGATGCTTACTTTGGTTGTTTTGACGCTTGTAAGTTTCTGCTGCGTTGGTTTCACATTTGCACGTTACACCAGCACAGGTAGCGGAACAGCAACAGCAACGATCGCTAAATGGTCTGTTACCGGTACATTTGAAGGAACCTCTGAAACGCCAGTTTCTTTGAGCATGATTTCACCCAAGGCAGCTGATTACACTGGTGAAACTTATGTTGCAGCTAATGCTCGTACAAACACAACTGCACCGGTTGAAGTTCTTACTATCACGAATGCGAGTGACGTAGAGGCATGGGTTGAACTTACAGTTACAAAACCAGAAACAGGTTCCGTTTCATTTGCTACAGGAATGCCTGCGAACACTTTGACAGAAGATCAAGTTTGGGCTCACTTTACAGTTGAAATTTGCAAGCAAAATGGTGATGCATTTACAGCTGAAGAATTGAAACTTGCCGCTAAAACCGGAACACTTGAAGTGTATGCAAAAATAACTTGGACCTCTGACCTTGCAACTATTTTTGGTACTGATGCAGATGCTGAAGACACTCTTATTGGACAATATGTAACAGCACTTAACTTTGGTATCACTTACAAA
>CATZIC010000053.1 GCA_958419945.1 uncultured Clostridia bacterium | reverse complement strand
AATATAATTAAAAGACAACCAACAACTAAGAAACATAAAACTTCGTCTTTTCTCGGCTAAAGACGATCCTTTGTTCTCAACCGATCCCGTTGACGTTTCCATTAAGGAAATCTACGAAAATATTGAACAGTATTACAACGAAGAATTCGACAGCGGTTCAAAAGTAAGATTCAACGCACTTTTACAATCCGTCGAAATATATGAAGGTAAGACTTCCTTTACTGCAACACAGTACGACAGTGAAACGGGCGAAACCTACACTATAAAATTGTATGCAGGTTATGCATCCAATAAGGCTATCGATATGAAGCTCGGCCACCTTTATAGAGTTGTCGGCGTAATTCAGAAGCACAATAGTGCATTCCAGATAAGCGATCTGAAATACGATGTTATTTATGGTGCAAACCAACCCAATGTATACACGCACCCCGTGCAGAAGGATTACTACTTAACGTTTAGTAGTGATTTTGCGTACGACACACATTACAGTCAGACTTTATATTCCGACGTAACGGTTACCGAGGTAACCAATGCGGACGGCGTTCTTACGATAGTTGGCACGGCAGGCCTCCGCAATAAAGACGGTGGCGTAGCCGAGGCTAAGACTTTCACCTTCAAGGTTAACACCCCCGAAGGTTACCAAGACGTGATTAAAACCGGCTCCGTATTTAGCACGAAAGGCTATCAGTTCGAAGCAAACTCCGGCATTATCACGGTGCTCAATTACTCTGACATCATTTTAAAATAAATAACAGGAGAACAAAAAAATGAATCGTAAGATTGGCGTAGTAATACTTGCGCTCGTCGCAGTATTGTGTCTTTCGTTCGGCGCTTGTAAATTAGGCACTGGCTCCGCAATGACGAAAGAAGAAGCACTTCAAAGCTACATTTTCGAAAACAACGATCAAATCGTTAAAGAAGATTTCGTTCTGCCTAAACGTATAGGCGACTACAGGGCAACCTGGACTTCCGACAGCGAATACGTAGTTTTGGAAAAGGGCGAAGACAATTACATCGCAAAGGTAACCATTCCGGAAGAAGATGCAGTTGCCACTTTAACCGTTGACCTTCGTGGCGCTACAAAAACGTACACCGTAAGGCTTGCGGCTATTACTACCTACGACATTATAGAAAGTTACAGTTTCCCGCAGAATAAGGCAACCGTTTACGAAGATTTCGAACTCGCAACCGAAGCCACCTTCAAGGGTAAAACCGCTACTATCACTTGGGCTGTAGAAGACGAAGCTTCCAAGAAAAACATCTCCGTTGACGGAAACGTTTGTAAGGTTCTTCCTTCTTCCTTAAACCCCACCGTTAAAATTAACGCTACTTTCACCTATAAAGATAAAGCAGTACCTACTTTCTACACCTTCACCGTTTCCGAAAAAATGGAACACTTGCAGGAAGTAAACTACTGGTACACCAACACCGGCGTTTCCATCAATATGAAAGGTTACGTAGTTGCAATCGGTACCGTTTGGTCCTCCAAATACAACAACGTTACTCTTTACATGATGGATGAAAACTTCGACGCAGGTTATTATCTATACAGAGTTGGTTGCGATGCCGCAAATGCCGCTAACTTAAAACCCGGCGCTTACGTAACCATAGAGGGCACCACCAACACTTTATATAACGGTTTATATGAAACCAACGCAGGCGGAACCTTAAAGGTTGACACCACCAAACCCGCTATCGACGTATCTCAGTACGTTTACGCAATCGATAACGACATTTTGGCAGACGCTCCCGCTGCTAACTACAACCAGTCCCGTTTGGTATCTCTTACCAACTGGAAAGTTTCCGAAGTTAAGGACGTTCCCGAAGAAGGTTCTAACGCAACCCTCTTTACCTTAGAGAAAGGCGGCAAGAAAGTTGCAGTTTCCGTATCCAAATACTATGAAGGCGTTTACGCTGCAAACAAAACCGATCCCGCTTATAAGGGCTTAATCGACAAACAGGCTGAAATCAAACAAAAACTTGACGCAGGCGAAGAAGTCGTTGTATCCGTTAAGGGTATCCTCGGCAACTACAAAGGCGCACAAATCATGCCTTACAGCGCAGCTGACATCGTTATCGGCGGAACCGTCGGTGAAAACGATACCGTTATCGCCAACACTGTAGCTAAAGCAATGAAGGTCGTAAACACTCAATTTGGTGAACTTCCTTCCATTATCACTTCTAACACCACGTTAGAACTCGCACCCACCATCGAAGGCGTAGAAGTATCTTATAAACTTTTAGGCGTTCGTAATTCCTTCGGCATTGCTGACGGCAAGTTGGCTATCATTCCCGATGCTGCGGAAGTTGCTACAGTTCAGGCAACCTTCACTTATCAGGGTTACACCGCAAACACCTTCTACGTAATGCGTGCTGAAAACCTTGACGACCAAGGTAAGGCAAAATGGGAAATCGAAAACCTTAAGGTTATGACCGAAGTTTTGGCTTCAGGCGAATATGATCTTCCCACCACTTCCTTCTTTGACAATGCAACCATCACTTGGACCACTGACGCTCCTTATGCAACCGTAAACGGTACTAAGGTAAACGTTAGTCTTCCTCTTGAAGCAAGCAGAATGGTTCTTACCGCAACCGTTAAAGTAGGCGAAGCTACTGCAACCAGAGATTATTACGTTGCAGTTTCCGCTATGAATCCGAATGTTCCCGTATATGCGGAAAGCATTGCGCCGGGAACTTACAAAATGGCTTTGTATCAAGGCAACATCGGTAAGACCTTGTATCTTGACGGCAAGATTGAAAAAGACTTCTTAACCACTACCACCGATCCCGACAAGGCTGCAGACGTAACCGTTGAAGCAGGCGAACAGGAGGGTTACACGTTAAAGGTTAGCGGCAAATATATCGAAGTTTATAAAACTGCAGACGCTAAGATAAGAGCTACCCTCGTAGACGCTCCTACGGCTTCCTGGACGCTCAGCGAAAAAGGTGTTCTCGTATTCAATTTTGAAAACGAAGATTACTTCCTCAACGCATATAGCAGTTATGAAACCTTCGGCGTAAGCAAAATCAGTTACTACGTTGCAGACGAATCCAACGGAACTTATGCCGCTAAGTTTGTTACCGGTGTAAGAACCATGACCGCTCAGGATATTCTTGACAACATAGTTAACCTTATGCCTAAGACCGTTTCCGAAGATTTCGCACTTGATTTCAAGGCAACTTGGGAAGTTTTGGAAGGCTCACAGGGTATCGCAATCGACGGCAACACCGCAAAAGTTACTCAGGCTGAAGCTGAACAGACCGCTACTTTAAAGGCAACCCTTACCTATAACGGAGAAACCGTTACTAAGGAAATTACCGTTACAGTTGCTGCTATTCCTCCGCAGAACCCCGCTCCTATCGAAGGTTCATACGTATTCGGGTTATATCAGAAGACTCTCGGTAAATGGTTATACGCTAAGGCAGAAAATAGTTCTAACGGCAGATACCTCGTTACTACCGAAAACCCCGTTGAAGCAGCAGAAGCAGTTTTAACGGCAAAAGACGGCGGCTACACTATCCAACTTAACGGCAAATACGTAGAAGTTGGCAACAACGCTGACGGTAAGACCTCTGCATTATTGCTTGACACTCCTACTTCCGTATGGACCTGGAATGAAGAAGCAGGCGTAATGACTTTCGAGTTCAACAGCAAAGTTTGGTACCTCGGTACTTACAATAACTTCAACACTATAAGCGCAAGCGAAACCAAATACGTTACCGGCACGAACGTTGGTAACATTGGCGAAACTCAGTTTATCTGCAAGTTCGTAAGACCTGCTCCCGCTGAAGGCGAATACGTTTACGGCTTATATCAAGCTTCTCTTAACCAAAAATTATACGCAACTGATACTATCAAGAGTGATAGATATCTTGCTACTACTACCGAAGTTGCAAGCGCTTCCAAATTCACCGTTGCTAAATCCGGCGAAGGTTACACCATTACCGTTAACGGTAAGTACGTAGAAGTTGGTAACAACGCAGCAGGCAAGGCCTCTGTATTGTTACTCGACGCTCCTACCGGTGTTTGGACCTGGAACGATGAAGCAGGCGTAATGAGCTTCGAATTCAACAGCAAAATTTGGTACCTCGGTACTTACGGCACGTTCAACACCGTAAGCGCAAGCGAAACTTGGCGTATTACCGGTGAAAAAGCTGGCGATTTAGGTACTTCTCAATTCGTATGCAAATTCGAAGTTGCTTCTCAGACTTCTACTTGCGAACACACTTGGAACGAAGGCGAAATAACAACCGAAGCTACTTGCACCGCAAAAGGCGTTAAGACCTACACTTGCACTCTTTGCCAAGAAACCAAAACCGAAGAAATCCCGATGATCGACCACGTTGACGCTAACAACGACAACGCTTGCGACGTTTGTGGCGCAGCTATGACAGTTGTTGCTAAGCCCGCTCCTGAAGAAGGCGAATACCACTTATATATGGATCAGGTTAACAAAGGTCAGACTTTGTACTTAACCGGTGAAATGAGCGGTTACTATTTCGCTACTTCCGAAGACGAAGCCCAAGCCGCTACGGTAACCCTTACCAAAGACGGCAATGGCTACGTTATGATGGTTAATGGTAAATACATCGAGATCTTATTACAAAACGGTCATAAAAACGTTTTATTCCAGGATACTAAATCCGGTGTTTGGACTTGGAACGAAGAAGCAGGCGTTATGACTTTCGACGTTGAAGGCGAAGCATACTACCTCGGAACTTATGGCACTTATACTACTTTCAGTGGAAGCGCTGTTAGTCGTATTACAGGCGACAACGTAGGTACAATTGGCGTATCTCAGTTTATTGCTCAATTTAAAGCAATTTCCGGTGGAACTCATACTCACGCTTGGGGTGAAGGCGTAGTTACTACCGAAGCAACCTGCACGCAGGAAGGCGTTAAGACCTTTACTTGCGAATGTGGCGAAACCAAAACCGAACCTATCGCTATGATCGATCACGCTGATAATGACGGCGACAATCTTTGCGACGTTTGCGGTACGGCTATGGGTACACCTACTCCCGATTACGAAACCAAAACTTTGGCTGAATTCTTGGCATTAGCAGACAGCAACGAAGCTTTCTATCAAATCGAAGGCGTTGTTACCGGTTACTATCAGAATCAGGCTAACGCTGTTAAATATGGTAACGTTTATATTACCGATGGCGAAACCACGCTTTTGGTTTACGGCCTCTGCGCTGAAAAGATGGCTCTTTCTAACGGTAAGTTTACCAACGATCAGAGTTTCAGCGGTTTGAATGTCGAAATCGGTTCCCGTATTGTTATCCTTTCCGCTAAGGGTTCTTATAACGGCGAAGGTCAGGCAGTAGGTTCCGGTTTGTTAGAAATAAAGACAACAACCGACCTCGATAAGATTATGGTTGCTAAACTTAACTTAGAAGTTCCTGCTTCCGTAAATGCTGACTTTGTTCTTCCTACTTACGAAGGCGTTCAAATCGAATGGACTTCCAATAATACCGCTGCTATAGCAATTAATGGAACTCAGGCAACCGTTACGCAGACAACTACCGTACAGGAAGTTACGATTACTGCGAAGATTACCTGCAACACCGCTACCGAAAACGTTGAATACAAAGTTTCTGTTGCCGCTAAAGTAGAAGGCGCACAGACTATAACTTACGACTTCTTGACAAACGTTACCGGTTGGTCTACTTGGGGTTCTTCCTATGGTCCTCAATCATTAGAAGTTAACGGCACTAAGATTGACTTTTCAAGAGCCAACAAACAGGGCTCCGGCATGACTATTGACGATCGTCCTGTTCTTGCAACGAATGCAAGCTCATCTGCCAATGCTGCAGACGTTTACGTAACCGTTGATATGGGTTCAGTTGCTATCAATTCCGTAACCTTCAACTTAAAACAGTGGGGTACGAAAACCTTTAAGTCCATTACGGTTGAGTATTTTGATGGTACTTCTTGGCAAAATTGCGCCACTTTGGGAAGCCTTTCAGGTGAATGTTCTGTAACCGGTAACTTTGCTTCCGCAACGCAGGTTAGATTACACGTTAATAATACTACTACAAAGAATAACCAACTTGGTATTACAAGTATCGTAGTAACTACTGCTGCGTAAGTTTTAACTAAATTACATTTCGGCTAACAACCGAACACTATTAAACGCAGGGGCGTCCGCCCCTGCGTTTAAATTTTTTCCGCCATAATACTTGCCGATAGGCGAATATTACTGCACCCTTCGTCATTGCGAGGAGCTTTAGCTCCGTGGCAATCCAGACACCAAAACTTGTCAAAAAGGCGGCTAAACTATATAGCCCCCATAAGCCCCCGTAATTTTCCAGTCTTTTTTTCCCACCCACCCCATAATCTCTCCAACCGCCTTTTTAATAATTACTCTAAATCCTTGTGCCCATTAGCCGTAAGGCGACTTCATTCTTCATTAGCGAAGCGTCTTCATTTGCCGATAGGCACTTTCCGCCCACCCATATACTAACAAACGGCGGATTTTTAATAATAATCTAAATCATTATCTGGCTCCTGATGAAGTAAAGGGAGCTGTCGGCGACTGTCGACTGAGGGATTGTCGTTCCCGCAGGGAACTTCTAATAATAATCTAAATCCTTGTTCTAACTCGGCGATTGAAACCGAATAGCGGCTTCAATCGCCGAATATCACTGCGAAGCAATATCACTCGCCGTCAGGCGAATATCACTCGACGAAGTCGAATTTCACCGCCGAAGGTTTGTATAAAACATTCGGCTTTTGGTAATCCTTAAAGTATGCTAAACCAAAAACAGATTGAAGAACTTTTAAAACTTGCAAACCCCAAGGACGCTTCCCGCTTAACAAAAAAACTTGTAAAAAAGCAGACCGATAGTTTAGACGAAGATTAGTCCTTATCCTTTCCGTCATTGCGAAGAGCGGAAGCTCTGTGGCAATCCAGACACAAAACTTTTTCAAAAAGGCGGCATCATACTCTTTCCACCCACTCTATACCCACGTAAAACCGTTTGTTTGTCAATCCCGCCCACCCCATAATCTCCCCACCCGCCTTTTTTATCCGTAGGATAACTTCAACAATTCTTTAAATTCTTATTCTAACTCGCCGTCAGGCGAATACCACTTGCCGAAGGCAAATATCACTTTGACCGCAGGTCAAAATATCACTCGCCGTCAGGCGAATATCACTCTCGGCTTGCCGATAATATCACTCGTTGTCAGTCGAACACACTCCACACAATAAAAAAACGGCACCAAAATAGCACCGTTTAAATAAATACAATATTAAATTAAAAATCCCATTTGGGAATAAACGCCGTATCGCAGGATTTTTCGTCCTGTAAAAACAAATTCTCGAAGCCGAGTTCCATTGCCATATCCACCACGGTTTTATATTCCCGTTTGGTAATTTTTCGTTTCAGTTCAGGCGTACCGTCAAGATTTCCGAAAGGCGTGTACTGCGCCATAAGTGAAAGGTAATTTTTACCGATAACGCTACTTAAAAACTGCAAAATCGCTAGGCTTTCGTCAACGTTTTGCGGAAGTACCAGGTGCCTTACGATAACTCCTTTTTTCATAAGCCCGTCAGAAATGAGCGGTTTTTTACTTTCGAGCATAAATTTAACCGCAATTTTAGCAACCTCGAAGTAATTGCTCTTTTTGGCGTATCGTTGAGACCTTGACGGCTTAAAATACTTCAAATCGGTTAAATACACGTCAACGTAAGGATCGACCAATTTAAGGGTATCAAGGGCTTCGTAGCCGTGCGTGTTCCAAACGATCGGTATATTCGGGCGGTAAATATCAAGTGCCTTTATAATCTGCGTAGAATAATGAGTGGGGTTTACCAAATTTATATTGTGCGCACCGTCATTTTCCAGTTTTTTAAAAATTTCCGCAAGATCAAGAATGGAAAATTCTTTACCGCGCGCCTCGTGGGACAGTTCGTAATTTTGGCAAAAAGTGCATTTTAAACTGCATCCCGCAAAGAAGACGCAACCCGAACCGTTAGTTCCCGAAATCAAAGGTTCTTCGTACGGGTGAAGATAGTATTTTGCAATTTTAACGGTATTTTTAACACCGCAACCGCCCACAAACAGGTCTCTGTCTATTCCGCAGCGGTTGGGGCAGAGTGTGCACTCAGCCATATTATCCTTCCTTTTAGTCGTAATAAGTTTTGCCACCTACGGTAAATATTAGCACTTAAATACAACTTTGACAACTAAATAATTGACAATTTTCTACACATACCGTACAATAATATAATAAAAAGGTGCCGACCTATCGGCGGCAAATATAATGTGCGGTATAAGCACGACAAAAGGTGAAACATGAGAAAATACTTTACTTCCGAAAGTGTTACGGAAGGGCATCCCGATAAGGTTTGCGATATAATTTCAGACTCCGTTTTAGACGCTATTTTAGAAAAAGACCCGGAAGCAAGGGTTGCCTGCGAATGTACCGCTTCCACGGGCATGGTTTTAATTATGGGTGAAATCACCACGGAATGTTACGTGGACATCCAAAAAATAGCGCGCGACGCAATAAGGGAAATCGGTTACACGCGTGCAAAATACGGCTTTGACGCCGACAACTGTGCCATAATCACGAGTATTAAGGAGCAGTCTAGCGATATTGCTATGGGTGTTAATAACTCGCAGGAATACAAAAAAAGCGGCGACAAATACGATCTTATAGGCGCAGGCGACCAAGGCATGATGTTCGGTTACGCCACCGACGAAACGGCGGAATTTATGCCACTTGCGCTCGTACTTGCACATAAACTTTCCAAACGCCTTTCCGAGGTAAGAAAACAGGGCATTTTGCCATATCTTCGTCCGGACGGGAAAAGTCAGGTTACCGTCGTTTATGACGACGACAAACTAATTGGCGTCGATACCGTCGTAGTTTCCGCACAGCACGCCGAAACCGTAGACCTCGAAACCCTTCAGAAAGATATATACGAACAGGTAATTTTAAAGGTTATACCCGAAAATCTGTTACTCAAAGATACCAAGTACTATATAAACCCGACCGGCCGTTTTGAAATCGGCGGTCCGAAAGGGGACTGCGGTCTTACGGGCAGGAAAATTATCGTCGATACTTACGGCGGTTTTTGCCCCCACGGCGGCGGTGCATTTTCCGGTAAGGATCCCACAAAAGTTGACAGAAGCGCCGCTTATATGGCACGCTACGCCGCCAAAAACCTCGTTGCGGCAGGACTTTGCAAAACTTGTCGTATCGCACTTTCCTACGCTATAGGGGTTGCTTCGCCATTGCAGGTTACCGTTGAAACTTTCGGCACAGGCAAACTTTCCGATGAAAAGCTTTGTGAAATCGTAACCAAAGAATTCGACTTCAGACCCCTTGCTATTATCGAAAAGTTAGACCTTAAAAAACCCATCTACAAAAACACCGCTTCATACGGGCATTTCGGCAGATCGGAATTTTCTTGGGAAAAACTCGATAAAGTAGAGAACCTTAAAAAATATCTGTAACCTATAAAAGTTGCCCTATAGGTCGATTATCCACATTTTTCGGCTCCTTATGTCCTTTCCGTCATTGCGAGGAGCGTAAGCTCCGTGGCAATCCAGACACCAAAGCGAGGTAATTCCCAAAAGTGGGCATATAAGCCTGTTATTTACACTTTATTCGGCTCCTTATGTAGTAAAGGGAGCTGTCGGCGAATGCCGACTGAGGAATTGTCGAACGCTAGCGAACTTTTAAAAATACATAATCTACAAAAGAAAAGTAAAGCACACTGTTACTTACAAAAAGTAGTTACGGCATGCTTTGCTTTTTTAAATTACAATTCCTTAAAAAATGTTAAAAACTTATTCTTCGGAATTTTTCTTGGCGACTTTTTCTTTAACTTCGTTTTTAACTTCGTTAACCTTTTTTTCCGCCGTTTTGGTCGCTTCTTTTGCTAACTTACTGATTTTATCCGAAGAGGTAACAATCAAAACGCCCATCATTGTTCCAAGTGCAAGACCGAAACAAAATTCTTTCATTTTTTTCCTCCCCAAGGCAGTTGCCTTTACTGTAATTGTGGGCTTTTATAAAAAAAATATGCGTAATTTTGCTACAAAATTTAGTTTTTTGTCGAAATGTGCCGAAATTTTACGGCAATTCAAACGTACAAAGTCGCTATAGAATATATTTATTAGTTAATTTCGGTAAAACACTTGAATTCAACACTTTTTTTTGTTATACTTATATAGATGCAAATTTTCACTGCGGGGTAGCTGTTATGAAACTTATTTGTTTCGATATAGGGGACAAAAGAATAGGGGTTGCGACTTCCGACCCTTTTATGTCCATGGCGCTGCCTCAAAAAACCTATTGGCGTAAAAACTTCAAAAAGGATATCGAGTACCTTATAGAACTTGCCAAATCGGTCGGCGCAACGCGTATAGTGTGCGGGCTTCCGGTAAACTTTGACGGCTCGCCCTCGGTGCAGACGGATATAACGTCGTCCTTTATTGCAGCTTTGAAAGAGGCTACGGATATAGAAGTTGTTACAAACGACGAAAGATTTACCACAAAACTTGCAACACGTGATCTGATCTTGGCAAACGTAAGACGAGAGGATCGCAAAAACTACGTTGACAGTATTGCGGCGTCCTACATCTTAGAGGACTACATAAATAAATTAAAAAATCAGGAGAACTAATTATGACAGACGAAAAAGAAGCCCTTGACACCATGGAAGAAGATTCCGAACTCGTAGAATTTTCCGACGAAAGCGGAAAAATCATGAAGTTTTATCACCTTGACACCATCGAATACGAAAACAGATTTTTCGCATTTTTCCTTCCCGCCGAAGAAATCGAAGGTATAGATCCCGACGAAGTTATAATTTACGAAGTATCCGGAAAGCCCGGTGAAGAAGAACTCATCCCCGTAGAAGACGACGCGCTTTTAGACGCCGTTTACGAAGAGTTCTGTAACATTATGGACGAAGGTTGCGAGGACGAGGACTGCGAATGCTGCCATCACCACCACGATTGCGATCACGAAGATAAATAATCGGTTAAACACCTACCTACACTAAATAAAAGTATCGAAGGAGATATTATGGAACAGAAATTTTTATATTGCAAGCACTGCGGCAAGATAGTTGCAGTTGTAAAAGAAACGGGCGTACCCGTAAAATGCTGCGGTGAAACCATGCAGGAACTCGTTCCCAACACCGTTGACGCAAGCAACGAAAAGCACGTTCCCGTATACGAAAGAGAAGGAAACCTTCTTACCGTAAAGGTGGGCTCTATCAGCCACCCTATGGATGAAAATCATTACATACAATGGGTTTCAGTGCAGACGGCACAGGGAAACCAGCGCAAGGCTTTAACGCCCGGTAGCGCACCCGAACTTAAATTTTTGGTAGCAGAGGACGACGAAGTGCAGGCTGTTTACGCATACTGCAATCTTCACGGACTTTGGAAGGCGTAATTTTTTAAAATGCCTTGGCTAAGCTACGCCAAGTTTAGGGTTTGTCAAAGAATTTCCCGACTGCTTTTTTAAATAGCGGCACTCGGTTAAAAATTAACAAGAGGCAAAAATGCAAATTATCATAGATTTAATAACTACGGGCGGACCGCAAACGGGTACTTTGATTCAAACCGTAATCTATTGGGTATCCAACGTACTTAGCCTGTTATTTTTCTTCATGTACCTTCACCAGTTTTTTTACATGATACTCGGAACGATTCACCATAAAAAACCGGCGAAAGGGGAGCATAAGAAGCATAAAATAGGCATAGTTATTTCCGCAAGAAACGAAGAAAAGGTTATCGGTAATCTGATAGACAGTATCCAAAAAAACGATTATCCGAAAGAACTTTACAACGTATTCGTAATTGCGGATAATTGTACGGACTCCACCAAACAAATCTGCGAGGACATGGGGTGTGTGGTTTTCGAACGTAACGATACCGAGCATATCGGTAAAGGATTTGCACTTAACTTCCTGTTTACCAAACTTCACGAGGACGAGGCCTATAAAGAACTCGTTCCCGAAGCCTATATCGTACTTGACGCAGACAACGTAATTAAGCCAAATTATATTACCGAGATAAACAAGGTTTACGACCAAGGTTACGAAATCGTTACAAGTTATCGTAACTCTAAAAACTTCGGCAAAAATTGGATAACTTCGGGCTACGGCTTGTGGTTTTTGCACGAATCGCGCCATTTAAACAACGCGCGTATGATGCTTCACACTTCCTGCTCCATATCGGGCACCGGTTTTTTGATTTCCGCAAAAGTAGTAAAGGACTACGATAATTGGAAGTTCTTCACAATGACCGAAGATATCGAATGTGCTACCGATTTTATCACCACCGGCAGAAAGGCAGGCTACGCGTCCACTGCGGAATTTTACGACGAACAGCCCGAAACCTTTAAACAATCTTATATTCAGCGTGAAAGGTGGGCTAAAGGCTATTATCAGGTATTGTACAAGTATTTTGGAAAACTCATAAAAGGCTTTTTCGGAAACTTCGGTTGTTGGGACATGTTCACAACCCTCTTTCCCGCACTGTTTTTGACCCTTGCATGCGTGGTGTTTTATCCCGTAATTGCAATAATCGCAGCCTCGGTAGGGGAACTTAGTTCGGTGCTGTTTGCCTTAAAAAGCCTTGGTTCCACCATTCTTATGTTTTACCCGATAATGTTTATTATAGGGCTTTTGGTAATGGTTACGGAATGGAAAAAGATAAACTGCAGTACTATAAAGAAAATACTTTATCTTTTTACCTTCCCGCTGTTTATGTACACCTATATTCCCATTTCCGTCGGCGCTATTATTCGTTATAAAAAGATTGTCTGGAAGCCTATCGTGCACGAAGCAGACCTTAAAATCGAGGATATGCAGCCCGCAGAATCCGACGCTATAAAATAATATAGTAAATTCTTTGCTTTTTAGAGAAGTCGTTACATTTTGTAGCGGCTTTTTAATTTTTTGCCTATTATCCTTGATATTTTTTATAAAAAGCGCTATAATGATATTGCGACATTATTGAAAATATACGGGAGTACCACTTTTAGGGGGTAGTATAATAATTTTTATTGGAGGGACATTACTATCGGTAGTAATGTACTGTATCGCAGTCTCTTCAGTAAATAATAGTATGCTATGTCTTACTTTAAAAATTGGTGGACTCTCAATAGTGTCGCAACTATGCGAGAGGTACATTCTACGGTGTCGCTCTCGCAAGGGGGCGGCATCTTTTTATGGAAACAATCGAAAAAACCTGTTCGTGCTTCGGACATTCCGTCGTAAATTTAACGGACGACTTAGTTGCAAGAACGAGGGCTGAAATCGACAAAGCGGTGGCGGACGGCGTTCGGATATTTTTGTTTGGCGGCAGGAGCGATTTTGACGATTTGTGTTACGACCTTGTAACCGAAAAGA
>CATZIC010000052.1 GCA_958419945.1 uncultured Clostridia bacterium | reverse complement strand
CTCGCAAAACCCCGTGTACATATTAATCACGGTTACGATTACGGTAACCAAAAAGGTCATAAAAATTATGGCTTTAGTTCCCGCACCGAACCAAATGATAATCAGGGGACCGAGGGCGATTTTCGGCAGACTGTTTAAAACTACTACGTACGGTTCGAAAACCCTTCTTAAAAAATCCGACCACCAAAACGCAACCGCTATAAGTGTGCCCGTAACAGAGGCTAATAAAAAGCCGACAATGGTTTCATATAAGGTAGTTCCTATATGTAAGAACAATTCACCGCTAATATAAAGATTCGCAATGGTTTTTACTATTCTGTCGGGGCTGCTGAACAAAAAACTGTCTACTACGTTAAAAAGTGTTAAAAGTTCCCATAACAAAAGGAAAATTACAAGTATGGAAATTTGCGTAACCAAAACGCAGATTTTTCTGTTTTTTTGTTTTCTTAGGTACAGTAGGTGTTCGGGTGAAAATCCGTCTTTTTTCATTGCGTATTTAACTCCTTCCAAAGTTTTTCAAACCACGTGGAAAAGTTCTTTTCTTCTCTGCGTGAAAGAGGGGTTAAGGATTTATCGAAATCCGTGTAGTAAATCATTTTTACTTTTGCGGGGCGTTTAGTTAAAACTATAATTTTATCCGCAAGCGAAATTGCTTCCGAAATATCGTGAGTAACAAGTAACGCCGTCTTTTTTTCCGATTTTATAACCTTGTAAACGTCGTCGCACACGACTAGTCTTGTTTGGTAATCGAGTGCGGAAAAGGGCTCGTCAAGAAGTAAAAGTTCGGGTTTACAAGATAGCGTGCGTATAAGCGCCGCTCGCTGTCGCATGCCGCCGGATAGCTGGTCGGGGTAGTATTTCCTAAATTCGTAAAGTCCGTACTTTTTTAATAAATCGTAGGTATATTCAACGTTTTTAGAAGTTTTTATGTTTTTGATAACAAGCGGAAGCATAGCGTTTTTTTCAATCGTCAACCACGGAAACAGTTGGTCCCGTTGAAGCATATAACCGATATTATCGTCCGGGGAAGTTATTTCCTTTCCGCATAGAGTAATGGTTCCGCCGGATTTCGGAATAAGTCCCGCAACGAGGGAAAGCACGCTTGTTTTGCCGCACCCCGACGGGCCTATTATCGCAACGAACTCTCCTTTCTCGACCGAAAAGCCGAGTCCTTTAACCGCCGTGGTTTCGCTGTTTTTGGTGTGATAGGTCAAGGAAAGATTATCTAATTTAAGAAAACTGTTCATTGTTACCTCAAAAAAGCCTGCCAAAAAACCGGCAGGCTTAACTTTTATCCGAAGATTTTTTTGTAGCTATCTTCAGTAATTTTGTTGTCAACGAGGTTTTCATATTCTACTCGCTGATCTAATTCTCCTGCGTTTTCCATAATCTCCTGCAAGCGGTCGAATGATTGCTTTTTCATAATCATATCCGTTTGCCAGGCGTCTATTCTTAGGTAAGAGTTTAGTGAGTCTTTAATAGATTGAAGACTTGTAGAGGGGAAGGACTTAACGAGTAATTCCGCTACTTCGCTAACGTCCGTTTCCTTAATATATTTTATGGCTTTAAATAGGGAAGTTGTGAACTTTTCTATAATTTCAGCGTTGTTTTCGTAATAACTTTTTTTAGCCATAAAGCAGGTGAAGGGGACCTCTCCCGATTCCTGTCCTACGCTTGCAACGATGTAGGCTTTGCCTTCTCGTTGGTATTCCGAGGCGGTGGGTTCGAACATCGTAACGTAGTCGCCCGTACCCGATACGAAGGCCGAAGCCGTAAGATTAAATTGTACGTCGTAATTTAAAGTAACGTTTTCGCCGTCGTATAGGTTGTTTTTATTTAGCGCGTATTCTAAAGACATCGCAGGACTTCCGCCACGTCTTCCCGCAATTATTTCTTTGTTTTCGAGGTCCGTCCATTTAAAGTTTTCCGTTGGAGTTCTACCCATCAAGAAGGATCCGTCTCGTTTGGTTAATTGCGCAAATATAACGGGAAGGTCCTTTGCCCCACCGATAGCGGTGTAAATTCCGGTTTCCGGTCCCAAAAGCGCTATATCGCAACTTCCTGATAAAAGTGCTGTCATCGAAGCGTCCGATCCGCCACCGGTTGTAAGTGTAATTTCCAACCCTTCTTTTTCGAAGAAACCGCCTTCGATTGCAACGTAAAAAGGTGCGTAGAAAATCGAGTGGGTAACTTCATTGATTTTTATTTTCGTATTGCCGTTTCCGTTGCCGTTACAAGCAAATAAATTTGCTATAAAGGTAGCAGAAAGACAAAATATAAGTAATTTTTTCATAATCCTCCAAAATCAGTGGTCATTATCTATTTTATGCGGAAAAATATATAGCTGTTAACAAAAATGTAAAAACATAATTTTAACTAATTCGGTAAAGGAAGTTTGACAATAAATGCTAATTACTATATAATAAATTAAAACGTTTATGAAATATTATATAGGAAGACTTTTTTATGGACATGCAAAAGACTTACAATCCGAATGAATTTGAAAAACAAATTTACGAAAATTGGGAAAATAACGGTTACTTTAAAGCCAAAGTCAACCCCGACAAAGTGCCGTTTACCGTGGTAATTCCGCCACCGAACATTACGGGTCAACTTCATATAGGGCACGCCCTTGATGAAACCTTACAGGATACCATAGTAAGGTTTAAACGTATGCAGGGCTACGAAACTTTATGGCTTCCCGGTACCGACCACGCTTCTATCGCAACCGAGGTTAAGATAGTGGAACTTATGAAAAAGGAAGAAGGTCTTACCAAAGAACAGGTTGGTAGGGAAGGCTTTATGAAGCGTGCCTGGGCGTGGAAGGAAAAGTACGGTGGAAGAATCGTCGAACAACTTAAATGCTTAGGTTCTTCCTGCGACTGGTCAAGGCTTGCCTTTACCATGGACGACAGATGCTCAAGGGCGGTTAAAGAGGTCTTTGTAAATTTATATAACAAGGGGCTGATTTATCAAGGCTCTAAAATTATAAATTGGTGTCCGTCATGCAAAACCGCGCTTTCGGATGCGGAAGTTGAATATGAAGAAGAGGCTTCGAATTTCTGGCACCTCGATTATCCATTGAAAGACGGTAGCGGCGTATTGACGGTTGCAACCACTCGTCCGGAAACCATGCTCGGCGATACTGCGGTTGCGGTAAATCCCAAGGATAAAAGGTTTAAATCCTTTATCGGCAAAACTTTGATTCTACCCATTGTAGGAAGGGAAATCCCCGTTGTTGCAGACGATTACGTTGCACTTGACTTCGGAACCGGCGCCGTTAAAATCACCCCTGCGCACGATCCTAACGACTTTGAAGTAGGCTTGAGGCACAACCTCGAAGTAATAAGGGTTATGAACGACGACGGCACTATGAACGAAAATGCAGGCAAGTATCAAGGCCTTGACAGATTCGAGTGCAGAAAGCAGATTGTAGAAGATCTTAAAGAACTCGGCGTTCTTTCAAAAATTGAACCGCACGCACACAACGTGGGGCATTGTTATCGTTGCCATTCAAGCGTGGAACCCATCGTTTCCAAACAGTGGTTCGTAAAAATGGATACCTTAGCAAAACCTGCAATTTCTGCTGTTAAAAATAAATCCATAAGATTCGTACCCGAAAGATTTACGAAGATTTACTATAATTGGATGGAAAACATAAAGGACTGGTGCATTTCCCGTCAACTTTGGTGGGGCCACAGAATCCCCGTATATTACTGCGAGGATTGCGGTGAAATGATGGTCTTAAAGGAAGAACCCACTAAATGTACTAAGTGCGGAAGCACACGTTTCCATCAGGATCCGGACGTACTCGACACTTGGTTCAGTTCCGCATTATGGCCGTTCTCAACACTCGGCTACCCCGAAATGACAGAAGATCTCAAATATTTCTATCCTACCGACGTTTTGGTTACCGGCTACGATATTATCTTCTTCTGGGTAGCAAGAATGATTTTCAGCGGACTTGAACATATGGGCAGAATTCCGTTTAAAGACGTAGTTATCCACGGCCTTGTAAGAGACGACAAGGGCAGAAAAATGAGTAAGTCTTTAGGAAACGGCGTTGACCCGATTCAGGTTATCGACGAATACGGTGCGGATACCTTGCGTTTCTCCCTTGTTTCCGGCGTTGCGGCAGGCAGCGACATAAGATTTTCCAAGGAAAAATGCGAAAGTTCAAGGAACTTTATCAATAAGGTCTGGAACGCTTCGAGATTCGTTCTTATGAATGCGGAAAACGTTGAAATTCTTCCTATGGACGATATTAAACCGGAACTTAAAGACAAATGGATTTTGTCGAAACTCAACTCTTGTATAAGAGAAGTAACCGTAAACATGAATAAGTACGAGTTAGGCGTTGCGCTTACCACCCTTCACGACTTCGTTTGGTACGATTTCTGCGATTGGTATATCGAACTTTGCAAATCTTCGTTATACGGCAACGACGAATCCAAAAAGCAAAAGACGGTTTCGGTACTTATCTACGTTCTTAATCAAACCCTTAAACTTCTTCACCCGTTTATTCCGTTTGTTACCGAAGAAATATATTCCTATCTGCCTAACACGAGCGGTAGCATTATGGTATCCGATTATCCTAAATACAATTCGAGAAGAAATTACAAGAAAGATCTCGATAAAATGAATGCGGTAATGGATATAATCAAAGCCGTTCGTCAGATCAAGGCAAAAACGGGGGCAAATCCCTCCAAAAAGGTTGATTTGTTCGTTATTACCGAGAATAAGAAACTGCTCGCGGACTGCGGCGATTTAATCAAAAAACTTGCCGGCGTTGAAACGATTAACTGTATATCAGCAAAGGAAGAACTTACCGAAAAGGTGGTAACACAGGTATTAGACGGCTTTGAACTTTATATTCCGCTTGGCGAACTTGTTGATGTAAAAGCGGAAATCGAAAGGCTATCTAAAGAACTTGAAAAAACGCAGGAAGAAATCGAACGTGCACAGTCAAAACTTAATAACGCGGGATTTATCAATAAGGCACCTAAAGATTTGGTTGAGAACGAAAGAAAGAAACTTGAAAAATACGTTGAATTAAAACAAAAAATCAATGAAAATTTGAAGGATTATCTCAATTAAGTTAAAGGAAATAAATGAAAAATAACAAAACTTTAAAAATCCGTTTTCTGGGCGGCGTAGGCGAAATAGGCAAAAATATGACCGCCCTGGAGTTCGGTAAAGACATCATCGTAATCGATGCGGGGCTTACTTTCCCTTCGCAGGACATGCCGGGGATAGACCTCGTTATACCCGATACAACATATTTACAGGAAAACAAAGACAAAATACGCGGCGTCGTTTTAACCCACGGACACGAGGATCATATCGGTGCCGTTCCGTATTTATTGAGGGAATTGAACGTTCCCGTTTACGGAACGAAAATGACGCTCGCACTACTTGAAACAAAACTTAAAGAGTTTAAACTCAATAATTACAGACTTAAACGTGTAAGACCTCGTGAAAAGATAACTTTAGGCTGTTTTAACGTGGAATTCGTAACCGTAAACCATTCCATTGCGGGGGCTTGTGCTTTGGCAATCACCACCCCTGTAGGCGTTATCGTTCATTCGGGGGACTTCAAAATCGATATGACTTCCCCGAACGGCGAAATGATGGATTTTTCCCGTCTTTCGGAAATCGGTAAAAAAGGTGTTTTGCTACTTTTATGCGAATCCACAAACGTCGAGCGTGCGGGATATACCATGAGCGAAAGGGTGGTAAGCGAAACTTTGGAAAGACTTTTCGCTACCAACGCAAAACGCAGAATAATTATTGCGACCTTTTCATCAAATGTTAACCGCATACAGCAGATTATAAAGATTGCCGAAAAGAACAAAAGAAAGGTTGCGCTTTCCGGCAGAAGCATGATTAAGGTTACGGAGGCTGCGGAAAGCATAGGCGAACTCGACGTTCCGAACGGCATAATGGTGGATATCGATAAAATCAAAAACATTCCCGATAAGGACCTCGTAATTATTTCCACAGGCACGCAAGGCGAGCCGATGTCCGTTTTGACGAGAATGGCGGGGGACGACTATCCGCAGGTTACAATCACAAAAAACGACACGATAATTATTTCCGCAAGTCCTATCCCCGGAAATGAAAAATCCATTTCCGAAGTAATCAACAATCTTTATCGCAAGGGTGCGGAAGTTGTTTACGAAGCCATTGAAAATATCCACGTTTCGGGGCACGCCTGTCAGGAAGAATTGAAGATAATGCATTCTCTTTTGAAACCTAAATTCTTTATTCCCGTTCACGGCGAGTACAGACACCTTAAAAAGCACGTTATTCTTACAAAAGAACTCGGAATGAAGGATTATCAAATGCTTATACCCGATATCGGCGACACAGTTTTATTGACTGAAAAGACCATGAAGTTGGGCGAGAAATTCCATGCTGGTTCAAGGTTTGTAGACGGTTTGCAGATTGACGATTCCACGACTTACGTAAGAGACAGATTGCACCTTGCCGAGGACGGGCTTATAATTGCGCTATGTTGTATTTCTTCAGAAAGCGGTGAACTTTTGCAAAAACCCGACGTTATTTCCAAAGGCGTAGTTTTGTCGGATGAGCAGACCGAAGCCATAAAAGATATAGTTTTAAGAACCGTACAAAGTTTCGATATGAAGGCTTTAGGGGATACCCGTGAAGTAAAAAATAAAATCAGATCTTCTATACGAAATTTCGTAATCAAAAAAACAAAGAATAATCCCATGATTTTGCCCGTTGTTACAGAGGTATAATGAAGTTTTCGGAAAAAATAACGCCAAATACGGATCCCCGCATTTTGGAACTTTCAAAAAATTTTAGAGAGCAAGGTATTCCAACCGCACTATACGAAACGTTAAACGAACTTATTCTTCAAGTATCGATTTTAAGGCCCGTTAGCGTACTTGAAATCGGTACGGCGGTTGGGATAAGCGCTTCCGCAATGCTACTAACTAACGATAATATGCACGTAACCACGATTGAAAAGGACGAGGATAGCTATTTAACTGCTAAAAACACCTTTGCTTCTTTTGGATTTTCCGAGCGTGTAAAACAATATCTCGGCGATGCGGGCGACATTATAAGGTTTTTGGAAGGTCCTTACGATTTTATTTTCCTCGACGGCGCAAAAGCAAGATACTACGATTATCTTCCCGACTTAAAAAGAATTCTGAAAAGCGGCGGCGTGCTTTTTGCCGACAACGTGCTTTTCAGGGGATTTATCGACGGCGGAGTGAAATACGGACACCGTGATAACACAATAGTCAGAAATATGAGAGCATTTTTGGATACACTCATAGAAGATAAGAATTACATTTGTTCCATTTATGAAAAGGGCGACGGAATTTTGGTCGCATACAAAAAATGAAGAATTTCGAATTACTTGCCCCTGCGGGTAATATCAGCAAATTAAAAACGGCGCTATACTTTGGTGCAGATGCGGTTTATTTGGGCGGAAAAAATCTATCTCTCCGCTCATTTTCCGATAATTTTGACGACGACGAATTGTCGCTTGCCGTAAAACTAGCTCATAAAGAAAATAAAAAAGTTTACGTAACTGTTAATATTTTCGCTCGTAATGCGGATTTTTGCATTATCGAAACTTATCTTAAATACCTTGAAAGCATTAAAGTGGACGGAGCTATCGTTTCCGATCCGGGCATTATTATGCTTGCAAGAAAGGTCGCGCCAAGCCTTCCTATACATATTTCCACGCAGGCAAATACCCTTAACAAGTATTCCGCTTCATTTTGGGCGGAATGCGGCGCAAAAAGGATAATTTTAGCGAGAGAATTAAGTTTAAGCGATATAAAGGAAATCAGAGATTATCTTCCCGACAACGTTGAAATAGAAACCTTTTGCCACGGCGCCATGTGCATTTCATATAGCGGAAGGTGCCTTTTGTCCGATTATTTCGCCAACCGTTCTTCTAACAGAGGTCAGTGCGTACAAGCCTGCAGGTGGAATTATTCTTTGCGTGAAAAGAATTCCGACGGCGAATTTTACGATATTACAGAGGACGAAAAGGGCACTTATATCCTTAACAGTAAGGATTTAAATATGATTTCTTATCTTGATAAATTGTACGATGCAGGCGTTTCTTCATTAAAAATCGAAGGCAGAATGAAAAGCGAATACTACGTTGCAACCGTAATAAACGCCTACAGACGGGCAATCGACGAGTTTGAAAGACTTGGTGCTACCTACAAGAACAACCCGCTTTTCGAAAGCGAAATATTAAAAACCAACCATCGTGCCTTTACTACGGCGTACATGATGGGCGATAATCACGAAACGGTAAATTACCAAGATTCTCAATCGGTCGGCGAAAAAACCTTTATTGCAGTCGTTACAAATTACGATAGCGAAAAAGGCTTTGCCGAAATAGAAATGAGAAATCGTTTCTTTTTAGGCGACAAGCTCGAAGTTTTGTCTCCTTCGTCCGCTTTTAATAAGATTATCGAAGTTTTAGACCTAAGAGACGAAAACGGGGATACGGTTACGGACGCTAAAATCGTACAGCAAAAACTGTATCTTAAAACCGATCTGCCTCTTTCAAAAGGGGATATTTTAAGAAAATAACGTAATAACCTGTCGAAATTTATCATAAATTTAACTTCGGGACGGTTAAATTTATGTTTTTTGATTTCATTGCTTTTATAATAGGAAAGTGCATTTTCTTTTGCTCCGCATTTAGCGGCGACACATTCCCAAGGCCTCTTTCCAAAGAAGAGGAAAGGCTTTGCCTTATTGCCTATAAAAACGGGGACGAAAAGGCGAAAGAAAAACTTATAAGTCATAATTTAAGGCTTGTGGCGCACATAGCAAAAAAATATCACGGCTCCGAGGACATGGACGATCTTATTTCCGTAGGAACGGTTGGTTTAGTTAAAGCTATTTCTACGTTCGAGCCCGATAAAGGCACCCAACTTGCTACCTATACAGCTAGGTGTATCGAAAATGAAATTTTGATGCTTCTTCGCTCCAATAAAAAGCGTCAGGCCGACGTTTCGATATCCGAAGTGGTCGGAACCGACAAAGACGGCAACGAACTCACTCTAATGGATTTACTTGCCGACGGCGACGAGGGGATTATCGAAAAGGTTGAAAAGTCAGCAACCAACAAAGCCTTAGTTGAATATCTTAAACGGAAACTTACGGATAGGGAATTTAAAATTATAGTTTTACGCTACGGGCTTAAAAACGGAGTTCCGCTTCCACAGCGTGAAGTTGCGTCTTTAATGAAAATTTCAAGGTCGTACGTAAGTAGAATAGAAAAGAAGGTTATAGAAACTTTAAGAAAGGATAAATCCTATTTAAAAACCTTCATCGGATAATATAAAAATCGTTAAAATATAAGATTTTATCTTTAATTTTAGGAATTATTATGAAGTACGTAATTATTACGGGGGCGACTGGAGGCATAGGAACTGCCTTTTCAAAACAGTGCGCTAAACTAGGCGAAAATTTGATTTTGACAGGAAGAAGCCCGGAAAAACTTAATAAGCTTAAAGATGAATTATCGGCTTTAAATAACAGCGTTTCGATACAAATCTTTGCTGCCGATTTATCCCTTCAAACGGATAGAGAAAAGTTTTTTTCCTTTATTAAAGATAACGATTTTGAGATTTCTCGTCTCATAAACGTTGCCGGTGTAGACACGCAGATGGGTTTTGAAAACTACACGCAGGAAAAGTTATTGTTTCAAATAAACGTCAATTTTACCGCAACCGTTTCGGTTACGAAATTCGTTTTGGAAAGGCAAACACAAGGCCTTGAAATATTGACTGTTTCCTCTATGTGCGGAATAACCCCTATGCCATACTTTTCTTTGTACTCCGCAACGAAATGCGCACTTATCAATTTTTTCGACGGATTAAGATATGAGTATAAAGGAAAAGGCGTTTACTTTACAACTTTAATGCCGGGGTCGGTACCTACAAGACCTGATATAGTAGAGGACATAAAAAAGCAAGGGCTTACCGGAAAACTTTCCGCAAAGACACCGGAATACGTTGTTAAAGCCGCACTTAAAGCCTTAAAAAAGCACAAAAAATATTGCATACCGGGGCTATACAATAAAATAGTTTACTTTTTTTCGAAAATCACCCCGTATTCGCTTAAGGCAAAAATAGTTGCAAAAAAATTCTCGAAAAAACAAAAAGATCATTTTTAAAATAAAGGAAAAAGTCAATGAGTTACGCAGATAAAGTATTTATAGAAAATTGCAAAGACATTCTCGAAAACGGTTATACCGACGAAAACTTAAAGGTGCGTCCTCATTGGGCCGACGGCACACCCGCGCACACTAAAAAGAAGTTTTGCATCGTAAACCGCTACGATCTTCAAAAGGAATTTCCCATTCTTACGATAAGGAAAACCTTTTTTAAGTCGTGCGTAGACGAACTTTTGTGGATTTGGCAGAAAAAATCCAACAACGTACATGATTTAAACAGTCATATCTGGGATAGTTGGGCGGACGAAAGCGGTTCTATCGGAAAGGCTTACGGCTATCAACTTTCAGTAAAGCACCACTATAAAGAAGGGGATTTCGACCAGGTAGATAGGGTTTTATACGATCTTAAAAACAATCCTGCTTCGAGAAGGATAATGACAAACATTTATAACTTTTCCGACCTAAACGAAATGCACCTTTATCCTTGCGCATACTCTATGACCTTTAACGTAACGGGCGATAAATTGAACGGCATACTTAACCAGCGTTCAAACGATATGGTTGTCGCAAATAATTGGAACGTAGTTCAGTACGCAGTTTTACTTATAATGTTCGCAAAAGTAACCGGTTTTAAGGCGGGCGAACTCGTGCACGTTATAAGCGACGCGCATATTTACGACCGCCATATTCCGGCACTTGAAAAAATGTTCTTAAATCCGCAATACGACGCCCCTAAACTGGTTATAAAGCGCGACGTAACCGATTTTTACGATTTTAAGGTCGAAGATTTCGAACTTATAGATTACAAATCTACCCCTCTTGATTGTAAGTTGGAGGTTGCCATTTAATGAATCTTATCGTTGCCGTAGATAAAAATTGGGGAATAGGTAAAAATAACGGACTTTTGTTTTCCATACCCGAAGATATGAAGTATTTTCGGCGTATGACCAAAAGCAAGGTTGTTTGCATGGGTTACAACACTTTGTTGTCATTTCCGGAGCAAAAACCCCTTAAAAACCGAGTAAATATCGTCCTTGCGCCAAATGAAGTGGAAAGAGAGGACTGCTGTGTCGTACATAGCTTGGGGGAACTTTTTTCCGAACTAAAAAAGTACGATGACGACGATATTTTCGTAATAGGCGGTGGAATGTTTTATAAAACCATGCTTCCGTACTGCCGTAACGTGTACGTTACGGAAATCTATGCGGACGGCGAGGCGACCGTGTTTTTCGAAAACCTGGATAAAATCGGCGGCTATAAAAAGTCTTATTTATCGGAACTGAAAACTTGCGACGGTACGGATTTTCGTTTCGTTTTGTACGAAAACTTGGACCCGAAGTCTTTCTGAACACATTTTTATAGATTATTACTTCATAGCGGTTTTTGGCAAAACAGAACCGCTATTTTTAGTTTAATTGCGGAATATGAGATTATAATATAATCGAATTTTTTTTGGTTTGGTTTTAATTACAGCCGTTTTTTGGCACTTTTTTGGCGCACTTTTATTATAATTTAAGTTGGATTATTATGGCTATACTAAAACGTAAGAAGAATTTATCAAATAAAATTTCCGTAATTTACTGCGTGGTAATTTACGGGGTACTATCATTGTTTGTATTGGGTTTGTTCCTTTTTAACGGAAATTACAACGCAATTTATCACAGTCCGTCCGTAAACCGTGCCGAAGTTGACTTTTCGGATATCGATATTCCTTCACGCGACGTTGCTTGTAACTTAGCAGGTGAATGGGAATTTTATTACGGCAAATGGATTGTAACTGATAATTTAAACGACAGACCTGACGGAATGATAAAATTACCGGACGTATGGTCCTACAAAAATTACGGTAACGGGCGCTTGCCTAAAACAGGGTACGCATCTTACCGTATTGTGGCAAAAAACGTGCAGAAGGGGATTAACGTAATAGTTTACCGGCATTATTCAAACTGCGCTTACCGTGTGTTTATAAACGGCAAACTGAATTATCGCAGCGGTATTCTTTCCAAAAATCAAAGCGAAACCGTAGTAACAGGCTCTACAGACGAGCAAATACCATACTTAACGGACGGCAGTCCGCTTGAAATCGTTATCGAACTTTCCGCAACCGATGACGGCGGTTTTAACGTTGCGCCATGGATAGCGGCAACTTCAACGGGAAACTCTTACGGAACGGGGCTTCGCTCGATTAATTATTTTGCCCTCGGCATAACCACCGCTGCGGTCTTGGTCAGCATACTTTCTTGTCTATTTTTCAGATTTAAACGTGATTTCACCGTACCTTTGTTTATGATAGCGCTATACTTGCATTTTCTAGCTAGCAGGGACATGCTTTTCGTGTTTAAGTTAGGCATAAAAGACGCCATGATTATGGGGCTTATCACCGCTATAATAGCATTTCCTCTACTTATTTTGCACCTTAACCGATCGGGCGTAAAACTAAACAAATGGCACGTCGTCGTGACATCGTGCATAGCCGTGCTTTTGACGGTCTTGTTATTGATATTTTACGGAACGCCTTTGGCGCCTATATTCGGCTTTTTGTTGATTATAACTGCATGTACATATCTTATTCCGCTTGCGTTTTCGAAATCGGAATTTTTCGAACGCTCGGTTTACGGCATACTTTTTATGCTACTGATTTCCGTGTTTTTCTTCGAATTGTCCGACGCACTCGGCCTTTTGGTTTTCGGAACGGAATTCATATTTACCTTTGAACTCATGTTCATAATTATATGCTTTGCCTGCGTTTGGCTATGGAAATTAGCGAAGACCGCCCGCATCGCAATGCGTGTAAGCGAACTTGAATGCGAACTTTCAACAATCAAAAATCAAGCTTTAAAAGCCCAAATTAAGCCTCACTTTATTTACAATTCACTTACTGCCATACAGTCGAGATATCGTGATGGACTTATAGAAGGCGATAAGGCGGTTGAACGCTTTGCCAAATATTTACGGCTTGTAACCGACAGCGACGGCGAGGATATAATTCCGTTTGAAGACGAAGTTAAAAACGTAATGAATTATTTCGAACTTGAAAATCTTCGCGCAAACGGAAAACTTACTTTGTTACTCGACTTAGAATTTACCGACTTTCGTGTTCCCGTTTTATCTATACAGCCACTTGTCGAAAACGCCGTAAGGCACGGCGGACTAAGAGAAAAAAAGGACGGTTACATCCAACTTTCTTCGGCAATAAAAAACGGCTTTGTAATTATCACCGTAAGCGATAACGGCAAAGGCTTTTCCCTTTGCGACGGAAAATTCGGCGTAGGACTTGAGAACACACGCAAGCGTTTTGAACTTATGCATGCCCAAATGACGGTCGCAAGCGTTATTAACGAAGGCACTTCGGTAACCATTGAAATTCCCATGGAGTAG
>CATZIC010000051.1 GCA_958419945.1 uncultured Clostridia bacterium | reverse complement strand
TTCTACTATAAATACTCTCAAAGTTGTACTCTTTTCTTAAAGGGGAGCAGTATAACTTCTTGAGCCCTGGGTATCTCAAAAATTATATTTTAACGAGGTTTATGCCGAATTTGTATGCGTTAAAGAAGGCGAACCAAGATTTTAAAATTACTTTTTCGCTTATAATACCTCCTGAAAGAGAAACGAAGGATTTTCATAGCCATTCTGAGGAAATTACAGCAGAAACATTGCCCGAGTTCACGGATAAAGAAGTGATTTGCGAGGGATTAGATCTTTTTGAAAATAAGATAAATATATCGTACTCCATAAAAAAAGTAGGCGGAGCAGGCTCTCTTATTACGGCTGTCTCTATTGACAACAGAATATTACCACAAAAACTATTCAAAGAAGGAGGGATTCCAACAGGGTATGAAGTTTTCATGATTCTTTCATCTCCTTTCTTTAACGGGAAAACCGACGACGAAAGAGAACACCTGAAATTAGATCAAAGTGAAATAAACATAATAAGAAAAGTTTTCACGAAGATTGCCTCTGAAATTTTGAATGAGAAAATTCCGCAAGTTAAGCAATTAAATGAAAAGACCATAAAGCAAATGTCCGATAAATATCCTCACTTGGCAGGGATGTTCGATAAAGAATATATCGGGCTTATAAATGAAGAAGAATCTGTTGAAGCGGCACAAAATGAAATGTTCAAAAAAGAAAAAACACTTTTGAATGCCGATAGTATTCCAGATGAAAAGGTTGAAGAATCTTTAAATACGTCCGCAAGGAAACTGGCAGAATATATTTTGTATAGAACAAAAATCATCGCAAAACTTAAACAGATGAATGAAAATGAGCCTGAGGGTAGTTTTCATGATGTAATTATTCCCAGAAAAAAGATTTGTAGTTCATCGAATTTTCATGAGGACTTATTTTTCAATAATGTCTGGCTTCTTGATGATAAATTTATGACGTACTCCCATGTCCTGAGCGATCAGGAAATGTCGGATTTACTGGATGTTTTAAAAATTGATGATGATGAATTAACTAATCCCAATAAACGTCCGGATATTGCGGTTGTTTTTTCCTCTGATATATCGGATAAGACTTCTCCGGAGAAGGCCGATGTAGTTATCGTTGAATTAAAGAAAGCCTCTGTAAACTTTGACGAAAAACGAAAAGTGGAAGCGCAGTTGAGAGATAGAGGAAGAAGATTGTTAAAATATTCACCCGATAAAATAGATAGAATATGGGCATATGGAATTATCCCATTTGAACCAGAGTTTATTCGGGAATTGAAAGAGCTAGAGTGGCACGAAGTGTTTTCACAAGGGAATGTGTATTATAAAGAACTGACAATTTACGCAGACGACGATAAAAAGCATATGATGTGCACATATTTAATGTCTTACGACACATTGTGGAAAGATGCAGCAATTCGAAATTCTACGTTCTTGAAAATTTTACAAAACGGATTTACAAAGGAAGCAGAGTTATCGGAGAAATAGGGGTATTCCCTCCTATTAGAACACCGATTGAAGTAGAGTGTTTGAGATTTGTGCAGAAGGTGATTCCGTAAAAATGCAATTGACATTAGCCTTTTTTGCGGCGTTTATCCATTTGGCGTTTTGGTTGTAGATGTCGAAGCGGGGGAGGTAGATTGTTGCGTTGGTTAGGCCGCTTGGAGGTGGCGGATTGCCGATTGGATTTATGTAGACTATTTTCGCCGATGTCGGCGGCAGGAAAGTTTGGGCGAATTTTCCCGTAACGATGAATTTGTCGTATACTTCCGCATTTTCGGGAATTTCGTAGTATATGTCCAAAACGGTTTCGGGTTTTGCCTTTACATAGGTATTACGAAGCGTTTTGCCGAAGTATTCGCCGAATGTGTCTTTATCGGCTATTACGGCGATACGCTTGTCGGTCGGTCTGTCGGGTGTAAGTGTTATGTGGTCCGAATGTTTTGAAATAAACTTCGGTTGCAAGGCAAGTCCCGCAAGATACAGGCACAGACAAATCGAAGCAGCAGAGGCGATTGAAAGTATTGCAATTTTCGCAAAAGCCAAAATTTTCCGCCCTTTAAAAATCGCGTAAATCACGGAAACTGCGGCAACGGTTATTCCCGTATATCTGATTGACGAAACTATCCACAGCGTGCTGAAAATATTCGAAACACATAGCGACAACAACGCCAACCCCAACGCAAGCGCAAACAAATCTCCGTTCTTTCGCCACAAGCGGAAATCGGCAAAAAACAAAAACGCAAGAATCGAAAGCGCGGCAAACAAAGCGGGCAATCCGCGTTCTACCGCGACATGTAGGTAGCTGTTCACCATTCCCGCATATTTGCGTTCGTCGGAAAAATCCTGATACCAGTTTATGTATTCTTCACCCGACTTATCCACTCCCCAGCCGTAGACGGGAGCTTGTGCAACCATTTTAAGCCCTCCCGTCCAGAGCGCAATTCTTCCGGAAGTCGAGCCGTCGTTGTTGATATATTCGGGAGATATTCTGTTCGCAAAACCCGTATAAAGCAAAATTGCCGATACCGCAACCGCCTTTGCCAACGCAATTCCCAAAATCCTGCATTTACTTTCGGATCGGGAAAACATAAACGCATTACAGCATATAAAACAAATGCCCGCAGCGACAAGTGCGCCGCGCGAATATGTTTTTGCCAAGACAGCCCATAGCAAAATTTCTACGGCGAACAAAACGGCAAATGCAAGTAAGCGTCGCTTTGTGTCGGGAATTTTAGAGGTAAAAGGCAAAAGAAACGCAATCGCTACGGCAACAAGTGCGCCCGCGATATTCGGGGTTTCGAATCCCAAATTCCACCGCAACTGGTCGCCGAAATAAAAAATCCCCTCCATTACCTGATTCCCACTTGCAGTTCGTAAATGTTGCGGTCTGAGAAAAGCATTTGCAGGTAGACAATCCTGTCCTGCCCCGTCAGCGAATACCCCGCTTCGGTCGCCATACGCCGCAGCCTGTTGAATGCCGCCGACGGTTCTTCGGTTTCGGAGACAAAATACGCGCTGTAACATTTATATGACGGCAAATCCCTAACTTCGAACGGTGGTTTTATATCGACTTTCTGGAAGTTTTTTATCGGAATCGCAAAGCTGTATTCGTCGGGCTTTTTTATGTTTATGAAACGGACGGGGCGCGGAGTCGCCGGCTGCTTCATCTCGAAATGCTGGAATTGGTAGATTGCGCTTAGCGCGTCGTATAAATACGAATCGTGAAGCGAACCGTAGCGCGAGGAATGGGCGTTTAAAATGGTCGCGTATTTGCCGTTTTTTGCCGTGGGGTCTAACGCGAGCATAAGGTAGTTTTGCCCCTTTTCGACCTTAACCTGCGGGGGCGTGAGCTTGTTTTCGGTTTTGTATTGTGCAAGAACGCTTGATGCGTTGTCCGAATTGTTTTTTCTGTCGAGCTTCGACATCCATTCTTCCAAGCCTTTCACGCTATATGCCTTGCTCCAAGCGTCGTGCCCTTTTGCGCCCGCAAATATGGTGTACTTGAAATTCGGATTATCCTTCATATTCGCGATGGCGATTTCCTAAATCCAAACCTTGTCGTATTCGTTGTTGAATATCCAAACGGGCATATCCTTTAATTGTTTGATTTCCTCCAACGGCATTACGGCGCACACGGGAACTATGCCCGCAAAGACATCGGGGTTGTTCAACGCCCAACGCCAAATTCCGGTGCCGCCCGAACTCAGCCCAGTCCCGATAATTCTGTCTTCGTCTATCTTGAAGCGGCGTTTCGCGTCGGCGAGGATTTCGTTGAAATAGGGCGGATGCGAAACCCTGTCGTTGTCCTGCGGCGAGATCACGACAAACGGATAGTCTTTCCGCGTTTCGAGAAGCTTGGGCAGGTCGTTTGTAAGGACGGCGTCGAGACTTGTCCCGAATTCGCCTATGCCGCACAAAAAGAATACGAGCGGCAGCGGCTCTTTATCGTATTTTTGCGGAAGATAAACCCAGTAGTGGTAGGGTTGGTTGTCATGAATATAGTTCTTGGGTTTGAACTTTACGGGGAATTGTCGCCCGAGCCTACTTTTGAAATAGTTCTTCCCCGCGTGTGTTTCGGCGAAAAATTCGTAGAAATCGCTTATGTGACGAAGAGTGTCTTTCAGTTTCGGCGGACGCGCTTCGCCAGTTTTTAGCATTTCACCTTGGTTTGAAAGTTCCTCCAGCCAAGTCGTCGCAAAATAGACCATTCCCGAATGGACGCGAACCCAATAGTCGTCCGACTCGTCGAATTCCCCCTCGGGCTTGAACTTCTCCGCAACGGGCTTTACGATTTCCTTTAGATACATTCCGATGTCGTTCAAATACGGAATGTGCTCCCTGTTTAGAAAAACGTCTTTCGACGTTTTGGCGGCCTCACTTTTCAGATGTCTGAGGGCGGCTTCGTACTTCGGCTTGTATGCTTCAATCACCGCAATGCGCCTGTCTGCGGAGCACAATTGCGAAAGCGGAATTTCAACAAGCTTGTTGCGTCCGAAAACCTTGTACTTCGCGGTTTCACCGTCGCAATCGACTATCGTCCCCGAAAACGACTTGCCTTCGGTGTTCGTCCATTTGCGAAGAGGTGCGCCATAACAAACCGCAGCCGTTAACACTACCAAAAGTATTCCCGTTTTGTACAAACAAGAAGACATGATATATTCGATTCTGACTTAGTTGGAGACCGCTTTGGATTTATCAAGCTTATACTTGAAGTAATCTTTCACTCTGGATTGCTGTAATATGGATGTAAAATCATAGCATGTTTGATATACTTTTTCAATGTTGGGTGCGCCGTTATCGAAATCTCCATATAGTACAAATGTATTAACGGGAATATTGTTTTGGTATACGGAGAAGAAAAGAAATTGTATAGCAGTTGCGCCTCTCGGAGAAATCCAGCCTTTATAAGTTCTCAAATCTTCAAGCTTGGAAGTTAGTAGCTTGAATTCTCTTTTTGTGTGCGTCCTGTAATTGAAAACAACAAAATAATTGTCATCCTCCCCGTCCAAAAACGGGCAAACGGCAGCGTTTATTAGCTTTTTGTCTGTGAGAATGTAATAATCATATCCAGCCGATTCCGGATATATCATAAGAAAACTATAAATCATATTTTCATTCGTATCTATTACCGAGTTAACCATACTTGAAATCTTGCGTTTTATGTATGCATTGTTGGAATATAAATAATCAAGAAAATGGATTATTACTTGTTTATCTCTTTCCACGACTTCATTGTTAACATGTTTTGTTCCCTTCAAAATAGGTACATTCTCTACCGAAGTATATATTTTTTCAGGAATATCTATGCCTAATTTTGCAAGGGCATAATTGGCGATAATCGAAGTAAGTATATATATTAAAAATAATTTTTTCATTTTGTCCTAGGTGTTGGATTTATTGCACTATCTGGTAGGCGAACTCCAGATGACGAAGTCCTAACAGATATATCCTGTACTCCCACAAAACCGTTTGCTTTTCCTTCCAGTAATACTCTGTTTGTTTCTCGACATGCTTCTATTTCGGATCGTTCGATACCTCCTTCTCTTGTATTGTCAAATCTTCCTTCGTTAAATTGTGTTGAATGAATCAATTCGTGCATTAGCGCTAGCTCAACCGGTCGCTGCCAACCTCCTCCGTTTGGATTTGTCCACTCATCTCCAGGATTAATCGTAATTGTAGAACCGCTTCCTTTTTCCGGATTTGAAATGTTTTGGGGGTCCGTTGGTGAAGTTTTGTTTTCATTGCCAAGAATAATTTTGTGAACATGTTTTGAGTTTTCCAATTTGTCTATAAATTCCTTCGCCGTTAAACTCCCATACCCTAAGATGTCGTTATCTACCAACTTATTCAGCAAATCACGAATATATTCTTCTCTGCCACCCTCGTATTCAATTTTCAACCCCAAAATATCAAATGATGTTGTCGGAACTGCTGCATAAAAATGTTGGTTAATCCCGTCTGGGAATCCGATAGGATCTGAGGACCGCCAACGGGCGGTTTTTTCATCATAATTTCTGAATGGGAATAGAAACGCCTGCAAGTCTTCGTCGTAGGGCTTACCAGTAAATCTTGCGCAACGGTTTGCCTTTATCGTCCCGTCGCCGAAAATCGTGTCGTTTTGGAACGATACAACATTGCCTTTAGTATCGATAGACCAGAGCGTCGTTCCCAGAAAGTCGCTTTCGTGAAATTGAGTTCCGTTTGGCGTCTTGGAGACAATCGGGACACCGCCTGAAATATGCGGTTCGTTGACGTGAATGTCCTTTCCGCGACGTATCAAAGCCAACCCGTCCCACATCCAGTTTTCGACTTTCCCGTCTGACGATATCTTAGACGCCAACATTCCAACACCGTCGTATACAAACTTTGTGATATTTCCCCTGCGGTTTACTTCCGTAACCTTGTCCAAGTAACCGTAGGTATACTTTACGTCGGTTTTGCCGTTAAGTTTTTCCTCAATCAGGCGTCCCGCCATATCGTAGACATACTCACGTAGTCCTTCTGGCGACTCCATCGAAGCCAATTGGTTCGCTGTGTCGTATTTATAGGTAAATGCTTTGTTCCCGACACGTTTTTCAAGAATATTACCCTGTTTGTCGTAAATATAGTTCTCGTTCAGTTCTGGACAGGCTTCGCACACGACGGAAACAAGCCTGCCCGCTTTGTCATACCTATAACTGCGGGACTTTAACGACTTGGTTTTTGCCGATAGCTTACTTTCGGGCAAGACAATCTGCTGAACTTCGGTCTTTACCGCTTCCTGCGCGTTTTGCGCCCGCCTTTCCGCCATCGTTTCCGAAATAAACTGCTCGATTTCGCCCGCAGTAGCAGCGGAGGCTGCGAGTGCAATTGTAAGGATGCCAAATGTGTTTTTTATGTATTGTTTCATAACGTACTCCTTGCCGTATAATCGCGGAACTGATCATCATATTCTATGTTTGTACAAAAGTGTCAAGGAATTTTCTTGATAATATAAAATATAATTGTAGTATGTCGTATATGAGAGCGATTTGTTGCATACTGTCGGCAATTATAATATGTTTTAATCTATTTGCGACTCCCTCTTGGGAATCTCCGGTCCTGCACAACGGGCAGTTGAGGTTGGACGGGCAACTATACAAACGTATGGGGCTCGGAATGCTGTCGGGTTCGCCCGAATTCAAATTCCCGATATATTTGGAGCACAACATTTCCAAATACCCGTTCGGAGAACTCGAATATTTCTCGCAATGGACGGTTCCGCAACTGACATCGTATGTCGCGCCGATGAACGGCGGCATATTTTGGCTTTCCCCCGGTGGAGAGGAATATTTCTTCAAATGGAACAGCAAAAACTATCCGATACTCGGATACAGACCTACCCGCATAAAAACTCCGTATATAGCATATAAGGGCAACGCAAAACAGGAGCCCGACAGAATCTACATAATATCGAAGGACCGCTTCGTCTATGCCTACGACAAAGGGGAGTTGAAATCGCTCGAAGCGCCGTCGGGCAGGAAATTGTATTTCAAAACCAAGGGAATCCGCATTACGGGAATCGAACAGCGCACGGACACAGCGGTATACAATTTGCTTTCCGCAAAATACGACGAACTTAACAGACTTGTCTCGCTTAAAATCGGGCCGATTTCGCACAAGTTCGCATACGAAGGCGACTCCGAAATGCTGGCAAGCTGGAAGCCGTTTAATATTCCCGAACGCGAAGTGAAATTCCAATACAGAGACGGCCTTTTGTCTTCGATTGCATACCCCAACACCGACAGGGAGAATTTCGTCTGGACGACGTCCTTGAAGGATTTCGAAGCGGGCGGCAGACATTACTTGGATAATACGAAATTCAAGCCCGTTTTAATGTCCGACTCCGAAAATATGTACACGTTCGGGCAGGAGAAGGCGGGCATCGTAATGCAGAAGGCAAATCTGCTCGGAAACGCCGACAAGACGATTTTCAACCCGAGGACAAACCGCCTTACGACAATCGACAAGGGCGGCGTGTCGAATTCCGTCCAATGGGGGCGCGGCTTCCAGAACGAGGCCACAAACAAGCTAAGCGAGGTGATTTCGCCCAAGGGCGAAGCCGTCGTAAAACTCGACTACGACGAAGAGGGCAGGATTTCGCAAATGGTAAAACGCGGAGAAAAACCCGTTAAATACGAGTACGACGACCAAGACAGAATCGTTTCCATTACAAACGGCGACTATCCTCCCACGAAATATGAATACGACGCCGATTCGATGCGCCCCAAAAAGATTACCGACCCGCTCGGCAACATCGCAAATTTCTCGTACGGAAGCGACAAACAGATTGCCTCCTACAAGAACGCAAACAACGCCTCCCAAATCTACACCTACGACGAGCTCGGGCGCATTACCCGCCGCAACTACCCCGAGGAAATGTGGATAGCGTGGGAATACGACAAGTTCGGCAGAATCTTGAAACGTAGCTATTCGAACGGCAATTCCGTCAAATACGAATACGACGAATATTCGCAGATAAAAACGGTTGTCGAAAACGACAAAATCGTCTGGGACTACTTCTACTATCCGTCGGGACAGCTGAAAATGCTCACGCGCAACAAACGCAAGTGGATTGAAGTCGAACGCGAAATCAGGGACGAAAAGGAATATGTGTCGGTAATAAACAGCAAAAACGCCCAATCGCAAAAAACCTATTCCCTTGACGGAAAACTTCTCGAAGAGGTAAATCCGCTCAAAGACACGATTCAGTACAAATACAATCCCGTCGGCGAACTCACGGGGTGGGTCGCGCCCGACGGCAGCGACGTCAAATTCGAATACGACGCCCGCGGCGATATGGTTTTCCACGAAAACCACATCGGACAGACAATCGAAAACAAATACGACAAGTTCGGCAATCTTACCGAAAAGAAGACTCAGGAACAGACGATTTCGATTTCGTACGACAAGTTCGATAGGGTTGTGGGGCGCAAATACGCTAAAAACCAAATCACGGACATCGCCTACGACGACTACGGCAGGATTGATTCGATAAATTCCGCGGGGACAAAATTGGAGTTTAAATACGACGCTCTGGGGCGGCAAATCCGCAAATCCCTGACCTATCCCGACGGTTCGCAGAGCGTTTCCGTTATGGAATACACAAGCACAGGCAAACGCAAAAAGATTCTGAATGCCTACCAGAATGCGGACAAGAAAGAGGAAACAAGAAGTGTTGCCGTCTACAAATACGATGCACTCGACAGACCCGTGGAGGCGAAAATAGACGGCGTCGGTAAAATTCGCTATCTATACGACAAGAAAAGCCAAATGCTGGCGTGCAAAATCTTCCCCAACGGCAACAAATCCACCTATACCTACGACGACAATTTCCGGCTGAAAACAATCCAGACGTTCGACGCCAAAAACAAACTGCTCGGTGGCGTGGAATATGTGTGGGATTCCGACGGCACGTTAAAGGGAAAGAATATTTGGGAATAGACGGGGATTCTTTTCATAGAGGATTAGGTGATTATATATTGCAAAAAAAGAGAGACGGCATCTACCGTCTCTCTTGTGGTTTTGAAAATATTTATTTAATTTGCTCTTTTATTTTTTGTTCTCCGAATTTTTTTACATCGGAAGACAATACGACAGCCATAAAAATAGTTGTTCCGTCTGGACATTTAGAAGTGCACAACAATTCTGATGTTTTGAAACCTTTAAGGTCGTCAACAAAAAGACTCCCTAGGGCATCTATGTTATAGTTGTTTAATCTTGTAAGGGTTAAAAATGTTTTTTCTCCTTTTGTCATTTTGGAAATTGTTATTACATTGTTATTTCCCGTATACATTGATATTGGAGATGAAATAAAGTCGGAAACCAACATTTGCTGAATCTTCCCGCCTTTATAATTTCCTACAACTATGCGCTTTTCTTCCGCATTTGTTTTTGTAAACTGCTTACTTTCCACTTCTCCCATGAATGCATCGTAAATGTCGTAAAGGGATAGCGTTTTTTCGGTATCGGGTACGGTTGCAGTTTGTTTTGAGTGTGTTTCTATGTCTGAAATGCACGCGCAAAGCAAAGCAGAAGAAAGGATTGTATATAAGATTTTCATTTTTCTATTGAAAATTTTGATGTTATAAGATCGCTCTTACCACCTGTAATTCGATTTTCAATAAAAGCGCTAAGAATATGATCCCCAATATCAAGCGCACGATTTCCTTCGTACGCAATATTTATTGCTGCATCTAAAAATGTTGTTTCTTCGGTTATGATTCGGGGATTTGCTGATACGATATTTATGGAATCTAAAGTCAATCCGAAACCAAATTTTCCGTTCTTAGCTAAAATTTTATCCTCTCCGGTAAATTTAATTTTCAAACTAGCATTAAAGGATGTTGGTTGATTTTCAATAGTATACATGCTCCCGTCGGATGGTGTTATAGTAATATCCCCGTAAATAATTATTTCCAACCCCATGGTATCTATTTCAAGTGTAGGTACGGCTGCATAAAAATGTTGATTCAGTCCGTCGGGATAACCTGCGGGATCGGCAGAACGCCAACGGGCGGATTTCTCGTCGTAATTGCGGTATGGGAATACATACGCCTGTAAATCTTCATCGTAGGGTTTGCCGGTGAAGCGCGCGGAGCGGTCTTTTTGGATGCTTCCCTCGCCAAATATCGTTGTGTCTTGATAATCCTTTACAAGATTTCCCTTGGTGTCCGTACTCCATAGCGTCGTTCCCAAAAAGTCGTGCTCATGGTAGCGCACACCCTCGTCGGTTTTGCTTAGTATCGGAACTCCGCCCGATACATGCGGCTCATTCACATATATGTCGCTTCCTCGGCGGATAAGCGTTATTCCGTCCCATAGATATATTTCTACACTTTTATTATAAAACACCTTATATATAAAAATGCATATTTTCAACAATAACGACAGTTATTTACTACACACTTATTAACGTATCTGTCAATTAATATTTCTCTATTCTCTCCTGAAAACTAAGAAAATCATCACTTGCAAAAACTCTCTTTAATAATCTTGATGTGTTGTTTATAAGATATTCATATAAAATAAATGAACAAAATTTATAAGAAGCATTAAAACTTTCAGAAGTGACTTCTTCATTTTCTCCTTTTATTAATATATTAGATGGCTCAATGAATATTGAATAATACCTTTGTTTATCCTTAAAAACACGTATTACGACGAAAGCATGAGGTGTAACATCACAAAAGTCCCCAGTATAAATATATTTTTTAGAAGCTTCTTCTCCATATGCTAATAGATTATTAAATATGTCTTTTCTATATCTATAGTGATATTTAAATAAATCACTAGGAGTAGATAGATATCTATCTGTTAATAAGAAGGAATCTGACTGAACGCCATTATTATAAATAAAATCTATAGAGATATAAGGTCTCCCATTGCCTTCTAAAAAGGAAAGAAATTTATCCCTTTTCTTGTACATATCATTGCGTTTTTTATAATATTCTAACGCCTTCAATGTTAATTGACGATTCCCATGCCAGTTGTTAGGTGAATTATTTACGAGTTGTATTAAATCGTCGATATAATCTCCAGCTTTTAATTCTCCACTAAAATTGCATAGGAAAATAACTATTATATATAATATAAATTTATTTTTCATGTCTTGCATAATAATCATCTAAATTATAATACCATATTCTAATGAGTTCGCCCTTTTCTAGTCTATATTTATTCGTTTCTTGAATTGCACGATCTTCTACCAAACTATCTCCCATTTCACCAGGTTTCCCTCTATCATTTGTGTATTTATTAGGATTATTAATATAATCACTCCTATGTGTAAGTTCATGTATTATTTTTGATTCTAGCGATCCATTTGTATTTGTTAAATTTCCATTACTATCCCTCGCAGCATAAAGATCTTCTGTTGCAGTACTAACATAAACCTTATCACGAACATAGTTATACATACTTCTATCGCCCGATTTAATTTCAACATTATAGCTAAGATTATCCATTTTATAGAAAACACTATTTGTATCTTTTCCATAATTAGAATTTCTGATTGTATTTATCGCATTATTTATAGTATCGTTCATAGATAATACTTTTAAGCCTAAGATATCTAAGGTATAAGTCGGCACACAAGCATAGAATTGGTTATTTATACCATCAGGGTATCCAGCGGGATCTGAGGAACGCCAACGGGCGGATTTCTCGTCGTAATTGCGGTATGGAAATACATACGCCTGCAAGTCTTCGTCGTAGGGCTTGCCGGTAAAGCGTGCGGAACGGTCCTTTTGGATGCTTCCTTCGCCGAATATCGTTGTATCTTGGTAGTCCTTTACAAGATTTCCCTTGGTGTCCATACTCCAAAGCGTCCGTCCCCCAAAAGTCGTGCTCATGGTAACGTACGCCATCGTTTTTAATACTACTATAGAAACAAAAATGGCAAATTAATCTATGCATCTTATTGTAATATTGTTCGCCCTGCAGTAATCAAAAAAGCTTTTCCATTTTGTGTTATTTTTTAATGAATCAAAATCAGATTTACTCCCATTAAAGAGGATAATTTTTATATTAGTCTCCCGTTTTAACCTAACGATATAAAGATCCTCCTTAGAATTATAATCGTAGGAATTTGTTAATCCATATCCCTGCTTACCAGCATATAAATAGAAAGATGAATCCGACGTAAAAACATTTCCATTTTTGTCCGATAAGCTTAAAATATTTAATTTACCTATAGGGAAAGGTAAAAGATGCATTGGCCTTATATACACAAAAGCATCTGCAACTGACTCACCTGTAGTATCATCAACTACTTTGATTTTAGTCGTTGCACATGCGGACAAAAATAAAATCGATAGAAATATTAGTATATACTTGATAATTAAATAGCTTACTGTTCGCATATATGTACCTGAGATTTTGTGCTTTCCAGTAAGGCATTGAAAAGTCCAGTTACATTCCCGTGGCTTGCGGAACTACTATGATTATTAACGTTTGGATCATCTACGTGGCCCCATTGCCCGCCAATATCCGCAATAAAATCACCAACTCCATAATTATTGGGATTTGAATATACATTGTCCCAATTCGTAACGTTATTAGGTTTCGAAACATCAAACGTAAAATGGCTTACAGGATCTAGCGTCACTAGGTTATCTATTGTATAATTTGAATCTCTTGCCACTAAATATGCCGTATCTCCACCGTAACTATGCCCTACTAAATTTATTGGCTCATCCGGATTGGCTTGTTTTGTTGCAGCTATATCTGCCAAGATGTCATCATAGGTATCCCAAGATCTAAAATCGTTCTGGTTTGTTAGTGGAGCACCACATTTACTACATGTAGCATTTGTCATAGGATGATAAGGCCCATCAAATTCAAAAAAGCCACCAATATAATACGTTTTTAGCCCTAAAGGATCTACCCCTATTGTAGGTATAACTGCGTAAAACTGAGCATTTATTCCATCTGGATAACCTGACGGATCCATGCTTCTCCATCTTTTTATTTCCGGATCGTATGTTCGATTGGGGAATACATACGCCTGCAAGTCTTCGTCGTAGGGTTTGCCGGTAAAGCGCGCTGAACGGTCTTTTTGGATGCTTCCTTCGCCGAATATCGTTGTATCTTGGTAGTCCTTTACAAGAT
>CATZIC010000050.1 GCA_958419945.1 uncultured Clostridia bacterium | reverse complement strand
CTGAAAGTACTTTGCTGGCAACGGCACGGGAGGATAAGGAGCTGCCGCATTCAATATATTCCTCGTTAGCTCAGCGGTAGAGCATCCGGCTGTTAACCGGAGGGTCGTAGGTTCAAATCCTACACGGGGAGCCAAAAAAAGCGATACACTTTGGTGTATCGCTTTTCTTGTATATCGAAAAGTTTAATTAGGCTTCACACGGTTGTTTGTAATTAAAAAGTGCCATAAACCGACCTATAGACGGGTTTGTGTTGAATTATGAGTTCAATTTTAACTCAACAATATCTCATTAAATAGTGGCACTTGACTGTAAAGAATAAGCGTGTTATAATCAACTTGTTAAAAACTTCGTTCCGGAGGGTGTGATGAAATACATAGATGATGAAAGTAAGAAACTCTATTGGTGGAATCGCAACTATTTCTTTTTAGGAACCATTTTGATTGTCCTGCTGAACATCTTGATTTACTCACAGACATCCGATGATCATTTATGGTTTTATAATTGGAAAGATTCGGCACACTGGGGATCCGTATTGTCCTTCAATAGCCTTTTAAAGCATTTTGTAAGTGCATTCATTCATTTAAGTTGGCAGCACGTTCTTTTGAATATGCTGTGCTTTCTTATCTGTGGCGCTTGGCTTGAGAGAAGAAAGGGAACTTTAAAACTTGTATTTTTGGTTTTTGTAATGGCGTGGATAGCAGAAGTGTTTGCGGGAGCAAATGATCTATCTACGGCTTCATTCGGCTATTCCGGCGTTAACTACGGCTTATACGCTTATGCAATCATCGACTACTGTTTTCTTTTTCGTAAAGAGACGCGCACGAAGATAAACGTTATTACGGGCGCAGTTTTGATGGGATTGATTTATTTCGCCGCATGTTTTGACGGAGGTTCGCACTCTATCTCGTTTTGTTGGTATCCCAAGGATTTTATGTACAATATGGGACACTATTCCGCTTTCCTTGGCGGAGCCATCCTTGGATTGACGTTGCAGCTTGCAAAGCTTGCGGCTGTGAAAGAAAGAAGGGATCAGAATGAAAAATAATACTTATAAATTGAGTGTCGTTTTGACGTTTTAAGCGAAAAAAATCCTCACTGCTTTACTTCCTTGAAAAAGTCCGAAGAAGTAATTGTAAAAATAAAAAAAGTGCCATAAACCGACCCATAGGCGGGTTTATGACGCTTTTTATATTGTCTTGATAAAGCAAAACGAACGATATATAAATTCAGATAATGGTTTAAAAGCATCTATTTTAATAATTAGGAAAACATGTTCGCGAATTAATTTATATTAGAAAAATTAGATTTTTACTTGACTTCTTACAAAGTTACGATTACAATAATGCTATTAGCATAGGAGGAAATTTTATGTATTGCAAAAAATGCGGCAAGGAAATTGATGATGGGTCCACTTTTTGTAAGTACTGCGGCTGCGACATTGACGATTCAAATTCCAGTACGGTTTATAACACAGGAAGCACTCAGTCAAGCAAAAAAACGACAGGCATTCTTTTAGGTTTATTTTTAGGCATAATCGGTTTAATTATCGGTATTTGTCTCTATCCGAACGAATCAGAAGAAAGAAAAACCTTTATATCCGGTTGGGTTAGGGGCTTCGTCATAGGCATTATTATTTCTGTCGTTATTGGTTTCAGCTGTGGCGTAATAATTGGATTAATGCTATCCTACGTCTAAATAGTATTGCAACTGGATGATAAACAGAAAGCATTATTAAAAAACATCGAGTCTTATCAATAGATATGGCTCGATTTTTTTATTGTGTTGCAAGTTCCGTTATGTAGTAGCATCCTATAAATTTCCTTTAAATAAATAATAATAGAATTAACAAGGAACAAAATGTTCCGAATTAAATATTTAAGAACGTTTTGTTCTAGAATTTTATTATGAACAGATTTGCAGAACGATTAAGCGAATTAAGAACAGAAAAGAATCTTTCACGGAAACAGCTTGCCGAACAATTAAACGTTTCCGTCCGTTCGATTTCCTATTGGGAAAACGGACAAAGGGAATGCGGTTTTGATATGCTTATTAAGATTGCAGACACTTTTGACGTCAGCATAGATTATTTGTTAAGGGAAGAATATTAGACGGCGTTTAGTTTAATCGCCGTTTTTTTGTTGCCCTATTTGATATATTAAGTGCCTAAGTTAAATAGCGGATAGATATAACTAAATGGTTATCAGATATAATTTTTACGAGTGTTTCTCGTAAGTTTGGTATTTTACGAGAAAATCTCGTAAAATATATAATATGAACGCAATAGAAATCGGAAAGAGAATAAGAGAGCTCCGTTTAGAACGCAAACTTTCGCAAAAGCAAATGGCAGAAATGCTATCCGTTTCGCAAGATACTATATCACTTTGGGAAAACGGCAAAAGTGTTCCTACGGCGGAGTATTTGATTGAAATTGCGGTAAATTTTAAGGTAAGCGTCGATTATATTTTGTGCTTGACCGATTATTAAGTAAGTTTTAAGACTTGCATGGCGAACCGTATTGTTCCTTTCTTCGACCCGCTATGCTGTCTATTATTGAACGATTAAAAAAATTTAGTTAAAATTAAAACATTGAAGACGCTATTAAATAAAATTCTTAAAATAATAGGTTTTGTAATCCCGCTGTCGGTGCTCTTTATCGGCATATCGTTGTTTGCGGAATGGATTACAAATGACCCTTCGTTTAACGTTATCGGCGTGAATTTTTACGTTGTCGGTAGTGAGAGCATGGCTCGCGTCGACCATTCCAATGTGGAAACGCTTGAAGGAATGCGTGCGGGTTTTCTGCAAGTCGACGACGTCGTGGTAACAAGCAAGTTGAGATCAAGCGACCGTCTGTCGATAGGCGATATCGTTACTTACGTAAACGAGGACGGGCTAACCATAATTCACAGAATCGTTGACGTGCGTTCTGTGGACGGACAGACGCTGTATTATACCCGTGGCGACGCAAACAACGTGAACGATCCACGCCCATTAAAGAGAAAGGATATCAGTGGTACCTTTCTTTTCAGAATCCCTTACTTTGGGGAAATAGCCTTCTTTCTGAAAAGCAGATACGGAATATCCGCTATAATAATTGCCATATTTTTAAATTTGCTCGCGGAATATTTTCGCATAACAGAGCGTGAAAATTCCGATCCGTTGTATTCGGTGCGAACTTAATAACGATTTTACGGCAATTATTTTAACTCTGCCTTTATTTCTGAAAATAGCCGTTAATAAATTGTGTATCATACTTCGGGGCAGGCCCCGAATAATTGTGCTTCGCACACTTTGGCAGTAAACTGCCTGTATGATACAAAATTTGTTGACGTCGTAAATTCGCCCTTGCAAGCAAGCAAATTTACTCCTTGAATCGACCTATAGCCCCACTTTTGAAAAAAATTATAAGTCGTAGGGTATGTTAAGTTATTTCGAAACAATTATTATTCTAAAAATTTTACAAAAAAATGAGATAATATATTGCATTTTTGTGGATAACGTGTTAAAATTTTTATTACCGAATGGTTAATTAAAATCATTAGATAAATATCTGCAGTGGCTAAAACTGCAAAATAGAAAAACAAAGGAAAGGAGTGGTGAAAATGAAAAAGCCTATGCTTATAGCAGGCATGGCTTTATGCATTGCGGCGTTAGTTGGAGTAATAGCAACGTCGTATTATAACGGAACCGCCGAGCGGGTAATAACCGCAGATAAGGCGGTTATTTTGTCTTTAGATTCTAGCGAGACAGTAGACAACATCACTTTAAGTGAGGACGCTACTACCGTGTATTCCATAACTGCGGAAGTGAAAAAGTCCGCAGGCTTGTCCGAAGCAGTAAACGCTACTTTAACTATAGTGTTTACGGACGAAAACGCAACAAAAACACTTGCAAACTTGGAGTTTGCAATCTATAAAAAGGGCGAGGCCACAGCATTAAAAACCTTAACGGGAAGTGGCAGCCTTTCGGTTTCGGGGATTGGTACGACCACAGAATACGAATTAAAAATACGGTTAAAAGACAGGGCAGACAATGGCCGTTACACGGCAGAAGACCTAAAAAACACAGGCGGAAAGTTTGTAATATCCTTCAATACCGCAGAAGGAGGCAGCAATGCGTAAAAGTTACTTTATTAGCATGATAGCGTTGCTTTTGACTATAGCTGTGTTTACCGTAGCGTTTTCGCTGTACAGACAGGACGCGGATAACCGTGAAGTAACTATAGGGTTTGGCGAGATAGCAGAACTAACGGTTGGTGGCAGCACTTCCGAAACAAGCGTCATAGGTCCCGAATCTACCGGTAGTTTTACCGTAAACCTTTCAAACGCAAAGACAAACGAGGACGTAGATGCAGACCTTTATACACACGGCAGATTCTACGTTGAAGTCTTGCAAAAGACAGAGGGTGCCGCAAAGAAACTTGCCGATGAAGTTATTGTAACGGCAACGGTGCTTGACGGAGCCAAAGCAGGTACTGTTATATCGAATAACGACCTTGTAAAAGTAGGCGAAACCATTCCAAAAGGCTTTGTTTGTGAGCTTACGGCAGAACCGATTAGGATAGAAGTTTCATATGCGCTTTCGGATAACGCTAAAACTAATTTCTTAGATTATGCCGAACAAGAAGTAAGTTTGTTACTGCATTGGGACTTCTGCGAGTCGAATACCATAAAGGTTAACGTATGCAAGCCGAGCGCTTGGGCTGATCTTACTGCAATATATTACACGATAGACGGACCTGCAACAAAATTAAACTACGCTGTAAACGAAATGTGGGCAACCATTGAGGTTGAAAATACGGTAAAACAGATATACTTCACTAGTACGGAAGACTCTACGGATATGGGTATTACGATTATACTTGAAGACGTTACGGCAAAAGAAGTTTGGGTTACGTTAGATGACGAAAGAGTCCACACAACAAACCCGGAATTATAAATAACAATCCAAATGATAACAAAATCTACACCCGGTGATATCTTTTACGATATCAATCCAACGGTGTAGATTTTTTTGTAATGTTTTGTTGTAAAGCAAAAAGCAATGTGGCCGATTTTAATTCATAAATTGATAAAAATATTTGACCAATACCCATTGCACGTATAAAGCAAATGTGTTATAATGATGGTATATTTTAAAATGGGGTATTGTACATTATAGAATTTAGCTAAAGGAAAAAATTTGCGGATTGAAATATACAGGAGCAAAACGAAGTTCGGACAATTATTAGGTGTAAGTTTTACCACTATCAACCGTCGGAAAAACGGCAAAACCATGCCAAATTACCGAGCCCTTTGTGCCTTCGAAAAACTCTGCAAAGACAAAAATATTCCTTTGCAAGATTTGTAATTCGTGACAATATCTGTCAACAAGAATGTTTATAAGAGAATAACTACTTTGGGGGATTAAAATGGCATCCATAATTGATAATCGAAACAAAACCATGTTAGAATCGCTAAAAAACTCGTTAAAACAATCGGAAAGGGTTGATATTTTAACGGCTTTCTTCTACTTTTCTGGATTTAATGCTTTGGCGGAAGATTTAAAAGATAAAAAAATCAGAATCTTGGTTGGAAATACTATCGATCCGGAAGCAATAGGCGATTTATGCCGTGCGGTTAAAGACGGCATAGACGACTCTTTGGAAACTTACGCTGTGAGAGGATATTCAAGACTTAATAACTCGCAAAAAAAGAGTTATTACATTGATAGCTTCGTGGATATGTTTAATAAGTCTGCATTATCGGACGAATTTGACTCTACCGATAGTCAAGCTGTATTCAAGATGTTTTTGTCGAAAATACAAGACGGTTCTCTTGAAATCCGATTAACGGGAACACCCAATCATGCAAAGGCTTACATTTTAACCAATAAATATGAATACTCTTGCTTTGGCGATCAAAAAGGTGTTGTTTTTACCGGCTCATCCAATTTTACTTATAACGGTTTACGCGGACAAGGGGAAATGAACGAGCGGTTTAGCGACAATGTAAAGTATGACGAATATGAAGATAATTTCGAAACACTATGGAATGACAGTAAATCTATCGATATTTGCGTAAAAGACGGCAATTCGGAATTTGTAGATGAAGTCAAAAAAAAGTTGTGGCTTTTTGCAAAACCTTCTCCTTTCCATATTTTTATCCGTATCCTTTTTGAGCTTTATGCTTCAATGGACGAAAATAAAGTTGTCAGTCCAAATGAAATTACAGACGGTAAATTTTCAAACTTAAAGTATCAACTGGATGCGATAAAATACGGCGTTGACTGTATCAACAAAAACAACGGAGTAATTATAGCCGACGTCGTAGGTTTGGGCAAATCCATAATCGCATCTGCAATCGCATACAACCTTAATATTAAACGAACCATTATAATTGCCCCTCCGCACTTGGTTGACCAATGGAATGACTACCAACAGGATTTTGGCTTACGCGGAGTGAGAGTTTGCAGTAGCGGGCGTATTGAAGAATTGTATGACAATTACGCTACTGACCCCAACCCTATATTGTATATTATTGACGAAGCGCATAGATATCGTAACGAATTAAGCGATAGCTACCAATTATTGCACCAGCTTACGCGTTCTAACGCTGAAAATAAAGTTATATTACTTACGGCGACACCCTACAACAATCGTCCGCAGGATTTGTTCGCTCTTATAAAACTTTTCCAAACGCCCAGCCGTTCCACTATTAATTCCGTGGATAATCTAAGTGTACGTTTCCATGAACTTATTGCAAGGTACAATAAATTAGAGAAAGAAGGTAAGAAAAATTTAACACGTGAAATAAAGACGGAATTAGATAAATTAAGCCAAGAACTTCGTGTTTTAATAGATCCCGTTATTGTCCGCCGTAGTCGAATCGATCTACAAGAAATAACCGAGTATGCCGACGACCTAAAATTGCAAGGCATACAATTTCCCACAGTTGTCGGTCCGGAATTGGTTGAATACGATTTGGGAGATATAAGACATTTATACTTACATACGCTCGATTTATTAAGCAACAAATTTATATGCGCTCGATATAATCCTTCCGCTTATCTCGTTAATCCGCAAGCGTTTATGGAAGATTATGGACAACTATTCGGCGAGATGAACATCCAGCTATCACAGCGCAACTTGGCTATGTTCATTAAGAGGTTGCTTGTCATGCGTTTTGAAAGTTCTAAATCTGCATTTAAATCGACATTGGAAAGCATACTATCCTCTTATGAAAATATTACAAAGTGGTGGAAAAAGGGTTACGTACCCATAAAGAAAAGCGGCTACCTTCCCGACCCTGACGATGAGGAAATACAAGAAACACTTGATGAAATCAACAGTATTGCTGAAGACGGAATAGATATCGATAAGATAAAGAAAAAGGCTATTCCTTTTGAACGGAAACTTTTCAAAAACGATTTTATTGTTGCAGTTGAAAGCGATATCGAACTTCTACGTACTATTTACAAAGAATGGTTTGAGGGTGATGAGGTTGGCGAAGATCCGAAATATAATGAAATAAGCAAGAAGATAAAAACTTTATTGAAAGAATACCCTTCTCGCAAACTTGTAGTATTTTCTACCTATGCAGATACTGCGGAGTACGTCCACGAAAGATTGACAAGCGACGGATTTAAAGCATTACTTTATACCGGCGGAGCGACCAAAATTGATAGAACCGTCGTTAAAAGGAATTTCGATGCATCTTGTAAGCAAGCAGATCAATTAAATGATTATGATATCATTATTGCCACGGATGCTTTAAGTGAAGGCTTCAACCTAAACCGTGCGGGTGTAATAATCAATTACGATATTCCTTATAATCCTACCCGCGTCGTTCAAAGAATCGGGCGTATTAATCGTATAAACAAGAAGATGTTTGAAAAGATTTATATCTTCAACTTCTTCCCTACGGATATCGGAGAGGAAACCACGCTTATCAAAGGCATATCCACGCTTAAAATGTTGCTAATAAACAATATTGTCGGTAGTGATACGCGCACTCTTACTCCCGACGAAACTTTACAAAGCTATTTCAGAAAGCAGTATGAAGAAGCTGACGCTGAAAATAGCGATAAAAGTTGGGATGTGGAATTTAGAAATATTTATAACGGTGTAAAACACAACGTGGATTTACTGGATAAAATAAAGCAAATTCCAGAAAGAGCAAGAATAGTTCGTAAGGGACAAAAAGAAGAAGTTGCTATTTCTTTCGCTAAGCGTGGTAATAACTCGTTGTTTGCGATTGCAGACGATGAGGCTTCAGAGGCAAAAATTGTTTCTCCGGAAATGGTTTTAAAACTCTTTCAGGCTTCTATCGAAGAAAAAGGTTATGAGTTTGACGAATCGCTCGATAAAAAATTTGCTATTCTTCGGGACGAAATCCGCAAACCTTATCCGAAAATAAAGCTTGATAAACGTAAGAGCGAGGCTATTTTTAATCTGCAACAACTTCTTGCAGCCTGCTCGGCTGAAAAAGATTATATCTCTGATTTACTCGAAGTTATAAAGTCTTACGACGATTTGAGCGACGGAGAATTGAAATACTTGGCAGGACTTAATATTAGAAAGCCCGCTATAACTGAAATCGTAACAGACTTAAAACAGCGAATACCCGTTCACTATATTATTCAAATAAAAACCAAAGTAGAAAGTATTGACGCTCAAACCGAAATAATCATGTTCACAGAGGATTTAAGACATGCTGACAATTAAAGAAGCCGAAGAAGTACTCAAAAAAGAATATCATATAGATAACTTCACCTATGTTGTAAACGATATTTTGTTGCCTGATTTTGTGCCCGATAAGCATGAAGTTCAGTTTAATAACAGTATCTTCAATAAAGTTACCTTATTGGGCATATCTCAAAAATGCGATATAAGTGTTTATGAAGTTATTTTAAACACAGACACTCAAAACAGGCGTGTTACTATTACGCAGGAAATGTTCCGTATATTGAGAGGTCAAGGAATAAATAACGCCTTGGTTGCCTTTTCTAATGCCGATAGAAAAAACTATCGCATTTCCCTTTTAACAAGCAAATACGAGTTCGATGGAGATAAAATTGTAAAAGTTTTATCCAATCCACGCCGCTATTCCTACGCTTTGGGATATGGCACTAAAACCAAAACGGCGTATCAGTTCCTTATCGGGAAAGGGAAAGTCAATTCATTAGACGAACTTATAGAGCGTTTCTCTGTCGAGGTTGTAAATAAGCAATTTTATAACGAGATTGCGTTGTCATTTACTAAACTTGTTGGCGGGGAACGTGAGGGCAGACATTATGAGAAAGAACTCAATTTATATGGGGTTACAAGTCATAACAAATATGCCGAGTTTGCTGTGCGTTTAATAGGTCGAATTATCTTTTGCTGGTTCTTGAAAGAAAAGAAAAGCGAAAATGGTATTCCACTTATTCCCGACAGTATTCTATCTTTGAAAGGTATCAAAAACAGCAACAACTATTATCACGACGTATTAGAACCTCTATTTTTCGAACTGCTCAATACTAATCAACGCAGAAGAAAAGATAAATTTGCTACAGAAGAAGTCTACAACCGGATTCCTTATTTAAACGGCGGCTTATTTAGCCCGCACCACGATGACCAATACAAGTATTCTCCTGCTACACAAACGGGGCAATATGGGCAGGTTACTATTCCTAATGAATGGTTTGACTACTTCTATAAAATTTTAAACGAATACAATTTTACCGTTGACGAAAATACCGCTTATGATATTGAGTTATCTATCGATCCCGAAATGTTGGGTAGAATATTTGAGAACTTGTTGGCGGAGATAAACCCCGAAACGGGCGAAAACGCAAAAAAGAGCACGGGTAGCTTTTATACTCCGCGTGATATAGTCGATTATATGGTTGACAATAGTATTCTCGAATACTTGAAAACCAAAACGGAAATTGACGAAGTTAAATTAAAAGCGTTAATCAGCTATTCCAAAGATGATGATCATTTAGGCGTATTTGATGATATGGAAAAGAAAAAGATAATAAACGCTTTATACACTATTACTATTCTTGATCCTGCATGCGGTTCTGGCGCATTCCCCATAGGTATGTTGCAGAAGATAGTTTATATTTTGCAAGAAATCGATCCCGATGCCAATTTGTGGCTTGATAAAGCAACTGAAAACGTAAGCTTGTTGCTTAAAAAGGAATTTGAAAAGAAGTTTAATGCCGGCTCGCTAAATTATATACGCAAATTGAGCGTTATACAAAATTCTATTTTCGGTGTAGATATTCAACCTATAGCAGTTGAGATCGCCCGTCTTCGTTGTTTCCTTTCGCTTGTCATAGAAGAAACCGTTTATGATAACGAAGAAAACCGTGGCATCAAACCGCTGCCAAGCCTTGAATTTAAGTTCATTATTGCCAATTCATTAATTAAATTAGATGAAAATAAGCAACAATTGTCTATGTTTGAAAATCAATCACACATAGATGAATTAAAAGCTGTCAGAGATGAATATTTCAATGCGGATTCCGAAAGGAAAGCAGAACTCCGTGAAGAATTTAGCGATATTCAGAAAAGAATGTTGCAAGCAACCATAGATCAGTACTCTAAACTTCCTTCTAAACGTTATGAGTTACTTTATAGATGGTCTCCGTTCAAAAATGAACCTACCGATTGGTTTGATTCTGAATGGATGTTTGGTATAAAAGATGGGTTTGATGTTGTCATTGCTAATCCGCCTTATGTAGAATCAAGAAGTCCTAATTTTAGCGAAGATTTAAAAGACCGGTTGCAAAAGCAAATTCAAGGCTCATATCCTAAAAATTTATCTGGCTTAGTAGCTCGTGGATCAGACCTTTTGGTGTACTTTTTAGAATCATCGATAAGATTTGTAGCTAATACCGGGATTATAACTTTTATTACGTCTAATGGTTGGCTAAATAATGAATACGGACATAAGTTTCAAAAGTTTTTGTTATCCAAGACTTCAGTTGTATCCGTAGTAGATACCGATTTTAAATATTTTGAGAATGCTAACATCAATACTGTAATAACGTTTTTTAAAGGCAAACAAGCTACTTCCAATGATATTTGTTTTATAACCCACCATAAGCAATTTGCAGATGCTATTATTGGAATTGAGTTTGATAAACTTGATAACGAAGAATTAAGAGTTACAAAGAAAAGAAACGATGGAAATAATTCATTAAAATGGGGAGCTTATTTTAGTTCCGATAGTCAATTCTTCGAGTTATTAGAGATATTAAAAACTTACGGCAAAACTTTATCTCAAGTTGGATTAACTATTGGACAAGGTTTGAATTTAACAGATAGAGATAGCCATATAATACATGAGGCAGATATAAGCAGGTTGAATCTTACGAGAGATAATGTCATTCCGTTTATGAACAGAGATGAAACCGGAAATTTTAATTGGTTATCTTGTGATACTTATTTGATAGATTATGCTACCCTTCAAAACAACCAGATGGCAAGCTTTAAAAACTCAAATATTAAATTGTTTGACAGTAGAGCTACCAGAAAGGATAGGCCTAAACTTATAATGCCACGGGGCATTGGAGAAAAGCATTACTGCACCTATAATTCAATAAAAGGCTTTTCGGACAGCGGAGTTGATATTTACGGATCGTTCAATACTTCTGAGGATGATTTACTTAGAGTGTGGTTATTCTGCAACTCTACTATTTGCTGGCTTATCAGAGAAAAATTTGGGCGCAAAAATTTAGGCGGCGGAATGTTAAAAGCGGAAGCTATTGATTTGAAAGAAAAGCCTTTATATTACAAATTCACCAATATTGATAAGATAAAAGCCCTTTTTAATGATGCATCATCGCGCAAGACAAAAAACTGTTTAGATGAGATTGAAGAAGAATTGCATAAGAATATAGATGAAATAGTGTTTGATTATTTGCAGTTGACTGAAGAAATTAGAAGATATGTAATTGCAACATTTAAGTCAACTGTAATGGACAGGACACAAAAATCAAAAAGAAAGGCATAAAAGAAATGTGAACGAAATGGATAAGAAAACATATACCAAATTTATAAAGTTAGCTGTAACCTGCCAATCATTTTATTATGCTTCGCAACTATTATGGGATGATTACGTTAAAGCTAAATCTGTCGAAAAATACTTGCCTTATATAGTTAATACTGCTTTTACTAGTGAATTAGCTTTAAAAGCATTGCTGGTGAAATGTCAATGCGGTTTTAAAAAAGGACATAAAATCTATGAATTGTTCTTGCAATTGCCAGATGAGGTTAAAAATTGTATAATTACGGCATTAAAAATATATTATTCGGCACAAGAAATCAGCTGGTTAGTAGATCAAATAAAATTAGTATCAGACTATTTTTATAAGGTGCGATATATATCTGATTTTACAGTAATAATCGATATTAGTTTTTGCAAAAATCTAATGGAAACCATATTTTTAATTGAACAAAGATTATGTGGAAAATATGAAATATCGCCAGTGTCGGATAAATTATCCCTTGATAAAGAAAAACTAATTAATGAAAAATTTAATGCCACATATTGTAATATGATTAAAGAAGCTGCTGTTAGCGCAAGTAAATTATTGGTAAAAACCAAACTTTAAGGAGATAAAATATGGCGTCACAATTTTCAACAAACGTCGCAGGAAAGGTAAAAGAGATTAGGTTGGATGCTAAAAAAGGTTATCAAGCTTTATTTGAAGTAATATCAAATTCTATTTATGCTATCCAACAATCACATGCAGCCAATGGACAAATTACCATTGATATAGAACGTGATTTTGTCTATCAAACTGAAATCGGAATTTCAGAAGAAGAACAACAAAGACGTTCTGCAGTCAAAAGTATAACTGTAATAGACAATGGTGAAGGTTTTACCACAAGCAACTTTGCTTCTTTTTTGACTTGTTATAGCGATCATAAGCTGCGTGATGGTGGCAAGGGAGTTGGGCGCTTCACTTGTCTTAAAGTTTTTAAGTATGTGTCAATATGTTCTGTATATGATGAGAAAGGACGTTTTGAACGTACTTTTGACTTTTATCCAATGAATGAATTGCAAAATGAACGACTAATAGAAGTGCGCGCCGATAAAAAAACGATTGTAAAGTTAAACGAAATTTATGCTCACTATGCAGAAGATTTTCCTACGGATTTAGCTAAATTATGCGATTTAATTATCGAGCACTTTTTTATAAATTTTATTACAAAATCAATGCCTAAAATAGTCATTAATGACCAGTTTAATGGTACGATATGTGTTAATGATTATTATGATGCAAGTGCGGAACATGAAGTGCAAAAAGCGGAGTTCTCGATTTTTGATGCACAATTTTTAATTTATCATGTTAAATCATCTATCGTGAAAAACAGCAATAAAGCATATCTTTGTGCAGACAATCGAACAACGGAAACGAAAATTGATTTACGCAAATTTATTCAGAACTTACAGTCAAATATTTCAAGCGAAGATGGTAAGAAAAAGTGGTATTTTGCTTATATAACATCACCTTATTTAAATGGGCTTGTAAATTCTGAAAGAACAGAGCTTATTTTTCCCGCTACTGACAAGTTGGGAGGAGGTATTACGGACATTACGTTTGATACTTTTGTGGAAAATGTTGTTAGAATTATTAAGGCTTATCTAAAAACCGATCTTGAAACCATTGAAAAAGAAAAGAAAGAAAAAATAGATAATTACATTAATGCCAAAGCTCCTAAATACAGGTTGCTTAGAGAGCACAGACCAGGATTTTATTCACATATTCAAAATGGACTAAACGATGAAAAACTTAGTGTTGCCCTATATAGGGAGCAACAAGAATGGGAACTTGAAATTGCTAAAACTGGGCAGGCATTGTTTGATTCTGCAAAAAAATATGATGCTACTCAAATAGAGAATTTGAAGAAAGCATATATGGAAGGAGTTACCGCCATTGGTAAAAGCTGTTTGACGGAATATGTCGTTAAGAGGAAGGCCATTTTAGATATTTTTGATAATGCGTTAAATCAAAGTCCAGACAATCAAAAATATAGTCTAGAGGAAGTCGTGCATAAGCTTATATGTCCAATGATAACGACATCGGATGATTTGAGTTATGATGAAATGAATCTCTGGCTTATTGATGAAAAGCTTGCATATCATTACTATTTGGCATCGGATAAAACTCTAAAATCGCAAAAGCCCATAGAAACAGATTCAACAAAGGAAACAGATTTAGCAATTTATCATCATAGCCTTGCTTTCAATGATACACCTTTATCTGTTCCATTTAATGCGTTGA
>CATZIC010000049.1 GCA_958419945.1 uncultured Clostridia bacterium | reverse complement strand
TCAACGAAGCCAAACTGTATAAAGCGGTGGAAGATGCGCTTAATGCCGTATCCACTTCGGCAAAAGCCCGCCTCGACGAGGTTTTTATCGGCGTACCGGGGCAATTTTTGCGTTTAATCAACACCGAACAGCGCAGTTTTTACAATCGTAAAAGGCGTATAGGGGATAAAGAATTAAAGGAACTTTACGACGGTGCCTGCCGTGGGCTTGACACGGGCGATTATGAAATCATTTCAAGAAGCGGCGTTTGCTTTTTCATCGACGGCTCTTTAAGGGTTGACGACGTAATAGGGGTACGCACTTCGTCACTTTCTTCATACGTATCCGTATTCGCGGCAAGAAAGGATTTTCTTTATTCCATGCGCAGGTTTATGGAAGAACTAAAAGTTAAAAAGGTACATTTTTTGCCCGTACCTTTGGCGGAAGGAAGTTTGCTTTTCACTCGTGAAGAAAGGCGCAGTACGCAAATTCTTTTCGACGTAGGATATCTATCGTCGACTTTAACCGTAGTATCGGGGGACGGTGCGCTTTTCACGCAGGCTTTCCCCGTAGGCGGCGGCAATATAACCGCATATCTTTACGATAAATTCGGCGTGGATTTTGACGTTGCCGAAAGATTAAAACGAAAAATCAATTTAAGCATTCACGGCGACAGCGGAAATTACGTAGTAATAAGCGGAGACAACCAGTTTAACTTTTCCGTTGCCGAAACTAACGAAATCACACGTTCGGTAATAGACGAAATTGCCGAAGATTTCGACAAAGCCATTTTAAACAGTCGTGTAAGGCTTCCGCATAACGTGGCGGTTTCTCTTACCGGCGGCGGAATTTCATACCTTCGCGGCGGTGCGGACTATTTATCCGGAAGAATCGAAATGCCCGTAAATATCGTATGCCCGAAAATTGCGTATATGTCCAAGCCCGACGACAGTTCCTGTCTTGCGGTTTTAAATTACGCACTCAATAAAAAGTTGTACTGATAATCACTCAAAAAATAGTCACATTAAGGGGAAGTTATGTCTAAACAACGTTATCAAAGCAAGAATACAAGCAAGAAAAAGCATAAATTCGGCAAGGGCAAAGGGGGCTATGGCACGCTAACGGAAGGCGGCGTACAAGCATTAAACGTTACCTATTTGCCAGAACCTGAAATAGAAGAAGATTTCGAGGAAGATTCGGACGAGCTCGAAAACGAAGAATTCCAAAACGAAGCGGTTTCGGATGAATTAGTTGAAAACGACGAAACCGAAGCAGAGTTTGGGAACGAAGAAATTTCCGAAGAATCCGAAGATTTTGAAGAACCCGAAAATGAAACGGTTTCTGAAGAATTGGTTGAAAACGAGGATCCCGAAGCGGACGAAACGGAAGAATTCGAACCCGAAGAACCCGAATCTGAAGAGGAATTTGAGGAAGAATTTGAAGAAGCCGACTCCGATTTTGAAGAATCGGAACCGGTTAATCTTTCCTATTACGACCAACCCGAAGACTATCAAGATACCGACAGTGAAAGGGAAGAGGCTGAAGATCCCTATACGTCAGCCCCCGATTATTCCGACACGGATTCGCAAGAATCGGAAGCGGAAAATATTTCCAATTACACCGTTTATCTTAACGAGGACGGAGAGGCCGAACTTCATTTAGATACCGCGGTTTCAGAAGCGACGGTTACCGACGATTACGGTTACGAAGAATCCGATTCGGAAGAACTCGAACAGTCTGAAGAAACGGAACCCGAAGAAATCGAGAAAGAAGAAATCGAGGAAACAGAACTTGAAGAAACCGAAGAGGTTTACGAAGAATACGAAGAACCCGAACAAATTGAAGATTCAGAGGAATCCGAAGATACCGAAGTTTTGGTGGAAACAGAGGAATCCGAAGAGCCCGAAGGTTACGAAACCGAACAATTTGAAGCAGAGGAAACCGAAGAGGTTACAGAAGAATACGAAGAACCCGAAGAGATTCCCGAAGTTTTGGAAGAACTCGAAACCGATAATTTAGGAGAATCCGAAGAAACGGAAGAACTTGAAGAAACGGAAGAGCCTGAACAATTCGACGAAATCGAAGAAGTTACCGAAGAAACTGAAGTAATAACGGAAGAACTCCAACCCGAAACCCAAGAAGTTGAGGAAGTCGAGGCGCCCAAGGCTATAGACCAGGCTGAACTTATCCGTCTTGCGGTAGAGCGGGCGCTTAAAGAAAGAGAAGATGCAGAGCGTGCTCAAAAAGAGCGTGCCGAAAAAGAAGAAGAGAAGCGGCGTGAACAAGCCGAGCGCGAGGCGTTAATGCAGCGTGAGCGTGAAGAAGCCGCACGCAAAGAAAGGGAAGAGGCTCAAAAACAATTCGAACTTGAAATACTTCAAAAAAAGCAGGCTTTTGAAGAGGCTATGAGGCTTCAACAAGAGGAACTTTTGAGAAAGGAACGGGAATTACAGGAAAAACTAAACGCACTTGAAGAGGCTCGTAAACAGGCTGAACTCGAACAGCAGCGTAGACAAGCAGAGCTCGAAGAACAACGTAGACTTGCCGAGTTAGAAGCTCAAAGACAGGCCGAACTCGAAGAACAGCGTAGACTTGCTGAATTAGAGGCTCAAAGACAGGCCGAACTCGAAGAACAACGCAGACTTGCCGAGCTTGAAGAACAACGCAGACAAGCCGAGTTAGAAGCTCAAAGACAAGCCGAACTCGAAGAACAACGCAGACAAGCCGAGCTTGAAGCCCAAAGACAAGCCGAGCTTGAAGCCCAAAGACAGGCCGAACTCGAAGAACAACGCAGACAAGCAGAATTAGAAGCACAAAGGCAAGCCGAGCTTGAAGAGCAGCGTAGACAAGCCGAGTTAGAAGCACAAAGGCAGGCAGAGGCAAACTATTATCGCACATACGAGAATTATGAGGAGGCGGATTATTCCGACACAGAAAGTATGTATTCAGAATCGAACGTAGCAAAAATTAAGGTAATAGGCGTGGGCGGCGCAGGCTCCAACGCAGTAAACAGAATGATAGAACTCGGCGTAGACACGGCGGAATTCGTAGCCGTAAACACCGATAAACAGGCATTAATGTTGTCGCTTTGCGACGATAGAAACAAGATACAGATAGGTGCGGGCGTAACCAAAGGTCTTGGCGCAGGTGCGGATCCGTTGGTTGGCGAACAGTCCGCAGAAGAAAGCAAAAAAGCGCTTGAAGAAGTGGTTAAAGGGGTAGACCTTTTGTTCATAGCGGCCGGTATGGGCGGCGGAACGGGTACGGGCGCTGCGCCGATAGTGGCAAAAACCGCTAAGGACGCAGGTTGTGTTACCGTTGCAGTCGTAACAAGACCCTTCCATTTCGAAGGCAAAAAGCGTGAACAGAACGCCAAAAAGGGTATAAGCAATCTTTCCAAGTACGTTGATACCATAATCATAATACCTAACGACAGACTTTTGGAAGCACTTCCCCCCGACACGCCGTTTGTAGACGCACTTAAGTATGCGGACGACACTTTGCGCCAGGGCATCTGCGGTATAGCGGACCTTATCGCAACCCCGTCTTTAATTAATCTCGACTTTGCAGACGTCAGAACCATTTTGAAAAATCAAGGTCTTGCGCACATGGGCGTAGGTAAAGCAAAGGGTGAAAACCGCGTTATAGAGGCCGTTCGTCAGGCGGTTGCAAGTCCGCTTTTGGAAACCACTATAGAAGGCGCACACGGCATTATTCTGAACGTTACGGGCGGAAAAGACCTTTCTATGTCGCAGGTTAAAGAGGCGGCTGACAGAGTACAGGAAATCATCGATCCTACCGCAAATATCATTTTCGGTATGAACGTAAATCCCGACCTTCAGGAAGAAATTATCATAACCATTATCGCGACCGGTTTTGATAAACGTGTAGACGAAGAAGCCCCAGAACAGCCTCGCTCCGAGCAACCCCGTCCGGAACTTCCGTTAAGGGAACCTGTCAACCGTTCGGGTGAAGAAGAGTATATGAGCATTTCCAAATCCCGCTTTGACAAAGCGCCGAGCGATCAGCCTTTCGCTCCCGCTTACGAAAGGGAAAGACCTTACGAGCCTACTTTCCCCGAAAGGGCGCGTCCGCAGGAACCCGTAAGAGAAATGCGTGAACCTTCCTTTGAAGAGGAATCGGATTTCCCCGAAGACGACCTTCCCGAAACCAACGTAAAACCGGAAAAAAAGAGCGACGTTCCATCTTTCGTCCGCCGCTTATTCGGTAAGAAAAACTAAAAATCATATAGTTTCATAAACTTATGTTCAGTTTAATAAACTTATGTTTAGTTTAGTTTGATAAATGCAAAAAGCCCGCAATTCTACGGGCTTTTTGCTTACTTAAATCTCACGGCGAGTTATCAACCGTCATTGCGAGCAAAGTAATCCAGACACTAAAGCATTGTTTTACTTCGGCAATAAATTGCCTTGCAATGAAAAAGGGGATAAGTTGCTTTAATAATCTCCATTCTACCTTTTACCCCCTTCGTCGCGACATCGACGAAGGTGATAAAAGCAAAACAACGTTAATTTTTTATTTTATTACGTAAAGCCCCGATATCGTAAATATCGGGGCCTTAGTTTCGGTGTTTTTTTATTAAATTGTTAAAAATAAACAGGGGATTTACGCATTTTTCGTTGCGTTACTTTCCAAAGAGGTAATTTCCGCTTGATCCGCCGACTTTTTATTTTTTGCACTTTCTATAATTTTTATAAATTTACATATGCTCAAAGATCCAAAAATCGTTGCAACAAGTGTAAAGAAGTAACTGCCTATATCCTTTAATATATCTGCGATTGTTCCAGCTGCGGCACGTATATTGTTTGCTGTGTCAGCAGATGCTTGTTGTATGCCTGTGTAGGCGTCGCCACCGTAAATTTCGTGTGCCACATAAATTCCGGTATAGGTATCCAGGCTTGCGCATTTGTTAGCTAATACTACCGAAACTATAGCAATAGCCAAAAATGCCACAAATAAGATTTTTTCAGATAATTTCATATTTGACTCCGTTGTAATAATAAAAATTAGTCAATCATTATTATTGATTTAGTTCTTCTTCAATTGCGAGGTTTATGTATTCAGTATCGATACTTCCGCTAAAACCGCGGGCAAACATATACAAAGGTTCTGAACTAATTGTGAATCCTAGTTCGGACAATCCGTATGAAGTTAGATAAAGATTTTCGATATTCATTCCGCCAAAACCATTTTGAGCCCTCAATTTTATAGCGAACCCGTCGCTTTCATTTTCACTGTTTTCATGCACATATATTTCTAAAATTTCCACACTTGAAGGATTTTTGAAATTATATAATTGATTTAAGAACCATGTGCAAAGTTTGTATTGCGTTTTATATGAACTAAATGTACCCTCTTCCATTTTTATTTTTAGATAATCCAAGACACTAAGCACATTTACCTTAAGATTTGCTTCCTTATCGTTGTACGAGATTACAACTTCAGTTGTTCCTATATTTTTTGAATGGATTTTAAGACCTACGATTGTTGCTATATTTTCATTTTTTGATACAGCGGTTATATCTAACGCTTGAATTTGCTCTGAATCCATGCCCTTGATTTCAAGTATAAGGTTTTTATAGATAAAGTTGGATTCTCTGCATAGAGCAACCTCGTACTCAGTCAATTCTAAATTTTGCTTGTTCTTGTCTAAAGTTTGATCGTTATTGTCTAAAGTTTGATTGTTATTGCACGAAACAAACCCTAAACACATAACGAATATCAACGTAGTTGAAAGCAAAGCAGTAATAATCTTTTTCATTTGTCTTCCTCCTCATAAATACAGTCATTACATACGTAGTCGCAATAAAATTCGGGATCTGCAATAACTTTCCCTAATTTGGTGCAAGTAACTAAATGTCTTTCGTCAGCACAATGATGGCAAATATATTCACCATTTGTCATTAAAAAAGTGTCTTCGCTGTTACAATAGTAACATTTCATTTGATTAAAAACCTCCAATAAAGTTTATGTCAACATTATATGATACAAATATGTATTAGTCAAGTATTTTGATACATTTTTGTATAAAATAATAATATGAAAAACAATTTCGACAACAATAAAATTGCAGAACTTCGAAAAGAGCGTAATTTATCCCAACGGCAACTTGCCAAAGAAATCGGAACAAGTCAAGCAAATTTGTCCCGTTGGGAGCAGGGGCTTAACTATCCGAGCATTATGGAATGTTGGAAAATTGCCGATTATTTTGAGGTCAGCATAGATTACTTATGTGGCAGAAAGGAATACTGAAACCCACTTTTGCAAAAATAGCAAAAGTGGGTTTTTATCTATGTAAAAGCAAATTCAAAAGGGGACGAAAAAGCCAACCGCACAAATTTAGCGGTTGGCTTAAAAATTAAAATTTATCTATGCGTTTTTGCCCATTCCTTCATACGTAATTCTTTGGACAAAATTTTCTTTCTCAAACGGATATTTTGCGGGGTAATTTCCAAAAGTTCGTCGTCCGCAATAAATTCCATGCACTGTTCCAAACTTAGCGTAGTAGGCGGCACAAGCTTTAACGCCTCTTCGCTGCCGCTCGCCCTGTTGTTGGTTAAGTGCTTTTGTTTGCACACGTTCACGGCAAGGTCGTCCTCGCGAGAGTTCTCGCCGACAATCATACCTTCGTAAACGTTAAGGCCGGGGCCGACGAAAAGCACGCAGCGTTCCTGGGCATTGAAAAGTCCGTATTGGGTGGTAACGCCTGTTTCAAAGACCACAAGGCTACCGCGGGAGCGTTCTTGAATATCGCCCTTGTATTCCTCGTAACCTGCAAAAACGTGGCTCATAACGCCAAAACCCTTAGTGTCCGTCAAAAGTTCGGACCTATAACCTATAAGACAGCGGGAGGGAATTTTAAATTCAAGTTTAGTTTCACCGCTTGGGTTGATACTCATATTCTGAAGTTCGCCCTTTCTTGCGCCGATCTTATTCATAACCGCGCCTACGAATTCGTCGGGCACTTCTATAACGAGGTCTTCCATAGGTTCACAGCACTTGCCGTTTACCTCTTTATAAATAACTTTGGGGCGTGAAACCTGAAATTCGTAGCCTTCTCTCCGCATATTTTCGATAAGTACGGAAAGGTGAAGTTCGCCTCTGCCGTAAACCTTGAAGGTGTCTGCGGATTCGGTCTCTTCCACTCTCATGGAAACGTTGGTTTCAACCTCTTTAAAAAGCCTTGCGCGAAGGTGGCGTGAAGTAACGAATTTACCTTCTTTTCCTGCAAACGGACTGTTGTTTACCATAAACATCATGGAAATGGTAGGTTCGTCGATTGCAACAAACGGAAGCGCTTCGGGATAGTCCGCAGTGCAGACAGTTTCGCCGATATTTAACTTTTCAGAGCATATAATCGCAACAATATCTCCCATTTCGCCACTCGGAACTTCCACACGTTTAAGCCCTTCGAACTGATAGAGGAAGGAAACTTTCGCACGAACTACAGTGCCATCGGTACGGCAGATTGAAACCTGCTGGTTTTGGGTAAGTTTGCCCCTTATGATTTTGCCGACCCCGATTCTTCCAACGTAATCGTCGTAGTCAATGTTGGAAATCATAAGCTGAAGCGGCTTGTCCACCGATCCTTCGGGACAGGGAATTTCCGATAAAATGGTATCGAAAATCGGGGTAATATCCGTCCTCGGTGCGTCGAGTGACAGTGCCGCCCAACCCTGTTTTGCGGAAGCGTAAACGGTCTTAAAATCGAGTTGGTCGTCGTTTGCGCCAAGGTCCAAAAATAGGTCGATAATTCCGTCGGAAGTTGCGTCGATATCTCCGCCTTTGTCCACTTTATTGATAACGACAACCGGCTTTTTGTTAAGGTTTAACGCCTTTTTTAGAACGAATCTGGTCTGCGGCATGCAACCTTCCACAGCGTCGACAAGTAAAAGTACGCCGTCAACCATTGAAAGAATACGTTCCACTTCACCGCCGAAATCCGCATGCCCCGGCGTATCGATAATGTTGATTTTAACGCCGTTATAATGCACGGAAGTATTTTTGGCAAGAATGGTAATACCTCTTTCACGCTCGATGTCGTTGGAGTCCATAACCCTTTCCTGAACCACTTCGTTGGTACGGAAGATATGGCTCTGCTTTAAAAGTTGGTCGACAAGCGTGGTTTTACCGTGGTCGACGTGCGCAATAATTGCAATATTTCTTATGTCTTCTCTTTTCATAAAATCCTCGAAGAAGTCTAGCGTAAACTTTAAGCCGAAAACCGCTTAAAATAAAGCGCGAAAGCAGCTTAAAATTAAATAAATTCTATCCTGAAAACGCAAAAATTATAACTTATATATAGGCTATTTGTCAAATATTATAATTATAAGCGACGAAAAAAATGGACAAAAAAGCAATTTTGTGTTATAGTACAATCGTAAATAATAATTTTAGACGGATTTTCGTGATATTTGCGGCTGCTTTTTTAGCATAACCGAATACCTCGAAAGTCCTTTTCGGTATTACGTTATGACAAAATCGGAAAAGAGTTCTGAAAAGAAGTATTCCGCTGTAAAATCAATAGGCGCGTTTGCTAAATACTATAAACCGCACGCAAAACTTTTTGCCTTCGATTTAACCTGCGCCTTTTTAATGGCGGTGTGCAATCTTATCTATCCTTACATTGCAAGGAAGATTATGAACGATTACGCTCCCACAAAGCAGATAAATTTAATAGTGATCTGGTCGGCTGTTATGCTCGGCATCTTCCTACTTAAAGGGGTTCTGAATTATTGCGTAACCTATTGGGGACACCTCGTCGGCGTTCGTATTCAAGGGGATATGCGCCTTAAACTTTTCACTCACCTTGAAAAATTGCCCTTTTCCTACTACGACGAAACTAAAGTCGGCTCCATAATGTCAAGGGTTACGAACGACCTTTTTGAAATTTCCGAACTTGCCCACCACGGCCCCGAAGATATTTTTTTGTCGCTGATATCCATTATCGGCGCACTTATAATGATTCTCACAATAAATCCGTGGCTGTCCCTTGTGGTGCTCGTACTTCTTCCGCCAATGTTTATAGTGGTTATAAGGCTGCGCCACGATATGCGCTCCACCTATAAGGAAGGGCGTGAAAAAACCGCTTTAATCAACGCAAGTGTGGAAAGTTCGCTGTCGGGCATTCGTGTTTCCAAGTCGTATACGGCGGAATCCCACGAAATAAATAAATTCAGTAACGCCAATGACGAGTACAAAAACGTCCGCAAAAAGAACTACAAACTTATGGGTAAGTTCCACACGGGAATGAACCTTTGCATAGATATATTGTACCTTGTAACTTTGGCCTGTGGCGGAGTATTTTTCTGTTACGATCTTATTTCCGCAGGGGATATGGCGGGCTACATTCTGTACGTTTCCATGCTTATAACCCCCATCCGCACTTTCGTAAACCTTTTCGAACAGGTGCAGGAAGGTTTGACAGGCTTCAACCGTTTTCAGGAGATTATGGCAATCGCCCCCGAAAAGGACGCCGAAAAGCCTGTAAAAATTGAAAAACTCAACGGCGATATCCGCTTCGACCACGTAAGTTTTACCTACCTAAAAGATGACGACGACGAGTCTAAGGAAAAGCATCTTGTCATTAAAGACCTTTCCATGCATATCGAAAAAGGCGAAACGGTTGCTTTGGTAGGGCCGTCGGGCGGCGGAAAAACCACGCTTTGTAACCTTATCCCACGCTTTTACGATATAGACGAAGGCGGTATTTATATCGACGATATAAACGTTAAAGATATTTCCTTAAAGGACTTGAGAAGCAATATCGGCATCGTTCAGCAAGATGTATTTTTATACGGCGGTACCGTTAAGGAAAATATCGCTTACGGAAACCTTAATGCCACCGACGAAGAGATAATTACCGCCGCAAAACTTGCTAACATTCACGATTTTATTATGGAACTTCCCGACGGCTACGACACTTACGTAGGTGAAAGGGGAGTAAAACTTTCCGGCGGACAAAAGCAAAGGGTCTCTATAGCCCGTGCATTTTTGAAAAACCCGCCAATCCTTATTTTGGACGAAGCTACAAGCGCACTGGATAACGTAACCGAGCTTCAGATACAGGAAAGCCTTGAAAAACTTTCTAAGGGTAGAACAACTATCGTCGTTGCGCACAGACTATCCACAATCCAAAATGCGGACGAAATTATAGTTATTACCGAAAAGGGAATAGAGGAAAGAGGTACGCACGAAGAACTTCTGTCCAAACCGGACGGTATATATAAAGACCTTTATTTTAGGGGCGTGAAAAACTGAAATGACGAAAAGTGAGGCTATAAGCCTATTATCAAAGGATTTTGCTAAAAACGTTTGCCTTATAGAAGTTTTAAAACGGGATAAAAACGCCGAAATCATGTACGGATCGGATAGCGGAGTCGCCGTTAAAAACTCCGACGGAATATGGCTTATAAGTTTAAACGATTATTCCGTAAGGGATAAAGTAATATCGCTTATAGACGGCGTAAAAGTCGCAATGTGCACGGACGAAGAGACCGCTCGCATAATAAACGAGAAATTCCAAATCGGCGTTTTTAAAAAGTGCTATCAAGCTTTTTGGAATAAAAGGGAAAAAATACCCGAAAATCCCGAAATATCGATTGACAAAATGCTTGCTACAGATTATAATATAAAGGCTGTTTTGGAAAACTATCGTTTGCCCATGACCTATGAAGAGGTTTTGACGGCAATAAAGGATCGCGGTATGTTTTCCGCTTTCGTTGACGGCAACATGGCAGGCTTTATAGGGTTTCATAGCGAATTATCTATGGGTCTGCTGGAAGTTTTTAAACCTTACCGCCGTATGGGCATAGGATCTGAACTTCTTATAAGGGACATAAATTATTGTTTAGATATGGGCGGCGTTCCGTTTTGTCATATTGTTGATGGCAATGATAAGTCCCGTAATATGTGTTTAAAAGTAGGCTTGACCTTTTATAACGATTACGTATATTGGGTTGGCTGAATATAAAAAGTCGGTCTATAGGTCGGTTTTCCGCCTATAACCACTGCTTTCGAGGTGTAGCGCAGTTTGGTAGCGCGCTTGGTTCGGGACCAAGAGGTCGTGAGTTCGAGTCTCGTCACCTCGACCAAAAAGGGTTTGATATTACGATATCAACCCTTTTCTGTTTCAATTATTTGTGTTATAATAGATTGCAGATTTTAAACTGTAAATAGGGGTAGATATGGAAGATAGCGAACTTTTAAAATTATCAACGGGGGAATTGGTAGACCTGGGCATATGCCCGACTTGCCTTAACCGTGAACATAACGGCGCATTGTACGGAGATAATTCCGATAAGCTTATCTATGAAGATAAAGATATCGAGTGCTTTTTTGTGGGCAATCCAAGAGCTGACGGGCATATGTGCATTTCTACTATAGAACATTATCATGATTTAAGCGAGGCATCGGACTATATAAATGAAAAAATAATCAGATTTGCAAAACGATTTATGATAATTATTAAGGAAGTTTATAAGTGTGAAAGGGTGTATATGTGTACTATGTGCGATGGATTAAACAATCATTACCACGTACAGCTTATCCCAAGATACGCTTATGAAAAACGTGGAAGCATAAATTTCACAAAAGAAAGACATTCATACGTTTACGACGGGAAAAAACTTAACAAAGTAAAAGAAATGATAAATAAAATGATTTAAAAAAAGGGGATAACCGCAGTTATCCCTTTTTTTGCTAAACCAATATAAAAATGCCAAAAAGTCGGTCTATAAGCCGATTAAAGCCACATTTCCTCGATATGATAAATGTAATCAAGGCTTCTTAAAGCCTCTATAATTTCCGAATGCGTCTTATACTTTTTAAGTTCACGGCTGCTTATCGAAATGGAAATCGAGTAAACGCTAAGTCCTGAATTTGCATATGCAGGGTTGGCCTCGATATCGTCGATTCTAAGGCCAAGCCTTCTTATGGTACTTACAAAGGTCTGAAGATATCCGCTGTTTTTAAGTTCCAGATGCACTTCAAAGTAGTTGGAACGGTTTTTAAGGTATCTTTCAAGTACGGGGAATATCGTAAGCGAACAGATAAGTACAACGAATGATATCATAGTTACGGTATAGTATCCTGCGCCTATCGTAAGCCCGATTATTGCGGAGGCCCAAAGCCCTGCGGCGGTAGTTAGTCCTTTTATCTGACTTCTCGAACTTAAAAGCAGTGAATGTACGCTTATTATGGCAACACCGATAATGCCCGCGCAGGACAAAACGTATATATACGCCTCTGCTTTTTCGCTCAGATATTCGTCAAGCAGCATCGTAACCGTCATTGCAAGCGACACCAAAATAAAGGTTCTTAACCCTGCCGAGTGGCGTTTACTTGAACGCTCAAAACCTATAATTGCGGAAAGTGCAACCGACAGTACTATTCTGAATAATATACTAAATCCATTAAGATTTTGCGACCATTCGCCCAATATTTTAGCAATAGGATCAATCATTATTTTTCACCTCGTATTTAAGTTTTTTACTTTTCGTAATTAATCTTTTTTGTAAATTTTCAAACGACGTAAATTCTTCCGCCGCTTCCGTAAAAGCAACTTCTTCCTCGTTTTCCGTTTCTTTCGCTAATTCTACCTGAATTCTCTGAATACGCTCTATCAATAGTTCCAGCGAATTGCTCTCTTTATTATCGCACTTTTCGAGCGGGTCGAGCGGAACAAGGTCCTCTAACTTATTGGAATAAGACTTGGAAAGATACAGTGAAAGTTTTGCCGCCGCAGGTCCGATAAGTTCGTATAGAACGCTTGAAGCAAGAATAACCGTTTCCAAAGCGCTTCCCGACTCTCCGCCAAGGGTTCTTGCACCGATTGCCGCAAGGCCTATCGCTACGCCTGCCTGCGGAATAAGCGCAAGCCCGAAATAATTTCTTGTTTCTTTCGGTTTTTTCGTGCAAAGACAGCCCAAAAATGCTCCGCCGTATTTTACGACGATTCTCACGATAAAATAAAGAATACCTATTGTCAAAAGTGAAACACCGCCGATTGAGCCTGAAGGTTTAATAAGAGCGTTAAGGTCGAAAGAAAGTCCGCTTCTTACGAAAAATAAAAGCAAAATAGGCGGATTAAAGTAATTAAGTTGCTTAAACAGTTTGTCGTCGTCCGAAGCGTTCACGTAAACCGTGCCCATGGACATGCAGCCAAGCAGCGGCGAAACGTTAACGCATGCGCATATGCCGCAAAAACCGAAAAGCAGCGTTATTGCGATAATAAGCCTGTTGTCGTCGGAACGCTTTTTTTGTATCAGAAGTTTCATCAAAAGCCCGAAAACGCCGCCAAGTAGCAAAACGCCGATATTTTTCAAAATGGGAAGTACAATATCGCCAAATCCCACCGCTTGCCCCGTGGAAGAGGATACTGCAATGGATATTGCAATGCTGTACGCAAGCAGCGCAACAATATCGTCGTAGGCAACCACCTGCAAAAGCGTGTCCACAAAATCACCTTTTGCACCCGTCTGCCTAATTGTCATCATCGTGGAAGCCGGTGCCGTAGCGGAAGCAAGGGCCGCAAGCACTATTGAGAAAGCGAGATTTAATTTAAGAATCCAAAACGTAAGCACGAAAACCAAAAGCGAAGCTGTCAAAGCCTCGAAAAGGGTTATTACCACAACCTTACCCGCATTATTTTTAAGTTTAGAAAACTTGAAAAACTCACCGGTACCGAAAGCGATAAACGCAAGAGCAATATCCGCAAGGAATGCCGTTCCGTCGATAATACTTTTCGGCACAAGGTTAAGGCAAAACGGACCAATAAGTATTCCCGCCACTATGTACGCCGTAACGTTAGGCAGTTTAAGTTTTTTTGTCAGTCTTGTCATCAAAAAGCCGCATAGTAGCATAATGGCTATGGAAATAATGATGACCGCAACTTCGGACTGCTGTCCGAGTCTTTCGTAAAATGAATTAAGCATTTATCCCTCCTTGTCGCATAAAACCATATTATAATAGGACGATATTCTATAGGTTTTATATCGGTAATTTTTTATCTTCGCACCGCTTTGCTTAAAAAAGCTTTTCAAAAGTTTTTATCGGCGCTTGAAATATATCGTTAGATATGATATACTATGTTTATCAAAAATGCAACTTATATATTTTTTGGTATCCATAAATATAATTTATGCAAGGAGTTTTTTATGTTGGACGTAAAACTCGAAACTTTATTAGTGGTTTCGGAATGTAAAAACTTTACAAAAGCGGCGGAAATATTATCCCTTACCCAGCCTGCGGTAAGCAATCATATAAGCCAACTCGAAAAGGAATGTAATGCCCGCCTTTTCCTGCGTGGAAAGGGGGATTTTAAGCTTACGCCGGAGGGTGAAATAGCGGTTACTTACGCACGTAGGCTTAAAGCGTTACATGAAAAAATGCTTGTTAAGATAGCCGACAAACAAA
>CATZIC010000048.1 GCA_958419945.1 uncultured Clostridia bacterium | reverse complement strand
CGTTGACAATAATTGAGTTCAAACGACCTATGCGTGATAATTATAATGCTAGTGACAATCCCATTCAACAGGTTTTGGAATACATTACTCTAATTAGGTCGGGGAAGGCAAAAGATAAAAATGGAAGGATTATTTCAGGGCATTTAGACAATTTACCAATTTATGTTTACATTATTGCGGATATTACTACTTCATTGACAAATGTGTGTAAAGATCGTGGATTTACTTCTACACCTGATAATGAAGGTTATTTCATGTATCATCCTGTGCATAAAGCTTATATGGAGGTAATGTCTTACAAAAAACTACTTACAAATGCGACACAACGAAATCAGATTCTATTTGACAAGTTGTTTAAACCAACAAACTGAAATTGTAGTGAAAAAAAGAAAAGTCTTGCACTCAAATCAGGATTTAATTGAACTCATGAGTATCCTGCATGAAGAAAAAGGTGCAAATTTTATATGTTACAATTAAGCGGTAAAACAAAAGGACAATAAATAATGATAAGATTGATATTTGTTCGGCACGGGCAAAGCGAGGCCAACGAAAAGGGCTTTTTTGCGGGGCATACCGACGTAACGCTGACGCCGCTCGGGCTGAAGCAAGCGGAAGAACTCAAAGGGTTTATACTTAAAAATTACAAAATCGACGGCGTGTATTCAAGTGATTTAACGCGCGCATGCCAAACGATACAGCCTACTGCGGAAGGGCTAAACCTTCCTATTATAGAAGACGAAAGTCTTCGTGAAATCAACGGCGGAAAGTGGGAAGGGCTTTCGATAGAGGAAATCGCAGAAAGCTATCCTAACGACTACTTTACGTGGCATAGCGATATAGGCCTTTCGTGCTGTACAGGCGGCGAATCGGTCAAAGAACTTCAAAAAAGGGCGATTGCCGCGGTTTCAAAAATTGCCACGGAAAACAGCGGAAAAACTTTGCTTATATGTACTCACGGCTGCTTTTTGCGGGCAATGCAATGTTATTGGCAGGGCTCAACGCTTGAGCAAATGAAGGATGTGGCGTGGGTTCCGAACGCTTCCGTTACCGAAGTGATTTACGACAACGGTGGAATTCGCACGTTGCGCGTGGGCGAGGCGTCATTTTTAACCGGCGTTACCCGCTTATGCGAAGGCATGTAGTTTTAAGACATAAGTAAAGACAGGTTTGCCATTTATAAGCAATGGAAGCCTTGGTTATTACCGAAAATGGTTCAAGCTTCCGCTTAAAAAGGAAATTATGGATAGAATAAAAGAAATAGCGTTAAAGCAGTCGGCTTATGACTGTAGCTGCCAACCTGAAGACTTTTTAAAAACCGAAAACGTTGTAGTAGAGTCGTTGCCGTCCGTTAATGCGAGAAAATATCTTTCGCTTCCGCATATTCTAAACTTGGTTTCATACGGAAACAATATCGTTGCGTGCGCCGAAAGGGGGCTTTTGCCCGAGCTTAAGGAATTTTTAAGCACCGAAAAAAGCATTTACGCTTTTTTCGAAACACCGCTTTTATACGAACTTAACAATATTTTGAAAAAGCGGAATGCACGAATTTACCACATGGCGGACTACTTTTTACCGGATAAAGATAAAATTTTTAATGCGCAGATAGATTGCGAATACGAACTTCGCATTTTAAATCCGGATGAGTTTGCAAATTTATATCTTCCTAAGTGGAGTAACGCGCTTTGCTCGGACAGAAAGCATTTGGACGTAATTGCCGTGGGCGCATACGATAAAAACAAACTTATTGGGTTAGCCGGGTGCTCTGCCGATTGCGAGGATATGTGGCAAATCGGCGTGGACGTACTTAGCGATTATAGGGGGCGTGGAGTAGGTTCGGCACTTACTAACCGCCTTGCGCTGCTTACTTTCGACCATGGAAAGGTTCCTTTTTACTGTTCTGCCTGGTCTAACGTGAAATCGGTAAGAAACGCTATAAAAAGCGGATTTACGCCCGCTTGGGTGGAGGTAACCGCAAAACCTTGCGACTATACAATCAAGCGCTAATGGTTTTGGACACTTATAAAAATTTGCAAAACATGCGATAACGGGCCTATAGCCCGACTTTTTCCTAAGTTTAGCAAAAATTACAACAAAAAGCCATGTTTTTTTGCAATATTTCGGCAGACGTTTTAATCAAAACGAGTTGTCGTTTTTTGGAATATTTTTTGTATTTATAAGGAATATATTTTAACTTTATACGATAATAAGGTTGACATAATAAATAAATTAGAATACACTATTACTGCTGTATTTGCGTGCATGCAATGGCAATAGCTTTCGGGCGTAAACGGATTAGAAAATTGCTTAATCTTAAAATAGCGATTTGTCCAAAAAACACCTAATTGCAATAAAGAAGGTTGCACGCGCGTATTATCAATCTCGTAAACTAATTAACGGAGGAATTCTATGAAAGCAAAAACTCAAAAATTTGCAAAGATCTCTGTTGTAGGTTTGTTATCTTTAATATTCTGCGTTTGTATTTTCGGCGCAGTAGGCTGCGGTTCCAATAAAGACCAAGCCGCAAAAGACAGCATTTTCTACACGAAACTTGCGACCTACGTTTTAGAAGGTGATTACACCTTATCCGACGCAGATGAAAAAGCAGGCAAGGGTGGCAAAAACGAAGTTAAACTTGAATATGCCACTACTTTGGATCTTGCAGGCCACACGCTTGACCTTAACGGCCGTACCCTCACTATCGAAAGTAGCGAAGAGGCTTGCCTGGTAGCTTTTAAAAATGGCACGATTAAGGGCGGAAACGTAAACGTATCCGTACCTAACGGCGACGTTGAATTCGAAGGCGTTACCGTCTCCGAAGACGTTAACTTCGAAATGGAAGCTGCAAGCCAGACTATAAGAATGAACAATTCCACGCTCAGCGGCAACTGCACTATAAAATCCGACACTCACGTTAAGATCGAAAAATCCGAAGTTTTCGACGTAACGCTTGCAGGTAACGGCTTCCTTGACGTCGGCAAAGGCGCAGAACTTACGAATCTTTCCATCAGCGAAAGCGCAGTAGGTGCAAAGGTTAACGTTGCTAAAGAAGCAAAGGTTAAAGGCGACCTTACCGTTAACGCAGCCGCAAACGTTCAAATTTACGGCGAAGTTGCAAAACTCGACGTTAAAGAAACTTTGGCGCAGGCCGCAGGCAAAACCTTACAGGTAAGCGTTAAAGAGGGCGCAGAGGTCTTAAAAATCGACCTTAAAGCCCCTGCTGAAGTAGAAGTTCAAGGTAACGTTAACAGCGTAACGGTTAGCAATGAATCCGCTAACGTATCCGTTGCTAATAACGCGACCGTATCTAAAGTGGAAATGAAAGCTTCCGCAAAAGTACAGGTTGAAGGAAGCGTTGCAAATATCGTCGTAGCGGAAACCGCCAAAGGCGCTAAAGTAGAAGTTACCAAAACCGCAACCGTACAGAACATAGTCGTCGGCGCAAACGACACTCAGGTTACCGTTGAATCTGCGGAATCCGTCGAAAGCGTAAAGGTTGTTGATACCGTTACCGGCGCAAACGTATCCGACACTGTTACTTCCGAAACCATTACCAAAGACGAAGCCGAAGAATTTTTCGCGCACACCTGCGTATACAGAGTGGTTAATACCATCGAGCCTACTTGCACGGAAGCCGGTGAATTGACTTACGCTTGTATCGATTGCGGTGACGAATTCAGAGAATACCTACCCGCACTCGGCCACGACTATAGTTATGAAATTATAACCTTCCCGACCGAAACCGAAAACGGCGAAGGCAAATACACCTGCAATCGCTGCGGTGATAGTTACCTAGAGGTATTGCCCGCAGGTAGCGGCACAACCATTACCGTGCCCGGTCTTGGCGAAATGTTACAGCAAGCTTTCGGCGAAGGCGTATTCTTTAACCTTGACGGAACGACGTTCGTTCAGAAAGTCACCGAAAACAATTACGTAAACAATACTTTGGAAAGCACGAAAGTTGTATACGAAGTTTACTATCTTGAACAGCTTAACTTAAAGTTCGACTTTTCCGACATTCAAAACGTTAAAGGCTCCATGAACATGGTTTGTAAGATTGCGAAACTTGACAATCTTGAAAGTTTGGATTTTGCGAAAGTTCGGGAACTCAATTTTACCGCTCAGGATGCTGTTTATTTTACTCTTGAAAACGACACACTTTACGGCTTGAACGTAAGCGATACCGACGGCGACAGCAACGTTATAATAAATATTGAAAAGGCCATGGAGTACCTTACGAACTCAAACGACGTTCCTCAGCCCGTAAAAATGGTTGCTTCTTTATTGATGCAATTAACCACGCTTGAAGAAGTTCAGATTAACACCACGGAAATCCAGCAGCAAATTCTTGCGATAGCCGAAGCACTTCAGAACCTCGGCACCGTAGCGCCCGATACGACGATGGTAAACTTTATCCTTAAAAATTGTTTCGATAAAGTTACCGCGGAAAACGGCGTAACCACTTATACACTTAATTTTGCAAAGGTAGAAAGCACCTTAAACAAATATGCGTTAATGACTTTGACGCAGTTTGCGGACGCTGTTATCGGCGAAGGAACAAGTACTTCCATTAAGCAAACCTTAACCCTCGTCCCCGATATGACGGTCAACGGCGCAATAGAATATATCAGTCAGCTGTTGGCACCTTACGGCATAACGATGGAGGACGTTTACGCACTTATCGAAACCGTTGCGCAAATCTCCGGCGGTCAGCCTATAGACGTGGAGCAGATGCTCGCCACCATGGGCGATATGAAACTTGCAGGCATTATCGCTATGTCGCAGGGCATTACCGAAGCCGAAGCACAGCAGATGGTTGAACAGATGGTCGGCCAGGTTATCGTAATGATGGATCAAATGACCGTAAACGACGCTTTGACGATGTTAATGCAGGCTAACCCAAAACCCGCAGATCCCAGCACTCCTTCAACAGGCGAAACCGCTCCTACCGTTCCCACCGAACAGAAGCCTCTTGCAGAAGGAGCAGTGGAAGAAACTCCTACAGAAGAAACACCTGCTCAGCCTACCTTCCTTGATATGGTAAGCGCAATGCTCGTCAAATACAAGGACGCAGTTTCACTCGTAATAACTACCGACGGAAGCCTTATGGCAGACGTTAAAGTAACCGTTGCCGATCAGAAGTTCGGCTTTAACGTAGATATGACCGAAGGTTTCTCTTTCGGCGCTATATACGAACAGGCAAGCGCAATAGTTGCGCAAATTAACGCTTCCTTCAATGCAAACAACGTACAGATAAGCGGCAAAGCAATGGGATATTACGGAAGCCTATACACCGACAAACAGAGTGGAACGTTTGGTCTTATCGTCGGTATGGAAGTTCCTTCCCAGAGCGAAAATGGCGAAACCGTCGTAACCCAAACCGAAATGGTTAACCTCGTTGCAACCGCATTCAACGGACAGTTTACCTTGAAAGTCGGCGCAATGGGTATCCAGAACTTTATCGATCTTACTGCAACCAACGCAAACGGCAATTTGACCGTAATGGTTCCCGCAGGCGAAACCGCAATGCCTATTAACCTTACTTGGAATATCGCAAACAGCACCTTGGTTGCTTACGTAAACCTCGGTGATGGCGCACCCGTATTCCAACTCACGGCGGATTGGTCTGTACAAAACAAGGCTACCGTAGCCCTCTTGGTTGGTGGCATGAACGGCGAAGAATTCGTCGCGGCAGACACTATCTTCAATCTTGATTTCGCACCCGTTCTCGATGAAGCAGGTTTGATGACCGGCTTTGACGTTGAATACCTCTTCGACGGTTCTATGTTCGGCATTTCAATGAATGGTAAAAAAGATTATGTCAAACCCAGTAATGGCAACTATACCACGTCCGATACCGAATTTTGCATGATTCACGGTGTGGCTCATCTTCTTTGCAACACCGCCGTTGAAACCGAAGACACCGCAATCAGTGATAGTTCCTTCCTTAGCAAATTAACCTGCAGTTATACCTATTGGAATAATGAAACATATTCCATCGAATACGTAGAAGAGGGCGCAAACGCTTACTACGTTCTGACTCAATCGGAAATTAGCGGTATGGAATATGCGGTAAAACAAATGAAAGTCGATGCAGATAACGGCGTTATGGACGTATTGCAACTTTCTTATAGCCAAGAATGTACTAACTGGTATTCCGTTAGCCTTAATGCCTTCGGCGAAGTTACCACGACTTATTATAACGTCGCAGGCGAGCAGCGTACCGAGACCCAAAACGGGGGAATGTACTTTAATTTCTATTACAACGTAGAAACCAAAAAGGCACAGCGTGATACGCCGCACACTTACGATTACACCGCAGAATTGTTGCCGGGATCGGTTACTTGCGAAGACGGCATACAGGTAATGGGCGTTTGTACTACCTGCGGAAAGGAAAATAACTTTACCACACAGTCTCACCACCAGATACAGGAAAGTATCGAAATTGCCGGTTATCCCGAACACACGATCACAAAGAGCACCTGCGTTTGCTGCGGATATACTTATATATCCAAAGAAGCGGGAAACCACGATATGGAACACGTTAATAGCGTAGAGTGTGACGTAAATACCATAGCGGCACTCGGCGTAGATACGAAAGGATTCTATTACGGCAGATTGGAAGAACGTATGTGCGTTACCTGTAACGTCAAATATTATGAGTACACCTGGTATACTCACGACGCTAACGGTTGTAAACAAAACGTTATGATAAAAGTCGGCGTCATCGACCACAAGACCGAGGAAATGACCTGGATTACAAGCGTTACTTACGCATTCGAAGGACATCACTATACAAGTACTTGGTCTCATTGGAATCTTAACGGCGAAAGCGACGTAACCGAGGCAACCGCAAATTCTTGGTTTAATAAAGCCAATGGTACTATGCAAACTCCTTATACCTTCAGCCAGTTGAGCTATATCCATCAAGAAATTAGTTCCTGCCCCGCTTGCGGCGATATGAACGTCTTGAGATATGAATTCAGCACAGTCGGAAACGAGAGCTACTATGGTAATATTTACTATTATTACGAAAACGGTCAGCTTGACAGATATAATTTCCACTATGACGAATCCTTTGCGGACTATTCCGAAGTTCTCGGCGAAATCCCTTATGATTTGTCCTCTTTAAGCGGAATAGCCGGTCGTGCGGATATCTACCATTACGAATATGGCGAAGACCACTTAGAGCTCTACTTTGAAGGCGACGATACGCTTAGCGTTAATATTAACAACGACGGCACGTCAATGAACCTCAACTGGTATAAACATGCTGAATGTACGCAAACCTACATTCATTTCTACAAAGAAAACGGTATGTGGACTATGACGCAGAACGATACTTCCGAAAGGCATGATTTTGTAACCACCTGCTTAGGTGAAAATTGCGTAGAAGACGGTACCGTAAGCGTTTGTCAGGTTTGCGGTATGACCGAAGGCGACACGTACTATAAGCATGACGGTTGGTGGAGCACGCAAACCGAAGTTAACGGAATGTACGTTCACTACGGTGTATATAACTGCTGTAAGTCACTCGCATTCGCAGAAATAACCCTTGATAAAGACGTAACTTTAACGCAAAATATCTACATTTGCGCAGAAACAATTACCTTAAACCTTAACGGTCATAACCTTGACCTTAACGGCTTTGACTTCGTTTTGTATTCCTATAACGGATATAACGGCGATAGAGGCATTACCCTTATCGACGACGGTATGTATGACGAAGCAACCGGCACAAACGTGCTTGGCAGAATTATAAACACCAACACCGAAGGCAAAGGCATGATAGTTTTGGCAGCAAACAAAGGCAATATCGATTTAGGAAACGTAAACGTCGAAGCGAAATCCTTTATTTCCGACACCGACAGCCGTCAGACTTTGTGCGATTCCGTACTAAAGAATGTCGGTTACACCCTTGTTTTAGGTAATAGAACTTTACCCGAACAAAAAATCGAGAAATAGTTCTCAAAGCAATTAACAACCGCACGTTTTAATAGGCAGTTGTTTAAAAGTATAAAAAAGGAACCCTTGGGCTTAGCCTTCGGGCTCCTTTTTTGCGTCTCTGCAATTCGCTATATGTTTTTATAATTATCGGCATATCTTTCGGCAATATTTTTACAAAAACGAAAAAGTGTTGTAACAAAATTGTTACAACACCATCTGGTGACCCCGTTGATGTTAAAGACGAACTATTTACTTCATCAAAACTCACGGTTTTGGATTGATTTTTGTAGTTGAAAGTGATTATAAAGTGGTCGTCATAGAGATAAATCGAATTTACAAAGCCGTCAATTAGGCGTTGTCTGCCGTTTGTAGTGGTAAGGTCTAACTTGCGGTAATTGTAAAGCGAGAACAAAATCTGCTCTTTTGTGAGAAGCGGATTTTTAACCTCGGTTCTGAAAAGCTCGATTTCAAGGTTTTTCTTCTGTTCCTCTAAATCGTCAAGAACCTTTTTCGTAGCTTGCGAGAAAATACCTTGCGCCATAGCTTCTATAAGGTTATTCAGCTTTTTGTCAACCTCGGCAATCTGTGCTTGAATAGAAACCGAAGCGTGAGTTTCGGAGTTTTGCAAGTCAAAAATACGGTCTGCCAATTCTTCAATCACATCGTCCTCGCTCCTGTGCATAGCAGGGGCTTTTTTGTTACGCTTCATACGGGCTTGTATCTTGTTGAAAATATCCTCGTCAACGATAGCGGGCATTCCGTTAGGAATAACCACGTCACCGAATTTGTACTCACCTATATACTTGCGATTGGTAAGAATACGGAAGATAGCGTTATAATTCATCGTGTAGCCGCGATTTTGAACGCCACGGGCTTTCATAATTTCAACGATTTCCGTTATCTTCTTTCCGTCGGCATAGAGCGTAAAAATCTCTTTTACAATAGGGGCTTTGCCCTCATCAATCTGGTATTGGTCGTTCTCGTCAACGTAATAACCGAACGGAGCGCGAACGCCGTTGCTTCTCGCTTTCAATGCGTTTTCGGTCATTCCTCGGCGTACCTTTTCCGAAAGCTCCGCAGAATAATACTCGGCGTAGCCCTCTAATATGGACTCAAGCAAAATGCCGTCTGCGCCTTGCGATATACTTTCTTTTGCGGAGATCACACGAACGCCGTTCTTTTTCAGTATGTTTTTATAATATGCGGAGTCGTAACGGTTACGGGCAAAACGGTCTAATTTCCAAACAAGAACGGTATCGAAAGCGTTTTTATAGCTGTCCTTAATCATTCTTTGAAAATCGGGGCGGTTGTCCGTCTTTGCGGAAACGGCTCTGTCGATATACTCACCTATTACTTCAATGCCATTATATTTCGCATAATCAAGACACTCACGAAGCTGACCTTCAATACTCGCTTCGTTTTGCTTCTCGGAAGAAAATCTTGCGTATATAACTGCTCTCATTTTTTCTGTTCCTCCAATAGTGATAACAGGGCTTGCTTAAGCTTGGCATTTGCTTCGGTGTTCGGGTCGAAGCACATTTCAATAAAGTCTTGCATACGCTCGTCCTCGATAACGATTTTCGGTTGGTGCTTATAGAGCTTGCCTTGTGGGTTGTCCGTTCTTCCAAAAATGTAGTCAAGGGAAACATCGAAGAAATCCGCATACTGCATAAGCACGCTATACGGGGGGAAGGACTCTGCGCTTTCATAGCGGTAAACTGCGCTTTGCATTACTCCCTCAAACTGTTCAGCGAGCTTGGCTTGCGATAGGTGCGATCCCTCACGCAACTTTTTCAATCTCTCTGCCACAACTGTGCTTTTTTTCATTAAACCACTCCCTATGTAGTTTTTTGTTTTATTATAACACGAAAAACAGGTATTGTCAACTTGTTTTCTGAATTATTAACAAATTATTTTTTGATATGCTTTTTTTGCTACGAAAATCTTGACAAATTCTATTATGTATGCTATACTTATACCATCAAATTGTGTTGCGACACACAACAAGGTAAACACTACTACACAAAGGGGTGATGAAATGGCAGATCAAGCATTGGAGCTTGATAGCGTGAAAAGCAAAATATTACACGCCGCCGCTAAGTTGTTCTTGTCGATCGGATATGAGCAAGCCACTATTTTGAAGATTGCAGATGAAGCAAAGGTCAATCGTGGTTCGGTTATTTACTTTTTCAAAAATAAGGAAAATATTGTGTGTGAGCTTGTGTCATTTGTTTTGGAAGGACAGTTTAAGGCGACAACTGAATTTTTGAAAGGTAAGACCGAGGATAAAATCCTGTTCTATGCAGCCGAAACGACTTTGCAGCTTTATATAGCGGAGTCAAGCGAGCATATGAGGGAAATGTATAACGTGGCGTATTCCTTGCCTCGTTCCTCAACCGTAATCTATCATACGATAACCGAAAAATTGGAGCATATTTTCAAGGAATATCAACCGACTTGGGAAACAAAGGACTTTTATGAGCGTGAAATTTCCTCGGCGGGAGTAATGAGAAATCATATGTCCGTACCTTGCGATATATATTTCACAATGGAAAGAAAGGTTCGCGCATTCCTTGAATCCACCTTTCTTTTATACCGTGTTCCCGATGAAAAAATTAAGGAAGCCATTGAATTTGTTAAGCAGTTCGATTGGAAGATCATAGCGCAGGGCGTTGTTGATAATATGCTTACATATCTTGAAAGTAAAATATAAAATAAAAACGCGCAGAGGGATATCCCTCTTTGGTAGCTACTACGTACCTACCAAAACAAACTCTATTAACAAAAAACAAATTGGAGGCAAAACTCAATGAAAAAAACACTCACAACAACACTTATGGCGCTTTTACTTTGTGTCTGTTTGGTATTCGGCTTGGCAGGATGTGGTGCAAGCCAAGATGATATTGATACAACCGTAAACACCGCTATCGCTCCCATTTCCGAGCAGATCACCGCAATCAACACTTCTATTGCCGATCTGAAAGCCGTCGATACCGCCCTTGACGGTTACATAGACGCTTTGGAAACAAAGGCAACAGAGCTTGAAGCGAATGACACTTTGGCGGCAGAAGAAATTACGGCAATTAAGGCAACCATTGAAACATTAAAAAGCAAAGATACCGAGCTTGAGGGCAAAGTCACAACCCTTGAAAACTATGTAAACACCGAGCTTTCCGAAACGGAGGATTGGGCAGAAGCTACGTTTGCTACTCTTGCACAGTATGCAGAGATACAGACGGAAATTTCAAACATTAAAACTACACTTACCACCCTTGTTGATACAACGGCGCTTTCTACCGCTATTTCTACAAGCGAAAACGGTATGAAAGAATGGGTAAATACCACCCTTGCAGACGGTTACTACACGATTGCAGAAATTGATACCAAGCTTTCCGATCTTGAAACAAAGCTGAACGGCGCGGACGATACGCTTGAAGCGGCAATCGAGGAACAGAAAACGGCTCTTGCAGCTGCAAAGAGCGAGCTTACAACCGCCTATACCGCTGCTATCAATGAAGCTATCGAAACAAATAACGGCACGTTCAATCAAAAGATTGCAACCGATATTGCAACCGCAAAAACAGAATTACAGACACAAATTGACGGTATTAAAACGGAAATCACTGCTATTAAAGCAGATATAACTGCATTGAATAGTGCTGTTTCCACACTCCAAAACAAAATCGAAGAACTTGAAAATAGAATTAACTGCTTGGAAGGTAAGCACGAAGCGGAAACATTTTCTTACGTTTATACTTGGTCTGAAACCGCGCCGACTTCAACTAAAAACTATACCTGCTTACATTGTGGAAAAGCCATTGAAGAAACTGTTTCGCCAAGCGTTTGGAGCGTTGGCGATAAAGTAACCTACGTTGCAAAAGACGGAAATTCTTACGTTTCGACGGTTGGGGAAGTTACGGACGGAAAAGCGGTGCTTGTAAGCGATAACGATTATTCCGTGAAAGGTAAATACGGTGAAACTGCGCTTTTGGCTCTTTTAGAGCCTGTTGGGGCAAGATTCCCGAAAATACCAGAAACAACTTATACAACGATAATTAAACCTTGGCTTTTAGACGTTTTAGTTTATCAGGGCGGTATTAACAGCGTTGCATATGTAGAAAGCCAATCTGCTTATAGATATCTTTACAAAGATGGCGAAATCTATTATTCATATATAAGCAATGCATCTTCTTACACGAAAACTTGGATATATCGTTATGTTTGGGACGTTGAATTTACAACGGCTGAATAAAAACTAAAAATAAAAAGCCTGCTACGCGAAGAAACACGAACAGACTTGAAACAAAAAATACTGCGGTGGGCAGAAATGCTCACCGCTTCTGTAACAAACGGATATAACGAGGAAATATGAAACGAAAACCAAAACGCCGAGGAAAATACGGCTACGTTGAATTTGTTGACAAACGCAAGCTCAAATATGACGGTTATGACGATAACATAGAACCCGAAATCAGAAAGCCGACACCTGCCGAGAGAGAAGAAATTATACTCAATTTTATCCGCGCCAATAGCGGTAAATCGGTTGAGGTATGGTGGCTTGCGGAAAAGCTCGCTGTGTCCGACAGAACGATACAAAAGATATTAAAGAAATTCGAGGAACAAGGATTGATCTCCCGTACTCCCGTGTTCACCGATACGGGAAAGCAAAAAGGCAACGTTCTGACCTATCTCGGAGAGGATAAGACTGTCAAGCGAAACGAGCTTACCTTACGCCGTTTGTATAATCCCGACAACCCTTGCGGCTTTCGTGATTGGCATTGGGAAGAATATAAGTTCATTCCCGGTGACTTCGATGAGAATTTTACAAAACGCGACGCTATGTTCCAATACGATATGCTATGTAGTCAGAGGAAATTCAACGAAGCAAAACGCAAAAAATTCCGCAGTTCTAAATAGCCGTACACCCTCCACAACCAAATTTTTGAAAAAATTTAATAATCTTAAAAAGTCCGAAAAGCCCTTATTTTTCGGGCTTTTTTCTTTTTGTCGAAAAAATATTTTGTGAATTTTTTGTAAAACACCCGTAGCGTATGGGCGAAATTCAGTATATACAGTGAGGGCACTTTTTATTCGCCCGATTGTAAAAATTAAAAAATTTGAGAATTTTTCAAAAAAGTTGCCCTTTTTTCGCTTTTTTAATGGCTACCAAGTGAGAGCACTTTTATACATTCGATTTTAGAAAAACAAAAAATTTTCTCTTTCAGGGTGGTCACTTGGCTCAAAAAACTGCTTTTATATTAGTGAGGAGATTTTTCGTAAATATGCAATTAGGTTGCAACTTAATATGATAATATTTTTCAAACTCCCCATTAGGTTGGGAGTTAGTATGATACGATACCATTATCATTCTTTCTTCTGCGGTAAAAACTTCTCACCGTTGCCAAACGCAACGGCGCGAAGTTTTATATAAAAATTTATACACGGAGGTGATACCAATGCAGATCGGACAGGCTTGCCGTCAGCCTTAAAATATCGGCAACAACCAAATATATCGGACGTGTGGCTGACGGCGGTGTGGGGATAGTATGCGCTTTCTCTATGGCGAGGTACGCAAGTGGCAAGCCACTTGCCGAGCGTAAACGCTCGCCTCGTTGGAGGGACACCCCCAAACCCCCGTTTCCGCAGCCGATAACCCACACTAAAATACAGGAGGTAAATGCTTATCGAGAGAAAGAAACAACCGAACAGACAACGCCCGTTCGCTTATTCCTTTCGTGTGTCGGCTGCGGAAAAGACCTTGCTTGACCGCAAGGTCACGCAAAGCGGTATGAACCGAACGGACTACCTTATCCGCACTCTGTCGGACAAGCCCATCGTTTCAATCGACAACGGACACGAAATTCTGTACGAGCTGAAAAGGCACGGCAACAATCTCAACCAAGCCGTCAAAAGCGGTTACTACGGCTACGATACCGAGCAAGAGATATTGTCAGCCGTTGCCGAGTGTAAGCGAGCTTACAGAAAACTGTCCGAAGCTCTCGGAGGTGCGTAATGCCGCTATTCAAAGGAAAGTCAAGCAAAAGCACGCCGAGCGCGGTAATGCAATACGTTACCAATCCCGAAAAGGCTGCGTATGTTTCCGTTCAGAATCTCTTTGAGGACGAGGACTACGCCGAGCAATTCACGGAAACAATGCGGAGATTTAACAAGGGCAAAAAATATGACGAACGGAAATATTATCACTTCAAGCTGTCCTGCGACAGAAAAGATAATGTTTCCCCCGAAGAAGCTCATAGGTTTGCCGAGGAACTAACCGCAAGACTTTTCCCCGATTGCGAGTGCGTAATTGCAACCCACACCGACACGCAGACGGTTCATAGCCATATCGTAGTAAACGCCTTAAATCCCTTAACCGGAAAGAAGCTCCGTATATCCCGTAACGATTATACGGCAATGAAGGACGAAACAAACCGACTTGGCGCGGAAATGGGATTTTCGGAGATAGACTTCCGCAAGCGTTCCGAACACAAGAGAACGGCAGAAGAAAGACACATCATTCTCAAAGGCGGTACAAGCTGGAAAGAAGAATTGCGAGAGGTTATTGAAGAAGCGAAACAAGAAGCAACAACGGAACAGGAATTTATAACGCACCTTGCTCTATACGGCGTAACGCTGACGAGAAGCAAGACGGAATATTCCTATTTACACCCAAAGAAACAAAAAGCAATTCGAGGTCGAAAGCTCGGAGAGAATTACACCAAAACGGAGGTACTAAATGTCATTAACACGAACAGACACAGGACAAACGGCTACGCCGATAGCAGAATTGGAGAAGCGTTCGAACGCATATCGGGATATGACGGACAATCAACTGCTCCGAGAAGCATTGGCGAAATCGAACGAGAGATGCAACGACTTGATAGAACGGCAGAATACGCTCATCGAGGACTTGACGGAGATAGTGCAGGAGATCAAGAACGATGCGGAAACTCACACCTACCGACTGATAGACTACACGGCGAAGCAGACGGAGGAAATACGCAGGATCTTGGAGGAGGAGAAGAAGATACGCTCGGACGTGGGCAACACGGTAAGGAGCGCAGCTTCGAGCACGTTCTCTGAGGTTAAGCAGTACGGCATTTCAACGGTTGATGAGGCGGTAAAGGCGGTAAAAAAGGAGATTGAGGAAACGGGCAAGGTAATGGAAAAGCAACGCAACGAATACCGAGAACAGAGCCTTTTTCAGACCTTCTTCTTCTGGCTGACACCGATACTGCTCGTCGTGCAGATAATTTTTATTATCGTTTTACTATTCAATGGATAAGGAGGTAATTTTATAGGTTGACGAAAAAGCGCAAGAACACCACGGGAATACCCGACTATGAGCTTGACTCTATTGCAAGAGCATTGCTGCCCGCCATTCAAAAGCTCTTTGAGGACGAACAAACACAAAAAGAATTTGAACAATGGCAAGCCGAACGGAAAACAAAATTGAATAATAAAAAGCAGAAAAAAGAAAAAGAACCCCATTGAAACCAATGGGATTAAACCGCAAATAACGATTAAACGGCGGTAAAGGGTTCATCGTACACCCAAGAAAACGATAAGGCATACGGAGCAAATCCGTATGCCTTTTGCTTTTATCAATATGGATAGTTGAAATAAACGATAAAAGCGAATCCGTCTCCTAATGGAAACGGGTTCGCCTTTAACTTATTTGGTGACTCCTACGAGACTCGAACTCGTGTTACCGCCGTGAAAGGGCGATGTCTTAACCGCTTGACCAAGGA
>CATZIC010000047.1 GCA_958419945.1 uncultured Clostridia bacterium | reverse complement strand
CGTAACCGCTATATTGCCGAGTACGGTTGTGGTTTCCATGATATTGGAGTGGTCTGCCACGCTTAAAGTGATTTCCCTTGCGGTAATGGTATAAGCGTTTTCGCCGCCTGTGAAAGTAATTTCGTAATTCGGGTTAACGGACTGACCCGTTATGGTGTACATACCTACGTTTCTGCCCGCATTTTTGGTGAGCGTATAAACGTTTTCGGCAAGGTCGTCGTATTTTAAACCCTCGCAAACAGAAGTAAGTTCGGCTTCGTCATTTCCGTAAACGGAAGTTGCGGGATTTATACTTACCGTAACTTTGCAAGGCGTTACGGTGATAGCGTTTGCGGAAAGTGTGTAATTTACGCCTTGGTATTCTCTTGCTACCGTAAAGCGTACGTAGTCCATGCCGTGGGCGGTATAATTTGCGGTTAAGGTTTCCGTTCTGCCGTTTAAGAAGTTGACGGTTGCCTGTGCGGTCGTGTCGCCGTAAACCACGGAAGCCACGGAAATGGAATTTGCAATTTCGCCCGCGTATGCGTTTACAGCCGAAAGCCTTTCATCTATAAAGGCAATTTCGTTTGCGTTAAGATCTTTCTTCATTTCCGCAAAGGCCTGCCACAAGGAAGTCGCTTCCGAGACTAAATTTTCGGAAGTAGCGTTCTTAAGATTTTGAACGTTCGTGCGGTAGTTTGCCATTTCCACGGTGTCTATTTTTAACTCGGTGGTTAAGGATAAGCCGTACTCTTCTGAGCGTACGGTTGCGTTATTTATATAGCCCGTAAGGGTGGCTTCGTCTGCCGTAAGGGGCAAAGTTATACTTTCTTGAGAATAGAATGAAACCACTGCGAAAATTACGAAATCTCGGGCTATAGTACCGTTATCGGCATATTCGCGCAAAGTTACGGTGCCCTCTTTCGTGGTATCGACAATAGCGCCGCTTACCACTTTACTAAGGTTTGTGGGGTTGTCGCAAGCCACGGCTTCGGTGTAGGTAAAGCCTTGGTAGCCGTAGGTGTAGTAAGTTACTAAACCGTCTGCGGAAAGTTTTGCGTTTACCGTAATCATGCCGTCTTTGTCGGAAATACCTTCGACGTCGCCGAACACAACTTTAACACCCTCCACGCTTGCGCCGATATAGGCTTTTAGAGTGGAAAGATAGTTCTCTCCGTCCCATTCCAAGAAGCGCCCTTTAAGCGGTTGATTTAAAGTTACGGAAAGAGCCGAACACCTTGCCGCGCTGTCTACGGTGAAACTTTCGAGCGTAAAGGCGTCATTTGAAAAACCTTTATAGGATTTTCCAGCTTCGAGGTTAATATACCCATAAAGCCCGTAAATGCGGCCGCTTTGACGGAATATTGTTTGGTTATCGGTATAGCCGCCGGTACTGCCGTCGGTAATAGTCTGTTCTCCTACCGTGGCATTTGCGGCTACGCTTACTGTGCCGCTTCCGTCGGTCTGCACGATGCCTGCAAAAGCACCGTTTATACTAAGTGTTCCGTTTACGATAAGGTTTCCGCTTTTACTGAAACCGTACTTGGAAAGAACGGCTGCGTCCGGATAAAATTTGTTACTCTTATCCGACTGAATAAGACCGTCGTAAACGTATAACTGCCCGTCTACGGTAAGGGTTGCACCCTCTTCCACCGTGAACACCGTGCCCGGCATGATTTTATAGCCGTAGCCTGCGGGCATTACAACGTTTGCACCTTCACAAAGGATAAAGTTATAGGTGTAAGGAAGGGCAAGCACCATGCCTTTACTGCCGTAGCCCTGAAGGTAGAAATTACCTGCGGTTACGTTGCCGTAAACCTTTATCGTGGTTAAGCCGTATTCGGTAAGGTTAATATTACCGAGCGCCTGCGCTACGGATTTTGAAGAATATTCAAGTTCGATATAGGAACCTTCAGAAAGCCAGATAAGGCTGCCTTCTTTACCGCTTATATTCGCGATATTGTCAACCAAAACGACGTCTTGAGTGGTAACGCTGCTCCAGAAATACAAACTTGTCATACCCAAAACCTTTGCACCGAAACGTACGGTTTGACGGCATTGAATATTTACGGTTGCGAATTGCACGAACGGGAATTGATCTGCGCTGTACAAGTCCAAAGTATTTGTTCCGCCTGCGTAGTTTAATACCACGAAAGGCTGATAAAGGGTACTCGTGCTTTCGGCGGTTAAACTGCCGCTGCCTTTTATAAGACCGTAAACTTTCATTACGCCGTTTACGGTTATACTGCCGTTATTTATAATTTGGCTGTATGCGCCGCTCGTATGCCCTTGCCCGCTTTGGTCGGGGAAGTGTTGTACACCGCCCAAAATAAGACTGCCGTTTACGGTAAGCGTTACGCCTTCGGGAAGGGTGAGCGTAAGATAGAGATATTTTGATTCGTTAAGCCAGGAAACACGGGCGGTTCCCGTGGAAGTCGTACCGATAGAAGTACCGGTTACGTCGGATCCGCTATAAGGAATCAACAGTGTTACGCCTTGCGGAATAGTAAGATTTTCGGAAAGAGTAATACTTTCGTTTAAAGTTATGACGCTGCCGTCGGTACTGCTTGCTATCGCCTCGTTTATAGAGGTGTAAAGCCTGCCGTCCATTTTGACGGGATATGTGCCGGCTGCTTCGATAACCGCAGTGTAATTTACGTTTGCGGTAAGGGTTTTTGTAAAGGATTTTTCGCCGGAAACCAAAACGCCGTTATCAAACCAGCCGTAGAATACGTAACCGTCGTTTACGGTTGCGGTATAGGTTACGTTGGAACCAACTGCGACTTCCGCACCCGAAGTTATTTCACTGTCGCCGAAAGTTGCTTTGACTGTTCCGCCTATAGATGACGAAGAGAAAGTTACGGTTGCGTTACCTTGCAAAAATTTTACGTTGGAAATAGCAACGAGGTCGCTTCCCTTATTGCCGCTGCTATCCTTTAAATAAGCGATATATACCGTTGTGGTTGCGTCTTCCGCCTGACTTACGTTAACGTTTGCCGTCGTCCAAGCGACCTCGCCACTTGCGGTTGCTTTACTTGCGCCGATGCAATTTGCTTCCGTTTTGTCGTCTTTTGTGAGAGGAGCGCCGATTTTTACGCATGCAAGGTCGTATCTCGACTCACTGCTGACCATGTAGTCGAACTGTAAAATACCGCTGCCACGCACGGTGAAACCTATATTGGTTACGCCGCTATTAACGCCCTGAATGGCCGAGGAATAAGCAAGCCTTTTCGCAGTGGAAACGGTGGAATTGAACTCCCACGACTTTTCGTCTGTGTTTACGACCGCTTGTATGCTTCCTGCAAAATTTTTATCTATAAGATTTTGTTCTATCGTTCCTTCTACAACCGGCTTTATGGTAAAGGTTACGGGAGCACTCGGATAATAGCCCTCTGCGGTTAAGGCTACCGATACTTCGGTATAAGCCATAACGTTTGAAAGCAAAAATCCGTGATATTCACCCATCTTTTCGATATTTACCTTTTCGCCGTTTACGAGTACCTCGTAGGATTCCTCGATATTCGGGAAATCGGTAATGCGGAAACGGAAGGAGTTTGCTACGTTATAAGGAACTTCCATAACGTCGCCGTTATTTACGGTTATGATTTGGGGTTCTGCACCGTCCACAGTCTTTTCGGTTTCGATAAGAAGTGGAGGAAGAGCAACTTCACGTATATCGACGTTTACTATGTGCTCGCCGACGTACTTTTTGTCGGAATATGCGCCGGCTTTATAACCGTCGTCATAGAAGGTAAAGGCGGAGTCGTACCACGTAACGTTATTCTGAGCTTCCCATGAACTGTTACTGATTGTTTCGTTGCCAGCGGAAAAATATCCCGAAAATACAGAGGAAGTGGTTTTGGTTTCGTCCATAGTGGACGCATAATCCGAATGCGGAGTCGCAAGAAGGTAAAGTTTTAAACCTTTAGGTATGGAAACTTTGGCGGTTGGGTCTTCCACGTTATATAAATAATCGGAACCGCCGCCCAAAGAACGCAAACCCGAATAGTCAATCCATAAGGAACCTTTATCGGGATTGTAGTTAAACTGAACGTCCACGGTTTCGGGATTTGTAGTAAAGGCAAGGTCTTTAAGGCGGACTTCACGTGCGCCCCTGATATCTTCGCCCGTGTTATAGGCTTCCACCTGATTGAAAGTAATTTCCACCGTGTGGCAGCCCTCGCCTATGATTTTAATGGTGTGAAGTTCATAGGATAAGTCGGCTAAAGTTTCGGTTTTTTCGATATAACCGTGGTCGTCCAAAAACCTTTGCACGCCGTCAACGGTTATTTTTAAAGATTCGTACTGACTTACGGAAACCATACTCGAAAAAGTAAGATAGGTAGGTCCGTATACGCAAGCGTTGATTTTTGCCGTATTATCCGAACACGCCGCCATATCCACACGGTAAACGGTGCTTTCCCCTTCGGTAATGGTCTGCCACGTTGGCGTGCCGCTCAGTTCTTTAATCGCTATATCGCTTTCGCCATCGGCTATAAAGACAGCGGAAATTTTTGTAGGCGTTAAAGCGGTAAGTGAATAAACCGCTTCTTTACCGAGAATTTCGCTTTTATCGTTTGTCCAATAAGCGAAACGGTGACCCTCTTGAGGATTAGCCGTTAAGGTTACGGCTTCCGTGCCCGCCGTAAAACTGTGAGAGGTAGCCGCCGTGCCGTTATAAGTTACGGTGCCGTTGCCTTTTACGGAAACGCTTACCGCAATACTATCGGAAGGAAGCCTTACGTATGCCTTATCGCTGCCTTTATCGCCCGAGCTGTCCTTCGAATAAGTAAAGGTTACCGTGTCGCCGACGTTAAGCGAAGGTATGGTGTGTTCGGTATAATGATCTAAATCTACTCCGGAGTAGGCTCCTATTTCAGTGGTGGTAGCTTCGCCGCCCTCTGCGGGTACGCCCGTTACCGAAATTATCAGTTTATCATAATTTCTTTCACTGCTTACAAGGTATGAAAAAGTCAATTTGCCTGCAGAAGTTACGTTAAGGGTTAACGCTGCACTCGTGCTTTTTTGTCCGTTATTGGTGGACGAGTAAGTGTTCGTAGCGCTGTCGTACGCCCACGGATAGGTAGTATCGTTTGTTATTTCAAACTTTGCCATGGCGGCAGGCGCTAACTCTTCGGCAGAGGCTGACAGGCCGCCGTGTTGGGAAAACAAAGTTATCCCAAAAGAAAGAGTAAGCAAGGCAAAAATTACCGCCGTTACTTTCAAAAATTTTATTCTATTCATTAAAAATTTAATCTCCTGTTTTATGTGTTTAAGGTCTTGGCGCAGTCTTTACGAATATTATCTGCACGCAAGACAAAATTACGCTTTGATTTTAAAAGATATGCGAAAAATTTTTCTTCGCAGTTCCTTAATCAAATGCGTAATCTTAAAGACATCATATATAAACAGGAACCCCGAATAACGGGCTTATAGGCCTGTTTTTGAGGTTTTTGCTCGGATAACGTTCCGACAAAATTATTGCGCCTTACGAGTACCAACGACGCCCCGTCCGAAAGAGACAAAATGAAGTTTACGGACGCAAAAGACGCAAATAGCATTATAGCAAAAAACGCCGCAACGTATAACGAGTATACGACGGAGCGGCTACCGAGCGTTAAAAATAACAAAAACCTTATTGCCGAAATCAAGTTTTCCGATAAATGGGCATAAAGAAATTCCCTTATCGCAAGAAAGTTACTTTCAAACAAAAATAACTGTGTGATAAGAAGAAACTCGATTACGCATAACAGCCTTAAGCTTTTACGGCGTCTATTAAGTTTTGCTTTTCGTTTGGCGGGACTTTGGCAAGAAAGCAGGTTCAATGAACTTACAAGCCATAAAGACGCGGCTAACGCAAAAATAATAGTCAGCATAATTTCGGTTTGGATCCCCATTAAGGTTATTTGCGTTTGCTACGTAAGAAAACGCAAACGGGATCCCTTTTTGCAAAATTTCTTTTGTTACGAACAATCTATACTTTCATATACTTTTTCGTTTGAACGGTAACTTTTAGCCATAGCGCTAAAGGGAATATACAAATTGTCGTATTTTTTTGTTAAAAAATGTCGATAACGGGCTTATAGGCGGACTTTTCAGGATTTTGAATTTAAATATACGTTATTCTAAATTGTGATAAGCAATCTTACCAAGGGACAAATATCTGTGTTAAAAATGGTCGATAACAGGCTTATAGAGCTACTTTTTATATTTTTACGAAAAAATTCCGCCGTATAGTTGAAAAAATTTTTCTACCATGATATAATCAATAAAAATGGTGGCTGTATGAATCTATCTGTTTTCAAATATAAAACCGCTAACGCCGCAAAACTTCTATCTTACGGATTTAAATTAACGGACGGCGTTTATAGATATGAAACTTCTATTTCAGAGGATTTTAAAATGGCGGTTAAAATAGATTGGCAAGGAAGTGTTTCAACCGAAGTTTGCGACGAGGTTACCGGTGAACCTTATACGTTATATCTTGTTGAAAGCGCGGAAGGTTCTTTCGTGGGTAGCGTCCGCACGGCGGTAGAAAAAATACTTGAGGATATTGCGAAAAACTGCTATGACGAATGCGTTTTTAAATCTCCCCTATCAAAAGCGGTTACCGATTACGTTTTTAATACGTACGGGGACAGCCTTGAATTTTTGTGGAAGGACACGCCTGATTGTGCTATTACACGCCGAAAAGACAACAAGAAGTGGTACTTTTTGATTACTGCGGTTAAAGCAAGTAAACTCGGTCTTGCAAGCGATGATTTTATCGAAATTATAGACCTGCGCGCAGACCCCGAAGAATTACAAAAAATTGTGGACGGAAAGAAATATTTTCACGGTTACCACATGAACAAAAAGCATTGGCTTACTCTCTTGTTAGACGGCACGACGGAGGAAGCCGAACTTTTCAGCCGTATCGACGACAGTTATAAATTAGCAAAAAAATAAAATATCGCCCGCCATACTTTTATAATAAAGTATGACGGGCTTTTATTTAGCCTATTAAGTTTTTTAGTAAATTGTGTTTATAAAAAATGGCAATTCCGCAATCAGAAAACGAAAATATATTCATTTTATAAATGGCAAATTACACGGTTTTAAATGAATTTCACATAAAACGGGCGGACTTAATTCATTTACGGCAATTTAGGTACTTATTCCAAATAACTCGAACTGTCCCCCACTTATTCACTGTTTTTCAAGGGGTATCCGCCTAATTTTAGAAAACTTAAGTTTATTTCTTTATCATATCACAATTTGGGTAGAATTGTTAAATAACGGCAAAAAGCGGTCTATAGGTCGATTATCGCCACTTTTTGCTAAAAACGGCAAGTTTTTGTTTAATTGTTGAATTTTATACAATATTTACAATAATTATTTATCAACTAATTATTGATTGCGTTTATAATTTTATCTTTTCGTATATAGTTTTTATATCGCACTTTGCACCGTCGAATTTCGGCCAAGTATCTAAGCCGTCGCCGGTCTTTCTTGGAATTATATGTATATGAAAATGTCCAACCGACTGACCAGCGGCTATTCCACTTGCATTTAAAAGATTTACACCTTCATAGCCGCAGTTTTCGACTAAATGAAGGGAAACTTTTTTTACAAGGGAAAATACTGCGGAAAGGGTTTCCTCGTCGCAATCTAAAATACTTTCCACGTGCTTTTTTGGAACTACCAAAATATGCCCGTCAACGTCCCCTGCTATATCCATAAAGGCAACGGCAAGATCGGATTCCGCAACCTTTAATATGGCGTTCTCTTTTAAAATTTTACAAAATACGCAGTCCATATTTCACCTTTAAATTGCTTTTTTAAATTGTACCATAACTTTACAGCATTTTCAAGCCAAATATGCAAAAATGCGCAAATGCTCAAAAAAATTAAGAAATTATTAAAGATTTACTATAAAATAAATGATATAATCCTTTCAGGAGATTTTTATGAATTACGATTGTTTGATTATAGACGACGAAAAACTGCTTGCCGACAGCACGGCGGAATATTTCAACCTTTTCGGCGTTAAGTCTTTGGCTTTATACAGCGTGGAAGACTGCGAAAAGTTCTTTTTAAAAAATACTGCGGAAGTTATTTTGCTTGATATAAACCTCGGCGACGGGAGCGGTTTTAAACTGTGCAAAACCATTCGTGAAAAGACCGACTCCCCTATTTTGTTTATTTCCGCACGGCAGGCGGACGACGACAAAATTATCGCTTTGAATATCGGCGGTGACGATTACGTAGAAAAGCCGTACTCTCTCGGCGTACTGCTTGCAAAGGTTAAGGCGGTACTAAAGCGTTACGGAAAAAACGCTTGCGAATATTCCGACGGCTATCTAACGGTAAACGAGCAAACCAAACGGGTTACGGCGGACGGCAGAGAGGTAAAACTTACTTCCCTTGAATTCAAACTTTTGTCCTACCTTATTAAAAACGGCGGAAGAGTGGTATCCAAGCGGGAAATCTTTGAAAAGGTGTGGGAGGACAGGTTTACGGGCGACGGCACCTTAAACGTGCATATACGAAAACTGCGCGAGGCTATTGAGCCCTCCCCCAATAATCCCGAATACCTTATTACCGTTTGGGGCGACGGGTATAAATTCGTAAAGAAAAATTAAGGTGAAATATGAAAAAACAAATTTTTGTTTTCGGCGCCCTTTTCGCATTTATTTTGGAAATAATTGCGCTCGTTATCTTTTCACAAGCTACGCCGAATTTTAAGCAAGACACGGTTTCGGTAAACCGTATCGTTAATTCCGTAACCGAGGACTTTCATAATATTGACAACCACGAAAACGCAACCGATCTAAATTACGTGGTATTAAACGCCGAAAACGCTGTGATTTTCAGGACGGCGGAAGGACTTTCGGAAAGCGTAAATCGCGCTATTTCAAAGCGCGATACCATAATTGACGTGGTAATAGACCAAAAAGTCGTCGGTAAAATCATTATTCATAACGACAGCGTGGAAAAAATGGCTGCGGAAAAAGGCAAAATCGTTACGATTATTGCGGTTTTAATGGCGATAGAGTGTTTGATTTGCCTATCATTTGCCGTTTACGAATATCTTGCGGTTATGAAGCCGTTTGCGAAGCTTAAAGGCTTTGCGGAAAGGGTTGCGACGGGAAATCTCGACCTTCCTTTAAATATGGACAAAAATAACCTTTTCGGGGCGTTTACGGAAAGTTTCGATATAATGCGCACGGAACTTAAAAAAGCGAGGCTTTCCGAGGCGCAGGCAAACAAAAGCAAAAAGGAACTTGTCGCTAAACTATCGCACGATATAAAAACGCCGGTTGCAAGCATAAAAGCGGTCTCCGAAGTAGCTATTGCGGTAACCGATTCGGAAAAGGACAAGTGTAATTACAAGCGGATAATAGAAAAAGCCGACCGCATAAACGCACTTATACAAAATCTGTTTACGGCAACTTTGGAAGAGCTAAACGAGCTTACCGTTACCCCAAAGCCTTTGGAAAGCGGAGAAATTGTGAATATGATTAAAGACGCAGACTATCTTAACCGTGCGGTTATACCGGAAATTCCCGAATGCCTCGTTTTTGCGGACGGGTTAAGGCTACAACAGGTTTTCGACAATATATTTTCAAATTCATATAAGTACGCAAATACGAAAATCGACGTTTACGCCGCCAAAGGCGAAACTGATTTGATAATAGTTATAGAAGACTACGGTAGCGGCGTTAAGTGCGAGGAATTTGCGGTCATAAAGGAAAAATTTACGAGAGGCAGTAACGCCGTAAACACCGAAGGCGCAGGGCTTGGGCTTTACATTTCCGACTACTTTATGGAAAAAATGAACGGTGAACTTTTGGTGGAAAACGGCAAAGGCTTTAAAGTTACCCTAAAATTGCCCTTTTTTAGCAAAAATTAAGGAAATATTAAGACTTTTATAAAGCATTTTAAGAAAAAATTTTTTATAATGCCACCTATAAAAAGGAGGTTACAATGGAAATTTTACTTGAAACGGAAAAATTATGTAAGACTTTTTCAAACGGCGGCGTTCAGCAGCACGTGCTTAAAAATATCGACCTGAAGTTATACCGTGGCGATTTTACCGTTATAATGGGCGCAAGCGGTGCGGGAAAATCCACACTTTTATACGCCCTTTCCGGCATGGACACGCCGACGCTCGGCAAAATAAAGTTCGGTGATAAGGTTATTTCAGACCTTAATCAAGACGGGCTTGCGGTTTTCAGGCGTAAGCACTGCGGGTTTGTATTTCAACAAATTTGCCTTGTGGACGGAATGTCGGTTTTGGACAACGTTATGACGGCAGGACTATTACAAAATAAGGACCGTAAAGCGGTACTTAATAACGCACAAAAATTATTCGAAGCGGTCGGTCTCGACGAGTTTTCCCAAAGAAAGTTTCCCTCGCAGTTATCGGGCGGGGAAGCGCAGCGTGCGGGCATTGTTCGTGCGCTTATAAACAGCCCCGAAATTCTTTTTGCGGACGAGCCTACGGGGGCGCTTAACTCTCAAACGGGGCTTGACGTTTTGGATATGCTTACTAAATTCAACGAGAGCGGTCAAAGCGTGGTTATGGTTACCCACGATATGCGCTCGGCAAGGCGCGGAAACCGCATACTTTACCTTAAAGACGGGGTGATTTTAGGCGAATGTAACCTTGGAAAGTACCGCCACGGCGACGAAGAAAGGCATAAGAAACTTTCTTCCTTTTTAAGCGATATGGGGTGGTAATATGTTGAAATACTTAATTATCGCCCGATCGAATATTAAAAAAGCCAAAGGACAGACTGCGGCGATTATCGTTCTTATTATTTTGGCGGCAATCCTTGTAAACCTTTGGTTTATGCTCGGTATGGACTACAAGGAAAACTTCAAACGGCAGCACGACCGTCTTAATGCGCAGCACGTTACCCTTTCCGTAAGCCAAGATAGCGGCGTGAACGATTTTTTGACTGAAACTTTAAATAGCGACGGGCGTGTGGATAGCTATTTATTATCGGACTGCCTGCAAATGACGGGTACTATGGCTTACCGAGAGGGAGAAATGAACAGCTGGTTTGTGTTTTCCGAGGCGGAATCCGCACTTTCACGCTCTATCGGGCGAGTGGAAATTACAAAACAAGGGGAACTTACAAGCGGTGTTTATCTTCCGCTTATCTATGAAAATGAGGAAATTGCCGTCGGTAAACCTATAAAGATGAGCATAGGCGGAAAGGAAGTCGAATTTATGATTCTCGGCTTTTTCAACAGCGTTATGACAGGCTCGCATAACTGTTATATGACGGAGTTTTTGCTGACTAAAGATAAGTACGAAGAATTTAAATTGCTAAATTACGCCGCACCCGCAACCTTTTGTTCGGTAAGGCTTAAAAACGTAGACGACGCTTTGAACTTTTCGGCGGAACTTAACGACAAAGTAAGAGGCAAATTTCCGACACTATACACAATGGTAAATAACTATGAAGAGGTTGTGGAAGCAAGGTATATTTCGCAGATGATTTGCGTAGGAATTATTGCCGCTATGGCGTTTTTCGTTCTCATAATTGCGCTTGCCGTAATTTCCTCCGACATAGCAAATTTTATCCACGTAAATATGAAAAATCTCGGCGCCTTAAAAGCGGTCGGATATACGTCTAATCAGCTTATAGCCGCACTTTTGCTGCAATTTACAGGACTTACGGTGGTCTCTTTTATTGTTGGAACGGCGCTTTCGTACATCCTATTATCACTTGTAAATAGTATGATGATTTACCAAACGGGAATACCTTATGCCGTAAAATTTTTACCCCTTCCTGCCCTTATGACCTTTTTAATTTGCACAGGTTCGGTGGCGTTTTTCGTGTGGGCTTCCGCCAAAAAAATAGGAAAGGTCGAGCCTATCGTGGCACTTAGACAAGGGGTAAAAACCCACAATTTCAAGAAAAACCACGTCCCCCTCGACAAAGCCAAAATGCCGGTAAATTTTGCCCTTGCACTAAAAAATTCTCTCTCTATGGTAAAGCAAAACTTTACCATTGCAATTACTATGTTCGTGCTGTCTTTGGTGATTGCCTTTTCAGGACTTATGACGAGAAACGTTATCGTCGATATGCAGCCCTTTATAGATTTAATCGTCGGCGAAGTGCCGGAAAGTTGTATAGCCGTAGCGCCTTCTATTGAAGAGGAATTTTTAAAGGCTATCGAAAAGGACGAACGCGTAGAAAAAGCCTATCTTTACACGTCATTAAACGTTTCACACGTAAACGGCGCAGGGCTTGTGGTAAGTATTTGCGACGATTTCAATAAGGTTACAAATAAAGGCGTGGTGTTTAAAGGAAGGTTTCCCGAATACGACAACGAAATTGCGCTTGCCGCCAAATATGCCAAAGAAATGGGCTTTAATATCGGTGAAGAAATAGAGATTTCCGCAAAGGGAAAGTCGGAAAACTATCTGATATGCGGACTTACGCAGCTTAGCAACCAGCTTGGAAAGGACTGTCTGATGACGAGAAAGGGCTATGAAAGGCTTTCTAAAATCGAATCCCTTTCCTACTATTTCGACCTTGACGATAGCGTGGATATAGACGAATTTAACAATGACTACAAGGAAAAGTTTGCGGAAAGCGTTTTTGCAACCATAAACGGAAAAACCACTATAGAAGGAATGGCCGTGGTCTACGTTTCCCTTTTGAAAATAATCGTAGTGGCAATTTTGGTTATTTCCGCAGTAATAATTGCCTTCGTCCTCTATTTGCTTGTAAGAACTATGCTAAACAGTAAAAAAGCCGACTACGGCATATTAAAATCACTCGGATTTACCACACGGCAACTTGTAGTGCAAACCGCACTTTCATTTATGCCGTCAATCATTATTTTTAGCGTATTGGGGCTTACCGTAAGCACGCTTATAATAAACCCGCTTACAGCCCTCTTTTTAAGCGGAATAGGAATTGTAAAATGCACTTTTATACTGCCGATAGGTTTTATTATCGCTTCGGGAATTGCCCTTATAGGGCTTTCGTTTTTGATTGCATGCATAAATTCATTCAAGATTAAAAACATGCCACCCGTAGCACTTTTTACGGAATAATCGGCACATGAAAAAAGGACGGTTTCTGCCGTCCGTTTTTCATATACCAAAAAAATATTTACACCTCGTAGCCGAGGATAATTGCGTTGCTTTTTATCTCTACGCCGATTTTATCACGGATAAAAAAGTCGTAAAACTTTAAGGCGTTTATAGCCGATTCCTTCGTAAAAGTGGGGCTATAGGTCGGTTTTTGGCATTTTAAGTCGGAAAGTTTAGTCTTTTTCAGTTCGGATAAAAACTTGTAGGTAGAGTGTCGCATTTCCGTACAAGTATAGTCCGCGCAATCAAGGCACTTGAATACGCAGTTATCGAAGTCGAAAAATACTCTGTCCGTGATTTCCTTTCCGCAAGTCTGACAATTATCAAACGTAATGCCGTAGCCCGCTTCCTTTAATCCTTCCATATAAAACTTAACGAGAACGGTTTCCGGAGAAACGCAACCCGCCTCTATTGCCTTAAAAGCGTTTACGACGTTTAAAAAAAGTTCGTAATTATTTTCCTCCTTTTGGCAAAAGAAACGTACGTACTCGATAATGGCGGCCGCTGCATAGTACTTGTCTATATCAAGCCTAAGGTCGTAAAAATCGTCTATCTGGTTAGCCTCCGTTACCGTGCGTCTGCCGCTTTTTTCGGCGATGACGTATTCGGCAAAACAAAAAACCTCGGCGGCAAACTTAAGTTTGGCGTCGGGCTTTTTTACTCCACGCAAAATGCAATCGACAATACCGTTTTCAAGGGTGAAAAGGGTAAGCATTTTATCGTTATCTTTATATGAAACGGTTCGTATGCAAATTGCGTTATATTTTTCTTCCATTTTTATAAAAAGTTGGGCTATAAGCCCGTTAATCGTGCTTTTTAAGTTTTTTATAAAGCATGTAATAAGATATTTTACCCGTTCTTTCAAACATTTCCCAAGCGCATCTTGCGGGATCTTTTCTCATAAGAATTCCTCCGAAAAATATCCTGTGCAGTTTGGGATAAAGTATTTAAAATTTAGTAAAAATCTTCGTCGGAATACCCGTATTCTTTAAGCCTTGACGGGTTGTTTCGCCAATCCTCTTTTACCTTTACGTAAACGGTAAGGAAGACTTTTGCACCCAAAAATTTTTCCATGCTTTGACGGGCGAATGAGGAAACCTCTTTTAAAGAAGCACCCTGCTTGCCTATCAAAATTGCTTTATGGTTGGGCTTTTCGCAAACGATATCGAGGTTTATATCGTAAACACCGTTTTTCTGCTTTTCGAAAGTGTTGATTATGATTGCAACGCCGTGCGGGATTTCTTTATCGTACTTTAAAAGTATCTTTTCACGCATGATTTCCGCAATCATAAACTTTTCCGAGCGGTCGGAGATTATATCGTCGCCGTAAATAGGATCGCCTTCCGGAAGCCTTTTAACTATCTCTTCCATAAGTTTTTTAAGGTTTTTGCCGCGGCGGGCGGATATGGTAACTATTTTGTCGATATTTGGGATATCGCCGAACCTTTCCACAGCAAGCGGAATATTTTCCTTGGGCATAATATCTGTTTTTGTAAGGGCCAAAACAAGCGGGATATCCCCCGTTGCGAACTTTTCAAGACTAACAACGTCCTCTTCCTTTACCCCTGCGTGGATATCTATAAGATACAGGATTAAATCAACGTCTTTGGAAGCTACTTCGGTACTTTTTTGCATTCTTTGGTTAAGAAGGGATGACGCTTTGTAAATACCGGGCGTATCCTCGAAAACTATCTGATAATCCTCACCGTTTTTAATGCCTAAAATTCTGTCTCTCGTGGTTTGAGGCTTTGGGGAAACTATCGCCACCTTTTCGCCCACAAGAACGTTTATTAAAGTGGATTTGCCTGCGTTTGCACGCCCCACTACGGCAACCGTACCGCTTCTCATCTCGTAATACCCAATTCGAGCAAAACCTGCTCTTCCTTTTCTCTCATTTGGTGCTTGTCCTCATCTAGCATATGGTCATAACCGAAAAGATGTAAAAGTCCGTGCACGAATAAATAACTTAATTCTCTTTCCAAAGAATGTCCGTATTCTTCCGCCTGCTCTTCCGCCCTATCCAAACAGATTGCGATAGAGCCTATAAATATAGCGTTTTCGTCCTCGTCGAAGTCAAACGGGAAGTCCTTTTCCTTAATGATTTTTCCACGGATTCCGTCAAGCATAGGAAAGGACAAAACGTCCGTAACTGCGTCTATATGTCGATTATCACGGTTTAACGCCTGTATTTCTTCACCGGAAACTACGTCGAGTTCCACGTATAGTCTATCGGTTTGACCGAGTGTTTTATATAAGGAATCGGCTATTTTTTGGGCGTTATTGAAATCGCCGTCTACGTATACTTTTAAGTTACCCATTTTTCTTTGCCTTTTGTGAGGAATCGAATTCGTTTATGCGTTTATCCTTCATTTTGGGATAATTGATTCTGTCGTGGTATACGCCGGAAAGTGAATCTTCGAGGGCGTTTTTGATTATGTCGATTTCACGCATAGTAATTTCGCAGTCGGAGAACTGATCGAGTTTAAGTCTGTCGTCAACGATTGCGGTAACAACCTTTTCAACCTTTTCACGGGAGCGGTCGTTCTGCGCACGGACGGCGGCTTCGCAACCGTCGGCAAGCATTATTATCGCCGCAATTTTAGTGGAAGGCTTGGGCCCTGCATAAGAAAATTCCTTGATATCTAGGTCGCCTTCTGTAAACTTTAAGGCTTTGTTGTAAAAGTACTGTATCGGAAGGGTTCCGTGATGCTCTCTCGCAACGTCGGCAAGAATAAGCGGTAAGTGGTATTTTTTGATAAGATCGTAGCCGTCGACGGTGTGCGAACGGATAATCTGCGTGGAAAGTTCGGGTGCAAGTTCGTCGTGCGGGTTGTAGCCGTGCTGGTTT
>CATZIC010000046.1 GCA_958419945.1 uncultured Clostridia bacterium | reverse complement strand
TGGCAATCCACCTCTACACCGTCATTGCGAGGCAACTTGTTGCCGTGGCAATCCACCTCTACACCGTCATTGCGAGGCAACTTGTTGCCGTGGCAATCCAGAAGCCCGGGCTTGTAAAAAAGGCGGCGCTATGCTTTTCCGCCCACCCTTCGCCACCGCGAAACTCAGACCTTTCGATTCCCGCCCGCCCCACAGACTTTGTAACCGCCTTTTATATCCGCGGGATAACTTCAAATAATATTTGTAAATCCTTATTTGCCTCCCTTTGTTACATATGGAGCTGTCGGCAAACGCCGACCGAGGGATTCTCGCTTGCGTGCAATCTTCAATAATACTTTTGTATCCGCAATGCGAGGAGGGTGATATTTCATAGCCCTACTTTTAACGAAAAGTGTAGCTATAAGCCCGTTATTAACCTTTTTATAGATTCGCTTTTACGGCAAAGTCATATATAACCGGTCGCAAGGCGCTTGCTGATATCTTGCAAACAAAGCCGCCGTGTGATATAATATTTTTGTAAACTAATTTGGAGAAATACCGCCAGAAACTAAGCGGTAAAAAGAATTATGGAATATGTAATGGTTACGGGCGCAAACGGAGGCATGGGCAGACGCACTGTAGAATTGTTTGTAAGTAAAGGTTACACCGTTTTTGCCCTCGATTTAGCGCCTTGCAAGGCGGAAGACAGGATAATACCTATTTCGGCAGACGTTACAGACGAAGATTCCGTTATAGCGGCATTTAATTTGGTAAGAAGTAAAACGGACAAACTTTCCGCAATAGTACATTTTGCGGGGATATACCTTTTGGATTCTTTGGTTGAAGTGGAGTCAAAGACCTTAAAAAAGGCTTTTGAAGTAAACTTTTTCGGGGCGTATATAATAAACAAAACCTTTTTACCGCTTATAAAAAAGGGTGGCAAAATCATTATAACCACAAGCGAACTTGCTCCCCTTTATCCATTGCCTTTTACGGGTATTTACGCCGTAACGAAAAGCACTTTGGATAGGTATGCCTACTCGCTTAAAATGGAACTTCAACTTCATGATATCTCCGTTTCCGTACTGCGTGCAGGCGCCGTTGATACGGGCATGCTTGGCGTATCCACAAAGGCGTTGGATGATTTTTGTCAAAACACCAAACTATATTCCTGTAACGCAAAACGCTTTAAAAAAATAGTCGACAGCGTTGAAGCAAGGCGCGTACCGCCACAAAAAATCGCAAAAAAGGTGTGTAAAATATTTGATAAAAAGCACCCCGGGTTTGCTTACTCGATAAATCGCAACCCGCTACTTTTGATGTTGAACGCTCTTCCCAAAAGGCTTCAGTGTTTTATAATTAAAAAAATACTAAAATAACAAAAACCCGCCTATAAGCCCGTTATAGCCACTTTTTTGCAATTTTGTGTAAAGAAAAGAGGAGATTTTAGGTAAAACTAACGCAAAAACGAAAAAGTTTTTTGCGTTTTTTACTTATCCGAAACTACTTTGCGGGAAATTTTAACCCTGAAAATTGTTTATAGTTTACGGAAAACCGTTTCTTAGTTGCGGCAGCTTTTTTATAGGCCGACAAATTAACGTTTCGGAAAAAATTAAAAGATTAAGGAGATTTGAATATATGATATCTATTAAGGAGGACGCCATATGATAAAGAAGTTTTTAGCTATTATCTTATCCCTTACGGCGATAGTAACGTCTTTATCTTTTGCGGGGTGTAACGATAATAAAGAAGTTACCGACATGGTTGTCAAAATTTCAATGTATCACATCGAAGATGGTCGTAATCTCGTTACCGATTTTATTTTCGATGAAAACACGGATGAAATGCGAATGGTAATGAACCTACCTACTTCTTCGATAAGGTTTACACTTGACAGCGTGGGGCTAATAGCCGACAAAAACGATAAGTTTAATAGATATTACGACTGGTTTGCTTGGCAATACGTAGATAATCCCGACGACGACATGACTTTTGATTTACAAATGGAAAATACCTATACAAATTCTCACGGTGAAACAATTCACAAGGAAATAATATTAGACAGCGGTAAATATGAAATTACCTTGAAGATAAAATTCGGGAAAGACGAAAAGGTGCGTGAAAGAACCATAAAAATGTATTTGACCCTTTTACTCTATTAACGAAAAGCTTTAAGGAGAAGAATATGAAAAAGTTAATGGCAACTCTTTTAACCGTTATTATGATTATTCCAATGTGTTGTTTTGTTGGTTGCGAGGATTTTAAAAACCAAGGCAAGGGTTACGAGGCTATAATAGTTTACAACTACGGCACGTTATGCTTTAGCAATGGAGTAAAAACGCTGAATATAAGGCTTCAACACACATCTGAATACTATCCTTTCTACGAGGGAAGTTTTAATCTTGTAAGGGTGCGCAAATATAATCGTTTTGATAATCACGATGATTATAGTCGACACCCCAACGAAGACGCCTGGATATATCCTGTTTCTTATGGAGAGAACACGCAGGGAATTACCGTAGACTCGTATTGTGGGGGATCATATGCAGAATCAGACGGAAATGCTTTCATAATTGATCATATAGGACACTATGAACTACATTGGGTGTTAAGAGATGGCATCTACGAAGTAGACGAATTTACTCTTTACGTGGAAATCTATTGATAAAAATTTATATCTGCATGCCAAGATAAAGGCTAAACAAGCGCCTAGGCGTTTTTTTGCGTTATCGTCGGTCGTAACAAACTTAAAAATTCGTTTTTTGGGAAACAACTTAATGGATAAAAATAAAAAGAAATTAATCAACGAGTGTCTTATGGGTGTTCGACGAGGCGATAGGGACAGTCTTTCTGCCCTATATGACCTTATAGAGCCGACTATCCGATATATAGCACTTAAATATCTTAAAAACGAGCAGGACGCTTTGGACCTCGAACAGGACTTTTGGGCGGAAATTTACAAGTACGCATCCAAATATCGCTATTTTAGTAACGGTTTCGGCTACCTTTGCAAGATTATGACGAGGCTTTCCATAAACCGCTACAAAAAGCGGAACGGCGACCTTAGGTATCATGCGGAGTTCGTGGAAATCGAGGACCCCGTGGTATTTGAGGAAGAGGCGGTAAACAAAAGCGCAACCGTGTCGGCGGTCAAAGCCGCATTAAAGACTTTGGACCAAACCGAAAGAATCATAATAGAGCTTACCTATTTCGAAGATAAAACCATTACCGAAATTGCAAAAGAAATTAAAATTTCCAAGTCGCAGGTGGGCAGAAAAAAACTTCGTGCAATCGAAAAAATGAAAGAATTTTTAACAAAACAAAACCTTGACTGAATATAGCGAAAAAGAGTGAATATGGACGATAAAAGATTTGACGAAATAATGCGGGAATACGTTGATTCCGCAAAGCGCCCGAAAAGCGTGGCGCTTAGTAAACTTAATATAGAAGCTTCAGAAGGCTATAAAAGAAAGCCTGTCTTTCGCCTGAGAACGGCAACGGTGTCCGTTTTGTGCGTGCTTATAATCTTTTTAAGCATAGTTTTGCCAATGCAGGCAAGGGTACGGGATAGGTATATTCAGTACTACGGTTTGCCTTTCGGCCACCTTGTCGTGGACGGAATCGATGGCATAAAAGCCGTTTTCGGCGACAACCCTCTTTATGTTACCGCACGGGGAATGACTAACGACTATTTTCTTATATCCGAAGGCCGCGATGAGGACTTTTTCGCCGCCGTCGTTGGTGTTGATGCGACAAGGTATTGGGATAGGCTCACCTTTAAAATGCTTGAAAAGGACTTTAAAGATCCGCTAAAACAAATGATAGTGGGTAACTTGAGCCATTACGAAGGGGCTTTGGATTGGAGAGATTACGACGTAAGTTACCTTTCCACGAAAGTCAGCGAAGAAGAGGAATGCCGCTTCATAAACTACTTTTACTTGCAGGACGAAAGCTACGAATATTATCTTTCCGTAACTACCTACGAAGAACTTTCCGCCGAAGAACTTCTTAACACCATTTACCAATAAATTAACTGATAGCAGGCTTATAGCCCCACTTTTTTGATAAAACAGTTGAAAATACAAGCAAAAAAATCCACACTTTTTATATCTGATATGACGATAAGATATAAATGGTGTGGTTTTTTATGTTGTTGCAAGCTTAAGAGGGGCGGCTTAGCTCAATATAACAAAGGTGTATCTGACGGGCGCTAAAAACAAAGAAGAAATTCAGCACAATGTAAGGTCGGCGAGTGTGCAACCCAAAAATAAAAACAAACGGACCGTTTGGTAATTTTTTGTTTAGAAATATATAAGAAAAATAAGTAATCAACACTGTTTCAACACAATAAAAGGTTATAATTTAAAAACCACGGTTTGCAGGAAGTTGGTAGGCATGCAACTTTTTATCACGATTTTAGTAACTTTTTTTGCGGGAATGGGAGCAGGACTCGGTACGGGTCTTGCGGGAATGAGTGCTGCGGCGGTTATTGCGCCGATGCTTATTGTGTTTTTAAATATTGATCCGTACATTGCTGTAGGCATTGCTTTGGCTTCGGACGTTTTGGCAAGTGCGGTATCGGCAGCAACCTATGCAAGGCATAAAAATATAGACCTGAAAAAAGGCCTCGTTTTAATGGTAACCATACTTCTTTTTACCATTGTCGGAAGTTTCGTCGCAAGCAAAATAAACGCAGTGTTTATGGGCGGGGTTTCAATGTTTCTTACGGTTTTTCTAGGTATCAAGTTTATCGTAAAGCCTATAACCACCACCAAAGAACAGATGCTGGAAGTTTCCGCAAAAAAGCGTTTCATTCGCTCGGTTATTTCCGGTGTTATCGTCGGTTTTATCTGCGGCTTCGTAGGCGCAGGCGGCGGAATAATGATGCTTATACTTTTAACCGGTGTTTTGGGTTACGAACTAAAAACTGCTGTCGGAACCAGCGTATTCATAATGACGTTTACCGCACTTTTGGGCTCGGTGTCGCACTTCGTGTTAGGTGGCGCCCCCGATATTTTGATACTTTGCCTTTGCGTCGGTTTTACCTTTATTTGGGCAAGGCTTGCCGCTAAATTTGCAAACAAAGTAAGCCCGTTAGTTCTAAACCGCTCTTTAGGCGTAGTGCTTTTGGTTTTAGGTGTCGCAACCATCATATTTAACTTTATTTAGTAAAAAGTCGGGCTATAAGCCCGTTATCGACTGCTTTTTATCAAAAATAAAAAATCCCGCTTTAAAAAAAGCGGGATTTTTTGCTATAAAAGTTAGTTTTCTTCAGAAAACATATCTTTACCTACTCCGCAAAGCGGGCACGCAAAATCTTCGGGAAGATCTTCAAACTTGGTTCCGGGCGCAATTCCGTTATCGGGATCGCCTAAAGCTTCGTCATAAATCCAACCGCAAGCGTCGCATACGTACTTCATGGTAAAAGCCTCCTTATAATAATTTAGATGTTGTCGTTTGTTTTTTCAATATTTTTTTTCGAACGCCTAAGGCTTGCTACTATAAACAGAACAAGACTAACCGTTATCGAAACAAGCACGAAATAGTTGATTTCTTCTTTTGCTCTTAAAGCGATAACCAAAACGTCGGATATAAACGCCATCAAAAATAGCGGTAATCCGAAAAGGTCGAAACTTCCGTTAAAAAGTTTGAGCGTGATAATCGTAAATGCCGCTACGAGCGCGTACGTAACGACGCCTTCTATTACGTGATACAAAGTCGCATATTCGAGATTTGTTCTATAAGTTACGGGGATTGCCATCGAAAAGGCAACGAGGTAGGCGACCGATAACCACAAAAGACTTTTACTTTCCGCGCTCTTGTGTAGAAGTGCCGCCTGCAAGATAATAGCGACTATAAAAAATCCGTAGGAAGCAAACTGCAACGGGGAAATCGTGTATTCGCTATGAACCATTCCAGACAAAAGAAGTATTCCGCCTGCTTTCACAAGGCCGTTAAAGTCTATTTTTTCTATTGCTTCGTCTTTCGGCGAAAACAGAGCGAAGATCGCAGGGCGATTTTTCAAAACTGTGTAAACTAAAAATCCGCAGACTGACAGCAAAATAGTCAAATAGACGAATATATTGAAGCCGTCCGTAAAATCCACGCCGCCCGTTATCGATTTCACCACCGATATGGTGCGCTCGGAAATCAAAATCACGAAATACAGAAAAAAGCACAAATTCATGAAATATTTAATTTTGTTTTCTTTTTTCATAGTGCGTCTCCCAAATTACTTTTTTAAACCGCCAAAAGGGGCAAATTAAAATTGTCAATCGGTAAAAGGCGATTATTTAATCGGTTCAAAATCCGCCACGCCGTGTTTACAAAGCGGACAGATAAAATCTTCGGGAAGTTCCTCGCCCTCGTAAACGTATCCGCAAACCTTGCAAACGTAGCCTTTTTTGCCCTCTACCTGTGGCTTCGGCTTAACGTTATTTTGATAATAGGTGTAAGTCATGGTTTCCTTGTCGGAAATCACGCGCGCCTCTGTTACCGAGCAAATAAACATGCCGTGCGTATCAAGGTCAACGTAACTTTCAACCTTTAACGACATAAACGAGTTGATGTATTTCGGAAGGAAAACAAGCCCATTGTCCGAACGAAGGGGATTGCAGTTCGCAAATTTGTCCACCGTTCTGCCGCTTCTGAAGCCGAAAGATTCGAATACGGCAAAAGGCGCATCTACAGACAGGCAGTTTACGTTCATAATGCCGGTCTGTTTTATTACGTGGTGAGAATAGTTCTGTTTGTTTACGCAAACGGCTATACGGTCGGGGGAATTCGTTACCTGCGAAACGGTGTTTACGATAAGTCCGTTGTCCTTTTTGCCGTCGCTAGAGGTTACCACGTAAAGGCCGTAACCTATTTTGAAAAGGGCGGTCATGTCTTTTTTATTGGCGGTTTCGCCGTTCTGCGCTACGTAGTCTTTGGTAAGCTCGTCTGCAAGCGCCTCTATTTCCGCCTTACTCTGATCGTTAAGTGCGGACAAAATTCTTACGTTGTTTTCGGTGTAGGTAATGTTTTTGCAAGGCTCAAGCATGCCCTTCATGGTTTTGTGCGCAAGCGGCGCCCAGGAACCGTTTTCGATAAACCCAACCGTTTTGTTTTTATAAGCGCGCTCGGTAAGATGGTTTATAAATTCCTTCATAAAGGGGAAGATATCTGCGTTATAAGTGGTGGTTGCGAACACTGCTTTGCCGTAGCGGAATGCGTTTGCCACGGCTTTAGACATATCCGTGCGGGCAAGATCGTTCACAACTACTTCGGGACAGCCCTTTGCTTTCAATTTTTCCGCAAGAAGTTCAACCGCTTTTTTGGTGTTACCGTAAACCGAAGTGTAGAAAATTGCTATGCCTTCGCTTTCCGTTGTGTATGATGACCAAGTGTTATATAGACCGAGATAGTATCCGAGGTTTTCCGAAAGTACTGGGCCGTGCAGGGGGCAGATTGTCTGAATGTCGAGAGCGCTTGCCTTTTTTAAAAGTGCCTGAACCTGTGCGCCGTATTTTCCGACGATGCCGATATAATAACGCCTCGCTTCGTCCGCCCAATCCTCGGTGACGTCCAGTGCGCCGAACTTTCCGAAACCGTCTGCGGAAAACAAAACTTTGTCAAAGTCGTCGTAAGTTACTATAACTTCCGGCCAATGCACCATGGGTGCGGTTACGAAGTTAAGGGTGTGTTTGCCTAAGGATAGTTTGTCGCCTTCGCCGACTATTACTCTGCGGTCCTCGAATTCGGTGCCGAAGAAGTTTTTCATCATCAAAAAGGCCTTTTGAGAAGAAACTATCGTGGCCGCAGGGTATGTTTTCATAAACTGCGCTATGTTTGCGGAATGGTCGGGCTCCATGTGTTGAACGACAAGATAATCCGGTTTTTTGTCGCCGAGAACGGCGGAAAGATTGTCAAGCCATTCGTGCGTAAAGTTTTTGTCAACGGTGTCCATTACCGCAATTTTATTATCGAGTATTACGTAAGAATTGTAAGCCATTCCGTTTGGAACGACGTACTGACCTTCAAAAAGGTCCACTTTGTGGTCGTTTACACCAACGTATTTGATATCGTTTGAAATGTACATAAGCTCTCCTTTATTTTATATAACGTTTAGTATGATTTTCGGTATTATTTCTATATAATTTTTAGCATGGTTTCCGCATCGGCGGCGGCTTTAACCTTGTCGCTTGCGAAAATAATTGTGCCGGTTTCGTCGATAAGGTAAGTGGTTCTTACTACCCCGAAAAAGGTGTTGCCGTACAGTTTTTTCTCTTTCCAAACGTCATACGCCTTTATCACGTCAAGGTTTTCGTCGGAAAGTAGTGTTATCGTAAGATCCTGTTTTTCGCAAAATCTTTTATGCGACGAAACGGAATCCTTGCTTACGCCGAGTATGGTAACGTTTTTGTTTGAAAATTCCGTCAAAGCCTCGCTATACCCTTTGGCTTGCATTGTACAACCCGAAGTGTTATCTTTGGGGTAAAAGTACAGAAGCACTTTGCCATTAAATTCACTTAAAGTATGAGTATTTCCGTTTTGGTCCGGCAGCTTAAAATCCGGCGCCTTCATTCCTACTTGTAGCATAATTTCTCCTTGTATTTATATATTGAAAAGTAAAATTTAAGTGTGGTAATTTGCAATTCATAATTCACAATTTGTAAAACTTCAAACTTCATTATCCGCACTTGCCGTATCGACTACGTTATCAAGGTTGTTCCAAAACCTGTTTAAATTGATGTCGCAAAGCAATTTGTTTCTTCCGTCATTGCGAGGCAATTTATTGCCGCGGCAATCCAGACACAAAGGCAAAGGAATTGTCAAAAGCGCGGCTATAAGCCTGTTATCAGGTAAAAATTGCGAACAAGGTCTACGTTAAATGCCTTCCAAAATGTGTGCGTTTCTTAAAACGCCGTCTGCAATTTTGTCGTTAAGCGAATAGGCGTGTTTAATAAGATCTCCGCACACCGCATTAGTCAGTTGCAAGTTTTTAAGTCTTTCGATTATCAAGGCGGCACCCTCTTCTATCACGGCGGATTTTTGGATTGCGATAGCAGGGTCTTTGTTGTCGCCGAAAAGCAAAACCGAAAGTTTTTTTGAAAGTTCCGTTCCGCCGTCAAGACCTTTTAAGGCCCTAAAAGACCATTTATAATAGGGAGCGTATTTGTTTTGAAGTAAAAACCAAACCTTTATCGCCGAAGTTACGAACTCGTTTAAGGCAAGTTGTGCCGCTTCGTGCTCGCCGTGGCTTAGGCAGCGTGCAAAGTTATACTGTCCCGACTGTGCCATTATAAATAAGTTACCGGCAAGGCGTTTTAATCTTACGTCCTCGGGCATTTTTTTAAGGCGATTTCTTATCTCGGTAAATTCGCCGTAATTATCCAAAAACACTTCGCCATCGGTCGCTTCGAAAAGTGCGTAGTCGGGAACGTGTAGCCACTCGGTAGCAGAAAGATTTCCGTCATTAACGCCTATCGCCGCTTGATAAAAATCTGTGGTTCTTTTAACGCCGTTTCGGTTTCCGCCGACGGGGGATAGTGGCTGACGTTTTATTCCCTTATACTCTTTCGGAAGTTTTGCATACGCTCTTTCAAGCAAAAATTCCTGCCGCCTGTCGACAATATTTTCGCTCGGCAAAAAAATGCAAAAGCCCGGTTCGAAATCGTGATCTTGTGAAATTTCGTCGTCAAAGCCGTAACGCTCCGAACCGCTTCCGACGGCGCCAACCGCCAAATAGGGGATAAGGTCGGGAAATTTTTCAAGCATGGGCTTGCCGTATTCTTCGTAGTATCCTTTTGAAAGCTCAAGACCTTTCATAAATTTTTTTAGCCCTTCCAGATAGTTTTCTTGCCGTCATAAACCGCCCGTAATAGTCGAAAACGGGTGCGCATTTTTCGCATATAAAAGCGTAATTTCCGTCTTCGGGAATATCCATATCAAGCAGTTTTTCCGCTTTGTTTAAATAGTCGTCTATAATCTTTTCACCATCTAAAAGTCCGTATTTTGCGCTAGCAAGGTCGGCAAGATTGAGATAGGTTATAGCCATTTCTCCCTCTCCGTGCGATTTTTCGTTCATAATGGTAAGGGCTTTGTTGTAAAGCTCTTCCGCCTCGTCGAAGCGTTTTAAGTCGACCAAGGCAAGCGCCATGTTGTTATAAAGTCCGCCAAGTCTTTCGTCGGTAGGTGAAAGGGAAGATTCGTAGATTTCACGCGACGATTCATAAAGGGGTATTGCCTTTTCCGAAAGTTTAAAAGATTCGTACAAAGTGGCTACGTTTAGTAGAGTGGTGGCGTATGCCAAAGTGTTTTCGATACCAAGTTCTTTTGCAAGCTTTAGGGCGCAATCCGCAGCTGAAAAGCCCTCTTCACGCTTGCCTCTTTTTCGGTAAAGCCCTATTTGCTCGTTTAACACGGTAAGTTTTCCGCGCAAATCGTTACTTACCTCTGCCTCTTTTAGCCAATAGTTAAGGTGCTTTTCCGCAGAATCGTAGTCGTTTACGGAAAGGTATCCGTCTAATTTTTCTATGACCCGTCCTATTGGAATCGGCGCTTCGCCGTCGGGTTTTTTAAGTGGGCAACAAGCCTCTTCGTAATCTTCTTTCTTAATATACATATTTGTTAAAAGTTTGGCTATAAGCCGATTAAACGCATATCGGGGTGTTTTTAATATTTGAATTCGGGATATTTGTGTTTATCTTTTTCGGTGATTTTACGTAGCACTCTGCAAGGGTTACCGACTGCCACAACTCCAGAAGGGATATCCTTGTTTACAACGCTTCCTGCGCCGATAACGGTGTTATCACCTATAGTTACGCCCGGCAAAACGCACACGTTTGTACCGAACCAAACGTTACTGCCGACCTTTATGGGTAAGGCAATTTCCAACCCTTTGGAACGCTGACTTGCGTCTATGGGGTGTCCTGCTGTAGAAAATACGCAGTTCGGAGCAATAAAAACGTTTTCACCAAATTGTACTTTGGCGCCGTCTAAGATGGTGCAATTATGGTTGGTATAAAAATTATTGCCAACCGAAATGTTGAATCCGTAATCGCAGTAAAACGGTGCGGTAATCACAATATCACCTTTAATTTCACCGATTATCTTATGCAGTAATTTTTGCTGCCCTTCGGTGTCGGATGGCTTTAAATTATTAAATTCGTAGCACAGGTCTGCACACTTTTTTCTTGCTTCTACAATTTCTTTATCGTAGTTTGCATCGTAAAGGTAACCTTTTTGCCCCTTTTCCCATTCGGTCATATTTACTCCTAAATTTAAGTACTTAAAAAATTTTTTAAAATGAATTTGTTAAAAAAAGTCTTGCTATAAGCCGATTAAACGCCCTCTTCACGTTTGCGTTTAATGTTATTGCTTGTTATATTCGCCCATAAAATTACTACTATCTGTATGGGAACGCCTACTATAAAGATAACCCAAAGGTTGTATTCTAAAAGGGAAAGATAAATTGATGCGAGTAGCGACCAAATAAGTATGGTAAGCAAAATATGTTTAACCATAGGTCTTCCCCAAATAGAGTTAAAAATGATGCCGACAACGCAGGAAAGAGGCACGGGATAAATAAAAAGTTGCCACACGCTTTCGTTCATTGTAACTTCAATGCATACGTAAGTAATGGTCGCTATAAACCATACTACGATTATAGATATAAGCGTAATTGCAAGTTTGTTGCCTATGGTAATTTTCAAAGACCTTTCGGGCTTTACCGAAACGGCGTCTTCTTCAAAGATTTTTGCTATGGGAATTTGAAAGATTTCACATATATTGTTAAGCGTAATAACGTCGGGTATAACCTCACCGGACTCCCACCGTGATACCGCTTTATTGGAATAATTCAGTTTTTCCGCAAGCTCCGCCTGTGTAAGGCCGTGTGCCTTTCTAAGTTCTTTTATATTGTTTGAAATAACCGTATTTATGGTGTCCATGTCAATAATATAGCATAATTCTCGCTTGATGTACAGTGTTTTTAACGAAAAATTGCAAATTCCCGTTTAGCGGGAATGGGTAAAAAAGCTCTATTTCTGCGGATTTTAGTTCTACTTTTCCGCACCCGATAAATAGACGGCTCGGCTATTATATTCTCTTGATTTATTTCATATTTTTTAGTACAATCAATCAAAATTATAACGAGGCAAAGGTCTTGAAAGTTTTTTATTACAGCGACGAATTAAACAACGATTTTACAGGGGTTACGAGAAACACAATTAAAATCGACGGTAATTACAAATATATAAAAAGCGGCGTGCTTTGGAAAATTGCGGAGTTTTTTGTTTACAGAATTATAATGATTCCGTTTGCCTACGTCTACGACAAAATAAAGTTTCACCATAAAATAATCAATAAAAAGGTCATTAAAAAGGTAAAGGACGGGTATTTTTTGTACGGCAATCACACCTTAATGGGCGGCGACGCGTTTATTCCAAACATTATAAACCACCCGAAAAAGACATACACCGTAGTGCATCCCGACAATCTTTCCGTAAAGGCAACTAAAACCTTTATAGAACTTAACGGCGCCATGCCTATTCCGGGGGATATAAATTCCACCAAAAATTTTTTGGAGGCTTTAAAAACAGCTTCCGAAAAATGCGCAGTGCAGATTTATCCCGAAGCGCACATTTGGCCATATTATACGGCTATAAGACCGTTTTCGAGCGTTTCGTTTAAGTACCCCGTTAAATTTAACAGGCCTTGTTTTTGCTTTACAAACACGTTCCACAGAAAAAAATTCGGTAAATCCCCGAAGGTCATAACCTACGTTGACGGGCCTTTTTATCCCGACGAGGCCCTTCCGCCGAAGGAGAGAGAGCACGATTTAAGAAACAGGGTTTACACGGCAATGTGCGAGAGGGCTAAACTAAATACTTACGAATACTGTAAATACGTAAAAAGGGAGAATGACGATGATTAACCTTATGTATGCCGGAAACGACAGGACCTTCGACGGCGTTCTGATAAGTTTACTCGCGACGGTTAAATATCACTTTGAGCCTTTAAAGGTTTTTATACTGTCAATGGATTTAACCGAGATAAATCCCGATTACGCAATTTTTTCCGAGTGGCATAGAACGGTTTTGGAAAGACAGATAAAAAAGGTGAACCCTTTAAGCACCGTACAGGTTATCGACGTTAAAAACGCTTACTTGGAAACCCTTTCCCAAAACAAAAACCAAAATAGCAGGTATACGCCGTATGCTTTTTTAAGACTGCTTTGCGACCGTTTCGAAGAGATTCCCGACAAAATTTTGTACTTTGATTACGACGTGGTGCCTTACGGGGACATTGCGGCACTTTGGAATATAGACGTAAACGAATACGAGTTCGCAGGCGCAAAGGATTATTACGGCAGATTCTTCATAAGCCCGCGCTACGTAAATTCCGGCGTTCTTCTTCTTAACGTAAAAATGATCAGAGAAACCGGACTTTTCAAAAAGTGCATTCAGATGATTGTTAAAAAGCAAATGCTACTTCCCGATCAGTCTGCGCTTAATAAAAAGGCCTCTAAAAAATTGGTGCTGAACAGAAAATTCAACGAACAGCACAAATTGCGCACGGATACCGTTATTCGGCATTTTTCGATGTCGATTAAATTTTTCCCACGCTTTAAAACGCAGAACGTAAAGCCGTGGGATATCGACAATTTGCACGATGTTTTAAACGTGCACGAGTTCGACGACGTTTTGGAAGAATACAAAGAAGTTCTTTCAAGCGCTCGCTAATTAGCATTAACAAAAAGGAAGTTTTATTTATGAAAGATTTATACTTTGGCAAAAAGATTATACCCATCTTTTTTGCGCTGGACGATAACTACGTACCGTTTTTTGCGGTGTCGTTAAAGTCATTGGTTTTGAACGCTTCAAAGGAATATTTTTATAGAATTCACGTTTTAAACGACGGTATTTCCGAAGACAATAAAGAGGAGCTAAGAAAACACCTTTCGGAAAATTCCGAACTTATATTCGACGACGTAAGTCCTTACGTCGAAAAAATAAAGGAAAGACTATCCGCTACCCTTCGCGATTACTACACGCCGTCCATATTTTATCGCATATTCATTTCTGCGCTCTATCCCGAGTACGAAAAGGCAATTTACCTTGACTGCGATATCACGGTAGTAGGGGATATTTCCGTTCTATATAACGTGGATCTGGGGGATAAAATCCTCGGCGTTGTGCCCGACGATATTATCGCGGGCGCAAAGGAATTTAGGGATTACGCGGAAAAAGGAATAGGCATTAAGTACGACAGGTATTTCAATTCCGGCGTGTTACTTATGAACCTTGACGCCTACAAAAGGGAACAAATAAGAGAAAAGTTCGTTTACTACCTTGTAAAATACAACTTCGAGTCCGCTGCCCCCGATCAGGATTACCTTAACGCCCTTTGTAAAGACAGAGTTATGTATTTAGAGCGTGGTTTTGACAGAATGTCCACCGACGAAGATTACGACGGAAAGTTATATATAATCCATTATAATAATTTCAGAAAGCCCTGGTACTATGACGGCGTTCCTTACGAAAAGTATTTTTGGCAGTACGCTAAACTGACCACTTTTTACGATCAAATTCTTGATATAAAACGCAACTTTTCACCTGATATGGCGGAAGAACATATCAAAGGCGCAACGGGGCTTATCGAACAGACCAAGAAAATCGTAGACAGTGAAATAAACTTTAAGTCGGTGTTTCAAAAAAAGTGTGCGGACAGCACGAATTAGTAAAAAATGTGGCTATAAGCCTGTTATCGATATATTATTATGAATAAACCTGAAATTTCAAAGGAAAGATACGAAGTTATAAAAAGAATAGAACTTTACGAAAAGGAAGGCGGCGAAAGTCTTTTTAAGGACGTCGAAAACGATCCGCCCCCGAAAGTTTTGATGCCTGGTGACGTCGATTATCTTAAGAAAAAGTTTATAAACAAAGTCCGTAATTTGGTGTGCAAAGGAAAGATTACCAAGATGCTTCACACCTTTGCTATCGAGCATCAGATAGAGGTTGTCGGAATGGAAAACCTTAACGGCATCGATGGCGGTGCGGTAATTACCACCAACCATTTTCATCCTTTTGACAGTGCGCCTATAATTTACGCAATCAAAAAGTCCAAGTGCAAAAAGAAGTTGCATATAGTCATAAGGGAAGGCAATTATCAGATCCCTGGATTTTTCGGTTTTTTGCTCAAAAATTACAACACGTTTCCGCTAAGCAGTAACGTAAAGACCACCATGAATCTCAATAAAGCCATCGATACCGTGCTAAACAAAGGGGATTTTCTTTTGGTTTATCCCGAACAAGCTATGTGGTGGAATTACCGAAAACCCAGAGGTTACAGGATAGGCGCTTTCAGGTGGGCAAGCCGTAATGGACTTCCCGTTATTCCTTGCTTTACCACAATGGAGGACCTTCCCGAATACGAGCCCGACGGACTTAAAAAGCAAAAGCTTACCCTGCATATAGGTAGCCCCATTTACCCCGACAAAAATTTATCGGTAAAAGAAAACGCTAATATGATGCTTGAAAAAAATCATGAGTTCAGCGTATCCGTTTACGAAAGGGTATACAATTTAAAATACGATTTAAAACTTTAAGTAGGTTGTTTTACGAAAATTGCAAATATTAAAATGAAATGCGAGGCAATAATTTTTGCCTCGCATTTCGTATAAAAATAGGGCTATAAGCCCGTAAACGGCAAATTCTACATGATTTTGTTGAAAAACAAAACAAGCGTAAAATAACGAAAAACCGTTGAAATACTTTACAAATTATGATAAAATAAAGTTACTAAACTTTTAGGAAGTACAAAATGAAACAGGTTATTGCCTTAATTGCCCACGACAACAAGAAAAAGGAACTTGTCGAGTGGGCTGTGGAAAACAAGAACATTTTACAAGATTACACACTTTGCGGAACGGGACATACCGCAAAACTCGTGGCGGAAGCAACGGGCCTTGAGGTAGAGGCTCTTTTGCCGGGGCCTATGGGCGGCGATCAACAGACGGGCGCAAGAATAGCCGAAGGCAAAATCGATAAAGTGATATTTTTCTGGGACCCACTTTCCGCACAACCGCACGATCCCGACGTAAAAGCGCTTTTAAGAATCGCGGTTTTATACGATATACCTATCGCTAACAATAAATCCACCGCAGATTGCGTCATCCGCCGATAAGCAGTATAACCAAAAAACCTTTTAATTTTATAATTGCAATAATGCCCATCGCCTCAGCCGATGGGTTTCGTTTTTAGTTTTTTTTATCATTTAATTTTGTAAAAATTTTCAATCAAAGGAAAATTGCTTGACTTTGTCGGCATATAGTAATACAATAAGAAACACGTGTTGCCTAATATTCCGAAAGGCAACGTTAAATCTTTTAGGAGAACTTATGGAAAACATTATAGAAATTTCCAACCTTAATAAATCCTTTGGGGAAGTCAAAGCCGTAAGGGATTTAAGTTTCCGTGTCAAAAAGGGTGAACTTTTCGCCTTTTTGGGTATCAACGGAGCAGGTAAATCCACCACGATTTCCATAATTTGCGGACAGCTTAAAATGGACTCGGGAACTGTCAAGGTTTGCGGTAAAAACGTGGGCCAGAGCATGGATGAAGTCAAGCAAAAACTTGGCGTAGTTTTTCAAAATTCCGTTTTGGATCAAAGTTTGACGGTTAAAGACAACCTTAAATCCCGCGCGGCGCTTTACGGCATTACGGGGGAGGCTTTTAAACAGCGGCTTGACGAACTTTCAGATTTACTTGACTTTAAAGATATTTTATCAAGGACGGTCGGCAAACTTTCGGGCGGACAAAGAAGGAGGATAGATATCGCCCGTGCACTTTTACATAAGCCGGAAATTCTTATTTTGGACGAGCCGACCACGGGCTTGGATCCGCAAACGAGAAAACTTTTGTGGGAGGTTGTTACCTCTTTACGCCAAACCGAAAATATGACGGTTTTTCTTACCACACATTATATGGAAGAGGCGGCCGACGCCGATTACGTAATTATTTTAGACAGCGGCAAAATCTCCGCCGAAGGCACGCCTTTATATCTTAAAAACACGTATACGGGCGATTTTATTACCCTGTATAACGTTAAGGAGGAAGTTGTAAAATCTTTTGGACTTCCGTACGAAGTTATCCGTGATGCCTTCCGCATTGCAGTTCCCGATACAAAAAAGGCCAC
>CATZIC010000045.1 GCA_958419945.1 uncultured Clostridia bacterium | reverse complement strand
AGAATACGAAGGGAAAATAAGGGTAAATGCCACTGCCGCGCTCAGCGATCAAGGAACATTCTCGCTACGTTCGCAGAACACGCCCGAAAAGAGCGTCAACGAAGGTACTTATTATTCGGTAAACGATATTTACGCTATGGCGGGGATAGAGCTTAGCTACGGCGATTGGTACGAGGGCGCGTTAAAAGACAGTATCTATAACGGCGCAATGACTTCCGTGCCGATGTTCGCAAACGTGCCCTATCTCGTATACAACAAAGCGCTTTTGCAAAAATACAACAACGGCGTATTGCCCAAGAATTACACCGAATTTTCCGAACTCTTGAAAAAGGCTTACGCAGGAGAAAATTCAGCCGAATTTACCTCTATGTATACAAACCTCGACTGGTCGTTTAAAGAAGGTGCGGCTCATACGGCTTTTTTGCAGAACGGCGCGGAGTACTATTCTTATTCGAACGGGCGCTTTTTGAATAATTGGGCGAACAATAGAGATAATGCGCTTGCCGCACTTAAAAACACATACGACGTCTTTTCGCCGAACGGTGCGTTGCACGGCGGCAATACGGGCAACACCGATTTCAGAGTAACCGATCCGCTCAACCGCGTGGTTGAGGGAAAGTCGCTCTTCGGCATGGTCAGTTGGAACAAAGAGCCAGCGGGGGAAGTAAAGAAAAATCTTTCCACGGTGGGAATAGTTCCGCTTTCGGGACTGTTTACCGACGCGGATACTTCCGAAGCCGCGCGCATACCGATAAATACGTTCGGACTTGCATTCTACAAGGCGCAGAACTGTACCGATACTCAGCTTGCGGCTGCGGCGGTGTTTGCGGACTATTGCAGTAAGCATTCTTACGAGTTCACTCAAAAGGGCTGGGCACCCATAAGAAAGTCGGCTTACGACGCGGAAAAAATGGATCCCGGATATAAAGATATTATTCTTGCCATGGGCAAGCCCGAAAACTTTTATACCTACGACGGATACAAGAACGGGAAAAAGATTTATAACGCCACTGCTTCGGAAACGTATTTGCTTCCTTTGTTCGAGGAGACAGATCCCGACTTTGACAAGGTTTTGACCGATTTTACCGCCGCGGTATTCGCGGAATTGCAATAAGAGGTGTAAAATGAGAAGAAAAACGTTAAATATTTTATTGTGTACCGTACTCGTCGGAATTCTCGCGGGCGGAATTGCGCTGCTTGGCGGATGCTCGGGCGAAGTCGATACGTCCAAACTCGAAAATACGGCGGAATGGGTCACTTCTTCCCCCAACGGCAAAATCAAAACGGAAGTCGCAATGGACTATGCGGGCAATTTAAGCTATACCGTTAAGCGCAACAACGTGACCATTATAGAAAAATCCGCGCTCGGTATAGACATAGCCGAGGATGATTTGCGCCTTCTCTCCGTAGAAAACGTTAAGACGGAAAACGTTAAAGGCTCCTACGACAATATCTCGGGCAAACACAGTAAAGTCGACTACGACTGCAATCAGACGACTATAACCTTAAAGGGTTGGACTTTCGAATACGATTTGGTAGTGCGCTCTTACGACGACGGATATGCTTTCCGTTACAATGTGAGAAAGTGCGACGGCACTTCGGGCGTTATGATTTGGAACGAGGAAAAAACAGAGTTCGCACTGCCCGAGGGAAGTACTCTTTGGACGCAGCCTTATGCCTCAATAAACAGCAAAGGCAATTATTTCGCCTACGAAAACGAGTTTCAAAACTTGCGCACGGACGAGTTGGCGGACACCTACCTTTCAATGCCGATGCTTTATAAGGTAAAAGGTACGCAGGTCTATTCGCTTATCACCGAGTCCGATTTAATCGGCAGCGGTTATTACGGTACTTTCTTAAAAGAGTCCGACGACAAAGAAGGTACGGGCATATTGCAGACCGTTCCTACGCCCGCAGGCTATATGGTTGACGACAATAAAATAAGTTATCCCTTTAAGTCGCCTTGGCGCGTCGGCATAGTAGGAGACCTTAAAACCGTACAGGAGAGCGAGCTTGTGGAAAAAGTTTTCGACGACGTTCAGCCTTGGCGTCCCGACGACTACGATACCCTTTCCGATGCGGAAAAAAAGACTTACGACTACGAGTGGGTAGAACCCGGCGTCGCCGCTTGGAACTGGCTTATATATCTCAATATTTCCGGGCAGGGCGATTATGCAATGCATAGACGGTATGTGAACCTCGCCCAAGAAATGGGATGGAAATATGTACTGGTGGACGGCGGCTGGAACGACGGCTTGCAAATCAGTCAGTTTAAGCAGTTCGTAAAAGAGGCAAACGATAAGGGCGTTAAAATATTGGTATGGTGTCACTCGTTCAACGATTTCGCTTTGGGCAACGCGGTATCGTTGAGTCAAAAACTCGACCTTTGGAAGAGTTGGGGAATAAGCGGAATAAAAATAGACTTCTTCGACGGGCAGTCTACCGATTTCCCCAAGTTCTACGGCGAAGATACGGGAACTGTGGATTGGTACGAAAAAATCTATCAAGAGTGCGCAAAGCGCGAAATGTTAGTCAACTGCCACGGTGCCAACAAGCCCACGGGCGAACGCCGAATATATCCCAACGTCATCAACCGCGAGGCGATAAAGGGCAACGAATTTAAGGGCGTCAGCGCGTCCGATACGGTGAACGAACTCTTTATTCGCAGAGTAGTGGGTCCGAGCGACTTTACACCCGTGGTAAACCCGTTGTCGACCGGTATGACTATGGCGCATCAAATGGCGCTTGCAGTGCTTTTGGAGAGCGGCACTCCGTCCATGGCGGATTTCGAATATGTTTACGAAAACAGCCTCATAAAGGAATTCTATAAACACGTTCCCGCGTTGTGCGACGAAACCCTGTTTTTGGGCGGAGAACCCGATAAATATTACGTGGGCGCGGTGCGCTCGGGCGACGAGTGGCTTGTCGCCGGCGCCAATTCCATAGCGCCCAATTCGGCGAAGGTCGACTTCTCGTTCCTCGAAGAGGGCGTGACATATAATGCGGAAATTTTCACTAATCACGAAACCGACTATAAAACGGTCGAGCGAAAATCGGCTAAAATCACCAAGGACGATATAGAATTCTTCGATATGATTAAAAACGGCGGATTTGTCGTCCGTCTTACTCCGATAAAATAAATAATTATAAGGTAGGAAAATAGTATGAAAAAGAAAATTTTAGGTTTTTTATGCGCAGTGCTTGCGTTGGCGATTCCCTTTACGGCGGCGGCTTGTAATCCGGGAGGCAACGGCGGCGGCGAGTGGTGGAGCACCACGGGCGAGCTTCAAAAGAACGGCGACGAGATAGTGTTCAACGACGTGGGATTGCGTTTAACCTCTATAGTTGCCGGCGATGATAAAGATGCTTTGAATCAAATAATCGCGCAGTTCAACGCCGAGTATTCCGGTAAAATAAGAGTATCGGTCAACACCGTAGGTTACGAAAGCTTCGAAGATTACGTAGCGCGTTCGGTAAAGCAAGGAGATAAATCCGCGCCCGATATAGTTATGGGTCACCAAAGCTCGGTTAAATCTTTTGTGGACAATAAAGTTATCCAACCCATAGACGTCGTTATGGAACAAACGGGATACGATTTCGATTTGAACGCCTTTTCCACCGGTATCAATCAATATGCAAACGCCGGAACGGACCATCACTTCGGCGTTACAGTGGACGCGGCGAGTATGGTGGTTTTCTACAATAAAGAATTACTCGGTCGGTATTCCGACACCGTTCCGTCCACGCGCGAAGAACTCATCAGCGTGTGCGAAGCATACGCAGAAGCTACGGGCAATATTCCCATCGCATGGGAAACGGGTACCGATTTCTTTACCGAATTCATTATGAATACGGCAGTGTTGCAAAACGGCGGCACGCTTTACAAGGACGATATGAAAGCTGATTGGTACGATAATACCGCCCAGCGCGATATATACAAAAAAGCTCTGTCGTCGGTACGCGAGTTCGTCACACATACTCCCAAACTTGCCGAAGTAGGCGGTAGCGATTTGAGCATGATAGGGGAATTCCGTAAAAACAAAGCGATGTTTTATATGACGTTACCTTGGCATTTCGACGCTGTATGTCAAGGTTATGCGGCGGAAAACGGCTGTTCGGAAGAAGTTGCAAGAACCGAAAAATTAGGCGCGACTTCCATAGCCGGTTGGTTTGCTGCGGATTCGTCCAAAGAATATGCAAAGAAAATATATTGCGACGCTCACATGTTCAACATAAGCAATAAGGTTACGGATATCACGCAAAAAGCGGCTTGTCTCGAATTTATGAAGTGGTTTACGACCAACGCCGACGCGGGCAAGCAATGGGCGCGTGCGGGGCACGTAAGCATTTCCAACGCCATCAATGTTCAAGACGATTACAAAAACGACGCCGTGGTTGCCAATTATATAAACAAGTGGTATCCCGACATAGACGATCTCAATACCGTGGGATTGAATCCTTATTATCAAGTGTTTGCAAAGTATATTCGTGCCATAATGAGCGAAGGACTTATGAAGAAAGACAACTCGGGCGATGATGAACTTCTCCGAGCAAAACAGAATGCGTATAATTCCGACATAGCGCTGTGGGGCGGCGATTTGTAAAATAGGAGATAATATGGAAAAAATTTTATCGGAGATCGACGAAGAAATATTAGTCGAACGAAAACGCGCAAAACGGCGTGAGCAAGGGTTTGCGATCGCCATAATAAGCCCGTTCGTAATAATTTTCGTGCTGTTTTGCGTCGTGCCGTTCATAATGGGCTTCGCATACTCGTTTATGCGTTACGATCCTTATAATTTGGACTACACGGCATTTAACGGCTTTAAGAACTACGCAAATTTGTTTAATACCGATATTAACGTGTCCAAACAGTTTTGGGATTCTTTTGCCCCCATGTTGCTTTTTGCCATCGTAGTTGTGCCGCTGCTTATGATAATTCCGTTTATACTGGCTTATTTCATAAATATGCATCCGCCCGGCTATAAATTTTTCAGAGCTTGTATATATCTTCCCTGCGTAGTTTCCATTTCAATAGTGGGAATTATGTTCGGCGAAATGTTCGCGGGCGACTCGACGGGACTTATCAACAGTTGGTTCGGTACCAATATCGATTGGCTGGGCGGCAAACCGTTCGAAAACGATTTCTTAAGATGGGTGATAATTCTCATCGCGAGTATTTGGGGCGGTGTGGGTACTAACTTCGTTATTTATAGCGGCGCGCTTCGGGATATCCCCAAATCCCTATATGAAGCGTGCGAAATGGATGGAGGCGGGAGATGGCAAAGCATTATCCGCGTAACTATACCGAATATCCGTCCCGCGATAAACATAACGTTGTTCAATACGCTCATAGCCTTTTTAGGCCTTTATGGTCAACCGTATGTGCTCGCTACTATCGAAAATCAAGATATTTTTGTCTCTCCCATGATGTTTATACAAAGTTATCTTTCCAATGGTCTTGCTTATGCAAAGCAGACGGGTTATATTTGCGCAAGCGCCATAGTTTTCGGCCTTATCATTATGGTGATAAGTTTCATCGAAAGACGCGCTATGGAAGAGAGACACCCTGCCGCAAAACATGTTGAAGCTTACAATCGATACTTTGATTGCAAGGCGCAAAATTTGCAATTGGCAAAAGGAGACAGCAAATGAATTCCGTTAAAGGCAAAAGAATGTTGACAAAGTCCGAAAAACACGCTCGCCGCGAAAAGATAGTTTCGTTTATAGTTCTCCTTGTAGCTTCGGCGTTTTTCCTGTTACCGTTGATATATATGCTGGGCAATTCCTTCAAAACCGATTTAGATCTGCAAATGAATCCGAGCGGGCTATTCCCATCGCCGGGACAATGGACGCTCGAACACTACGCGGGTTTTTTATGGCGCGACGGTAAAATAGACAATATGCCTATATGGATGCTCAATTCGCTTTGGAGTTCGCTGGCAACAGTGGGCATTACCGTACTTTTGGATTTGATCACGGCTTATGCGGTTGTTTTTCTCAAATTCAAAGGCAAAAAAGTGTTCATGAACGTTCTGCTCGCATGGATGGCTATACCCGGCGTTATCACTCTCGCGCCCATGCTAACGTTATACAATATGTTTAGCAGCGTTCTGAAAGTAGAAGGTTTTGCGGGAACTTACGCTTATATGTATTTTTGGCTTATAATTCCCGGCTGTACCGGCGTATATAACATGCTTTTAATGCGCAATTTTTTCCTGTCCATACCCAACGACATAATCGACAGCGCAAAGAGCGACGGGGCGGGGCATTTCACTATTTTCAGAAGAATCGTCTGTCCGCTTGCAAAGTCTACTATGATGCTCATAGTGCTGTTCACATTCACGAGCGCTTGGAACAATTTAGTTTGGCCGCAGCTTTTAATGGCGGGAAAAGACACCTATTTATGGACCGTAACGGTTGCGCTTACGGGATATACGGGCGGTAGCGGTTACGGCGCAAAGGGTATTGAAATGGCAACAGGCGTGTTCGCGCTTATTCCCATATTTATAATTTTCCTTATTACGCAAAATAAAATGATAGATGGTCTCGCGTCTACCGGAGTTAAGGGGTGATTTTATGAACGAAAATACTTCAAACGGCAAAACTTTTCTGTCTTTAAGGCATCTCGAAAAGGTTTATCCCAACGGCGAAAAAGCGGTATACGATTTCAATCTCGATATCGCCAAAAACGAATTCATAGTTATCGTAGGTCCTTCGGGTTGCGGCAAATCTACAACGCTCAGAATGGTGGCGGGGCTCGAAGATATTACTTCGGGCGAAATATATCTCGGCGACGAACTGCTCAATTATAAACCGAGCAAAGATAGGCACATGGCGATAGTTTTCCAAAGCTATGCGCTCTATCCGCAAATGACCGTGTTCGACAATATCGCGTTTCCGCTTACGATAAATAAATATCCGATGCCCGTCGTAAACGACGTGCTCAAGGCGAATTCCGAAATGGAATACTTGCTCGATAACGTCGCTTTCAACAAGTTTATCGGCGTGCTGTTTAACGTTTTTAACGAAAAGAACAAGCATGCGGCAAAAGACGAGCAGGTAGCGACCGTTTTCGGCATTGCGCAGTATACGGCAAAATTTTTGTGCGATGTGTTTTCGGCGTATAAAGGCGAAACGCTCGAAGCGCTTGTTTCAAAGGAAAGCGAGATAGTATCCGCGATCCGCGCAAAGCTTAAAACTCTCGTCGAAGCCGAAAACGCGAAAATCGCCGAAGCCGGCACAAAACTCGACGGGGAGTTTTGCGAGCTTGCGGAGGACGGATCGCGAAAGATAGTGCAGCGCAAACTTACGCATTACGAAATAAGGACCCGCGTATACGAAACGGCGGAAAAACTCGACCTTGCGCCGTACCTCGATAAATTGCCGAAAGAGCTTTCGGGCGGGCAGATGCAAAGAGTTGCGCTCGGCAGGGCGATAGTCAAAAACGTCCCCATATTTATGATGGACGAACCACTGTCCAACCTCGACGCGAAGCTGCGGCTCACCATGCGCAGCGAGATAGTAAAGCTGCACAACAGGATAAACGCGACCACCATTTACGTGACGCACGATCAGACCGAGGCTATGACCATGGCTTCGCGCATAGTGGTAATGAGCCGCGGCTTTATACAGCAGGTCGGCGCTCCCGAGGAAGTTTACAATTCCCCCGCAAATATTTTCGTTGCGAGGTTTATCGGGTCGCCTACCATGAACATGTTCGAAATGGAGTATGACAGAAACAACAAGATGCTTGTTTTCGGAGATTTCCGTGTCCCCGTCGATAAAGGATTCGAAGAAAAATTCGATAAATTTTACGAAGGAAAGTGTGCGGAGTTTTCGGCGATCAACGATAATTTCGATAGCGATGCGCGCGAGAAAATTCTCAAAATCCTCTCGGTGACGAGCGAGAGCAAAAGCGTAAAATCGGATACCGCAAAAAAGAAAAACTTTGTTGTGCGCATCATCGAGTTTTTCAAGCGCCTTGCCGCCAAGAAAACCGAGGAAGATCCTTGGCTCGAAGAACGCACGGTCGCAGAGGAGAAATTCTCCGCGCTTAAAGCGTATAAAGAAAACGGCAGAAAAGTTTTCGTGGGCATTCGTCCCGAAAGAATAAAGATAGAAAAAGTCGAGGAGGGCAAAACCTATAAAGGCGCGTATATCGTACAGCCCGAACTTACCGAGCTTTTGGGCGGAGAGTACAACGTCTATTTCGAATTTTGCGGCAAAAACATGATAGGCAAAATCGACGCGAAAGAAAAACTCGGGCAAAACGATAAAATTGCCGTCAGCTTTTCGGCAGACGATTTGTTCGTATTCGACCCGATAACGGGCGACGTTATAAAATGAGAATATACATATGAGCCTTAAAAACGTAAGTCTTAAAAGCATAGCTTCCGAATTGAACGTTTCCGTGAATACGGTTTCGCACGCCTTGCGCGATATGGACGATATTTCGGATGAAATGAAAGAAAAAGTCATAAAGAAAGCTATAGAACTCGGCTATATGCCCAATCGCGTAGCCCAAAAAATGCACAAGGACGAAAAGCCTTTGATAGCGATTTTGATAGATTCGTTGACTAATTTGTATTTCAATACGTTTATCAACGAATTTATCAAGTTATTGTGCCAAAAAGGCGAATACGATTTTATGCTTCTGTATGCCTCCGAACTGAATAAGGATACGATAAAACAATGTATTTTGCAACGTGCCGATTTGCTTATTACGCATATGCCGTTTAAGAAGGAAGTGTACGAATATGCTAAATTGAATAACGTAGTTATATTATTTGTCGGTAGCAGTATAAAAGACGATATGGTAGATAACGTAACTGTAGATAATTTTAAGGGCTGTATTCTTGCGGCGCATCGTCTGGAAAGCTTTAAGGACGGTAACAAATATCTTTACGTCGGTATCGATTACTTTCTTTCCGCACACCGCTATTCTATATTCAAAACGGAATTACTCGAAGTTGTGGGCGAAAAGGATGTGGAATGTTTTAATTACAGCAAGGAAGATATCTCTGTATTATATAATTATATAGAGAACGGTTTCCGTAAAATCTTTTTTTATAACGATATGCTTGCATACGAAGTAATGGCGAAGCTTAACAAAATTGCCGGAAAGGGCGGGGTGCGCAAGCTGTATCCCGATATGCATATTGTGGGTTTCGATAAATTAAGCGGTTATGTGTTCGGTTTTGAGGACATTGACAGTGTAAAAATCAACTTTTCCAAATTAGCCGAAGCGACTTTTAACGTTATGGAAAACCGTCTTGAAAAACCGGACAGCAAGATACAAAGGATAGTTTTACCCGTATCGTTACATTTAAAAGACGAAACGCAATAAATTTTATAATAAAAAGGATAAATAATATGAAACTTACAAGAAAATTGCCCGCTTATCCAATATTTTTAAAAGATCCGAATTTTTCGCTTTGGAGCGTAACGGAAAGGTTAAATGCTGCAAATCTTCAAACTTGGTACGGCGAAGAGAAAAAACTATACGGCTTTATCAAAACCGACGGAAAAATGTATTGCTTTATGGGCGACGCCGCTAAATGGTTCGGCGTCGTTAAAAATGCCGAGCAAACCGGTATAAACGTAACGGCTTTTTCAACCGAATACGAATTTTCGGCAGGCTCGGCAAAATTAAAAATACGCTTTGTTTCGCCTTTACCGCCTAACGACTTGACTTTACTTTCCATGCCCGTTTGCTATATGGAATACGACGTTGAGGGTGGAAAGGACGCAGAAGTATACCTTTTCGCAGGCAGGGAGCTTGCGTGCAATAAAACCCATTCCGACAAACGTTTACGCAGTATTGCGGTAGCGTCGGACGGATTCGAGTATGCGGTTTTCGGGCTTAAAAAGCAACTTCCGTTGTCGAATAACGACGACGCGATAGGCGCAGACTGGGGGTATTGGTATATCGCAGGCGAAAATGCGTACGCGCTCGACGGCGACGATTTCAGAGATTTCGTCAACGGCGGAAAAACACAATTTTCCAATACCGGCGAGGATAGGTACATAGGCGCTTCGACAAGCAAGCCGCAGGGTATGATTTTGCTCGGATACGACGATATTGTTTCCATAGATTATTTCGGAGATTTTTTGAAGGGTTACTATCTCAAACGAAATAAGATAACCGACGCTCTTAAATATGTCTGGGATAACAGCGATAAAATAAATGACGAACTTTCGGAGTTCGAAAACGGATTGAAAGCCCGCGCCGCGAAATACGGACAGGAATATCTCAATATTTTGTGTGCCTCGCTCAGACAAAGCGTTGCGGGGCATAAGCTCGTAGAAGATAACGCGGGTAACGTTTTGTTTCTTTCCAAGGAGTGTTATTCCAACGGCTGTATGGGTACGGTAGACGTAAGCTATCCGTCTATGCCGCTCTATCTTGTTTATAATGCGGAGCTGTTAAAGGGTATGCTTCGTCCTATTTTCGCGTTTGCGAAAATGCCGGTTTGGAACTGCGATTTCGCGCCGCACGACGTAGGAACTTATCCCGCTTGCTGCGGACAGATTTACGGACTGAAAAATTTGGGCAGTTTGACCGAACGCATATACGGCGACGGCGATACGCGTTTCCCGTTCTATCTGATGCCCGCAAGCGCAGATATATACGATTTCGAATTTCAGATGCCCGTCGAAGAGTGTGCGAATATGATTATAATGTTGCTTGCATGCTTCCGCGCGGACGGTGATTTATCGTTGTATAATGAAAATAATGACCTCATCGCAAAATGGGTGAAGTATCTCGTAAAATACGGATTGAAGCCCGAAAACCAACTTTGCACCGACGATTTTGCAGGGCATTTGGCGGATAATATTAATCTTGCTATAAAAGCAACGGTGGGTATTGCGGCGTATGCCGAATTATGTCTTGCGGCAGGTAAGCAAGCGGAGCATAAAAAATACCGTGAAATTGCCGTTTCTTTTTCGGCGAAAATTATCAAGTTCGGCAACGGATTTACTCACTTGCCGATTACCTGGAATTCGGGCGAGCAGACTTTTTCCTTAAAATACAATCTTGCGTTTGATAAGATTTTAAAACTCGAACTTTTCCCGCAGAGCTTTTTGGAAAGGGAAGTTGATTATTACCTCACAAAAATCGAAAAATTCGGCGTGCCGCTCGACTCGCGCGAGGATTATTCCAAGAGCGACTGGATTATGTGGGTTGCAAGTCTTACTGATGATGAAAATAAGCGCTCGGTATTTATAAAGTGCATAAGCGATTTCCTCGAACAGTCGCCCGGGCGGGTTGCTTTCGGCGATTGGTTCGACGTTAAAAACGGAGAATTTTTTCAATTCCGCGCACGCACCGTGCAGGGCGGCAACTTCATTTTGCTTTTAAACGAAGGACTTTGATATGAAAAAACTTTCTGTTAAAGATTTATCATATAAAGAAAAATTGCGCCTTTTATGCGGCGACGGATTTTGGCATACTTGCGATTTGGACGGAAAGTTGCCCAAGGTGAAAGTAACCGACGCGTCCATGGGTGTGCGTATGCCCGACGAAAACGGGAAGGATATTCCTTCGGTTGCTTATCCGTCGATGCAAATGCTCGCAAACACTTGGAATTTAGACGTTGTCCGCAAATATGCCGAGTGCGTTGCGGACGATTGCCTCGAGGCGGGTGCGGACGTATTGTTGGGACCGGGCGTGAATATTAAGCGCAATCCGCTTTGCGGGCGCAACTTCGAATATTTCTCGGAAGACCCCTGCCTTGCGGGAACAATGGCAAGAGAATACGTTGCCGCATTACAGGCGGAGGGCGCAGCGGCTTGCGTAAAGCATTTTTGTTGCAACAATCTCGAATATAACCGTATGCTTCAGTCGAGCGAAGTGGACGAGCGCGCTTTGCGCGAAATTTATTTAACTCCCTTTGAAATCGCAATTAAAGCAAAACCCAAGTCGGTTATGTGTAGTTACAATAAAATCAACGGGGTGCAGGGCTCGGAAAACGCGTACGGGTTTAAAATCCTGCGTGACGAATTCGGGTTTGACGGGCTTATTATGTCAGACTGGGACGCCGTATACGACCGTGCAAAAGCCGCAAAGGCGGGACTCGACCTCGAAATGCCATTTTCCGAAAAGAACTATAACAAGCTTGTTTCCGACTTTGAAAACGGAGTTATTTCCGAACGGGAGATAGACGTTTGCGCACAAAGGGTTTTAGACTATATCTACGGCGTTAAAGAGCTTTCGGAGAACAAAAAGCGCAAATATACGATTGAAGAGCGCATTGCTTTTACGCAGACGGTGGCGGAAGAAGGGATAACGCTTTTGAAAAACAACGGCGTATTACCCGTAAAAAAAGGACAAAGCGTTGCGCTGTGCGGACAGTTCGCCCGTCCTAACGGAGAAATCAACGTATGCGGAGGCGGTTCGGGGCAGGTTACTCCGTTAAGTCCTCCTTACGATATTCCCGAAATTTTCAAAAAGGCGCACGACGGAAAGGTATTATATGAGCCGGCATTTATTTACGGTGTTTCGCACGCGGGGCACAACCCCGGACTTGCCGCAGACAATGCCGCCGAGTGCAACGTCAATATAGTGTTTGCGGGTACGGGCGCTGCTGTCGAGGGCGAAAACGGCGACAGGGCGTATATGGGGCTGCACCAAGTTCAAGTGCGCGCTATTAAGGATACGGCGCGTATAAATCCCAATACGGTAGTCGTGCTTTTTGCGGGCGCGCCCGTGGATATGAGCGAGTGGATAGACGACGTTGCCGCCGTGGTATACGCGGGTTTCTTGGGCGAACGCTGCGGCGAAGCGGTTGTAAACGTTTTGACGGGCAAGGTAAATCCGTCCGGTAAACTTTCCGAGACTTTCCCCATTTGTTACGGGGACACGCCTGCGGCTAATTCCTATATTGATACCAAAGTCACCGTTTACGAAGAGGGGATTTTTGCGGGATACCGCTATTATGATAAGCACAAAGTTCCCGTGTTGTTTCCGTTCGGACACGGTTTGTCCTATTCCGAATTCGAGTACAAAAACTTAAAGATTGCCGTAGAGAGCAATAAAGTAAAAGTTTCGTTTGAACTCGAAAATACATCGGTGGTAGACGGGAAAGAAGCCGTTCAGGTTTACGTCGGCGCAAAGAGCTCTTGCGTAAACCGCCCCGTAAAGGAGTTAAAGGCTTTCGGTAAATATTATGTAAAGGCGGGCGCAAGGATAAACGCCGGGCTTGAACTCGATAAAACGGCGTTTTATTATTGGTCTTATCAAAGCGCGAAAACAGAAATAGAGGACGGGATTTACGAAATTCTCGTAGGCGCTTCGTCGGCGGATATCCGTCTTACCGGGAAAATCAAAATCAAAAACGGAATTATAGAGGCGCTTTAAAACACAATGAACAAAAATATTAAAATTTTCGATAATTTCAAAACAAATTCCACGGGCGTATGGTATTTCGTGCCCGAGGGCGAATTTAAAAAGGGCAAGCCCTGTAAGGGCTTCGGCAGTATCAAATATCCCGAAGGCTCCGTGTATACGGGCGATATATTTTACGACGGAAAAAACTTCGAAAAACTCGGATACGGTCAGCAGGACTTCACGCTGTCGACGTTAAGTTCGTGCGGGGCGACGTCCTCCGACGTGCTCTATAAATACGTCGGGAAATTCGATTACAGAAGAACGGATTGGATCTACGGAAACGGCGTAATGTACTATAAGAGTCCGGACGGTAAACCGACCCATTTTCGCAAAGCCTTCTTTTCGGGACTGTCGGTCATTGGCGAATATAAGGGCGAGTTTAATGAGCCGCTTTTGGACGGATATACGCCAGAAATGGAATTCTTTTGCGATTGGAAAAACATGAATGCGGAAACAACAATAAAAAGAGTATGCGAAAGTTTTACAAACGCCGAAAATGCGGACGTGCTGTTTATAGGTGATTCTTATTTCGAGCTTGCCGAATCGCAGGACTTTGCGGGCGACAACAGGTTTTCCGCCTATTTCCCCGATAGCTATGCAAATGCCGGCATAGGCGGTTCTATGTTCAAAGATTGGCTCGATTATCTGCCGCGATTAAAGGGGTTGCCGCAGTTCGAAAAGATAGTTGTCAATCTCGGCTTTAACGATTTACACACTAATAGAAGCGCGGAAAGAACGTATGGATATTATCTCGATTTTTTAAAGCTTACAAGAAAGATTTTTCCGAAAGCGAAAATATATATTATAAAAGCGGTACACGCGCCCGATTTCGAGGAGCTTAAAGATACGGAGAACGAGTTTAGCGAAATGCTCGAAAAGTCCTCCGACGAGAATCGCGTCACCGTAGTCGATTGGAACAGACGCATTGCGGCAAGCGTCGAAAACTGTTTCCATTCGGACGGAGTGCACCCCAACGAACACGGATACGGCATTTTTCGCGAATTTATAAAAAGTTTTTTAAAATAGGACAGGCGGTGGAGCTTATGGAACAACTTATTTTCGGCAACGTCAGGGTACAGCTTTTCGGCGCAGATATTGTACGCATAGAATACGGCAAAGATGCAAAGTTTTGCGACGAAAATACATTTTTTATTCCGAATAAATCGAATTACGAAAACGGTAAAGTCCTTTACGAAATTAAAAACGGAGCGATTTTTTTGGGCGAATACGAACTTCATGTACCCGAAAACGCAAAATCGCTTGCGGGCGTATGCGTTTATAAAAACGGTAAAAAGGTATACACGTACAAAAAGCTTAAAAACAGCGGAGAGCTTCCGCCGCTCGGCAAAACCCCCGAAGTGTTCGCTTTGAGCGATACGCCGCGCATAATCGTTCCCGAGGGCGGATATTCCGTCGAACGCAAGGGCGAGTACGTAGTTCAAGATAACGTTCAAGATATATATTTGTTGTTGTGCGCTCGCGACGCGAAAAAGCTGCGTAAACTGTACATAGAGCTTACGGGCAAGCCCGAGTTCGTGCGCCTTTCGACGCTCGGCGGGTGGAACAGCAAGTATTACCCGTACACCGAGGAAGAGGCAAAACAACTGATTTTGGATTACGAAGCACACGGTGTGCCGTTGGACGTAATGGTTATAGACACCGATTGGCGTTCTTGCGAGCACGGCTGGGGATACGATATAAACACAAAACTTTTTCCCGATATGAAAAGGTTTTTGGACTTTGCGCACGCGCACGGCGTGGAGATAATGTTCAACGACCACCCCGAACCCGTGAATGGAACGCAGGTTTTCGCTCCCGAGGAAATAGAGTACAGGGAAAGAAACTTGCGATCCTTAATGGAAAAAGGGTTGGATATTTGGTGGTACGACAGAAATTGGACCACCCGTCTTATACCGCCTACGGAAAGCGTGCGGCACGACACGCTGGGGCTGTATCTGTTCGAAGATATTACAAGGCATTACTATCAAAGCATATCGGGCGATAAAGAAGTCTATCGCCGTCCCGTTATAATGGGCAATATCGTAAATATCATCAACGGAACGTATGCGGGCATAACCGACAGCGCAAGTCACAGATATTCTATACAGTGGACGGGGGATATAGACAGTCTGCCTAATTTCATTGCGCAGGAAATAGACAGCTTGATCAAGTGCGGCAACAACGCGATCCCCTATATGAACTCGGATTGCGGCGGGCATTTGGGCAATCCCGATAAAGAATTGTTCATACGCTGGATGCAGTACGGCACGCTTTCACCCGTATTCCGCCCGCATTGTACCGCCGGCGTTAAGCGCACGCGCGAGCCGTGGGCATACGATAACGAAACGCTCGATATCGTACGCGAGTACAATAATTTAAGGTACAGACTTTTGCCCGTAATATATAAAAACGCATACAACGCTTACGATACGGGCGAACCGATTTTCAAAAGTCTCGGATACGAATATCCCGGCGACAAAAAAGCATTGAAGCTTAATGACGAGTATATGCTCGGCAACGATATATTAATTAAACCTATTGTCGGCGCTTTGTTTTCCGCAGTCGAAGAAAAATATTTTACGAGCCCCGTGTCCGCAGTCTACTATGACGGCAGAGAACTCAAAGGCGAACCGATAGCGACAGCCGAGTATCAAAAACTCGATATGGAGCTTAATCACACTTCGCCCGAAAAGGGCGTGCCCGTGTACGATTTTTCCGCGCGTTTTAAGACGACGGTCAAATTCGACAAAGACAAAAAGCTTTTTTTGCGTAGCGACGACGGCGCTACGGTATGGATCGACGGAGTAAAGGTTCACGAGGATAAAACCACTCACCCGGCAATGTATTTCCCGTTGGGAACGGTGCAAAAGGATATAGAGCACTCTGTCGAAATAGAATATTTTCAGGCGGACGGCGAGGCGGCGATAGGACTTTATTGCGACGAGGATTGCAACGACGTTACCGAAATTTATTTGCCCGCAGGTAAATGGCTTGACGTTTTCGGCGGAAAAGTTTATACGGGCGCAAAAACCGTGTCGCGCGAATATGCTTTGGACGAAACACCGTTGTTCGTGCGTATGGGCGCGCTTATTCCGCTTGCGTACGAAGCGAAAAACACGAAAGAACAGAAATGGGATAAACTCGTTTACGACTTTTATCCCGATAAACAGGCGAGCGATAGCGGATATTTGTACGAGGACGATACCCAAACCACGGCTTATAAAAAAGGCGAGTTAAGAAAGAGTCGTTACGACGCCGGATATTGCGAACAGTGCAACGCCTACATTATCAATCTTTACAAGGCGGAAGGCGAGTTTAAAGGTGAAAAATGTTTTGATGAACGAGAAATTACCTTTAAGGCTCACCTGTTAAACGGTGAAAAAATAAGCCGTGTTACGGTGGGCGGCAAAGAAGTTGTATTCGAAGCGGAAAAGAAAGACGCATTTGTATTCCCGCTTAACACCGTTAAAGCCGCGCCCGATTCGAATACCGTAATTTTTAAACTGAACGTTCAATCCGACAGAGATTACGAAATTAAAATTATTTTGGACGAAGCGGATTGAGTAAAGAGGGTATTATGAAAAACTTATATATCGGCGCGGCGTATTATCCCGAAATGTGGGACGAAGCCGAGACGGATAAGGACGTACAGCGTTGCAAAGAGTTGGGCATAAACTGTCTGCGCGTCGGCGAATTTGCCTGGGGCAAAATGGAACCCGAAGAAGGCAAGTACGATTTTTCTTGGCTCGAAAGAGTAGTAGACAAACTGTACGAAAACGGAATTTATACGGTAATGTGTACGCCCACCTGTACGCCGCCGAGATGGATGCTCGACAAGTATCCCGAGATGCGCAGGGTTTTGCCCGACGGCAAAAGACAAAACGTTTCAAGCCGTTGCCACGTGTGCAAAAGTTCTTCCGTCGCTCGCGAAAAAAATGTGCTTATCGTCGAAGCTATGGCAAAGACGTTTGCGGGGCATAAAGGGATAATCGGTTGGCAGATAGATAACGAGTTGTTTCCGTATCAGAACGGCTGCTATTGCGAAAACTGCAAAAAAGGGTTTAGAAAATATCTTAAAGATAAATTTGGCACACCCGAAAAATTAAACAAAGCGTGGGGAATGACGCGCTGGTCGTTGGAATATAAATCGTTCGACGACGTGCAGCCTCCGTATCCCGACGAGTGGCGGCATCCCTCGCTCAGAAAGGCGTGGTGGGAGTATCAATGCGGTCTTATATTCTCGTACGTTGACGAACAGGCGGATATATTGCA
>CATZIC010000044.1 GCA_958419945.1 uncultured Clostridia bacterium | reverse complement strand
TAAAAGTTTTTATTGCAATATTACTTTTCCTTAAAGAAGCCTTTATCCACGTTTTTGCGTTTATTATCGGCTTCATCAAGGGAATTTTAGATATGAACAAATAAAAATATTCCCGAAAAATCGGCCTATAAGCCGCTTATCGCTACTTTTTATAATTACTTTGAATCCATAACACGCCGCAAGGCGTATTTCACGGCGAAGCCATTTCATAGCGATAGCTATTTCACTCGTCTTCAGACGAATCTCACTCGCCGAAAGGCGAAAAGTGGGGCTATAAGCCCGTTGTCGCCATATTTTGGCAAAAAACCGCAAAAACAGCACTTGTCTGTTTCCATATTATATAAATAAGGCAACGTCAGCGGGGTATCTCTCTCCGTCATTGCGAGGAGCAGAAGCTCCGTGGCAATCCAGAAACCGCGGCGGGTACGAGCGAAAAAACATGAAAAAACCGCTATAAGCCTGTTATCGACCATTTTTATATAATGATTTTAAATCCTTGTTTGGCCCCTTTGTGTAAAGGGGGCTGGCACGTAGTGCCTGAGGGATTGTCGTTCCCGCAGGGAACTTCAATAATTATTTTAAATCTTTGTGCCAACTTGCCGCAAGGCAAATCTCACTCGTCGTGAGACGAATTTCATGGCGTAGCCATTTCATTACCTTGGTATCTACGGACGTAAGCCCGCAAATATAATATTGAAATAAATTGATTCCGCTAAAATCAAGCGGAAAAAAGGAGAAATCATGAAAAGAAAGTTTTTACTCCCCATACTCAGCGTATGTATGGTAGTAGCACTTGTCAGCGTTGGTTTCGCTGCATGGCTCATCACCGGTAACGACACCTCTGACACCGCAACCGGCAACTTTGTTACCTATGACGTAAGTAATGATTACTATACCGTAACAATCGATCCTGTAACTGCAACTGAAAAGGACGGCGAGGGTAATATTACCAAAAAAGGTACCGACTTGGTTATTTTTGGCAAACCCGCTGCGACTACTCCGACTCCTGCCTATGATTGGTTTAAGTTCGATGCAAATACAGAAACGGAGCAATTAATGGCTACTTTCACTGTAACTATCACACCCGACGTTGCTTTTGCTACTGGTCGTACCGTTGAAACTCTTTTAGGTACTGATAGTGTACAGGTGACATTGAGTGGCTTGGCTAATGGTGAAACTTCTACAACTGAAAATACCACTGCAACAAAGTATGCTGCAGCTGTAACGAACGGTATACTAGCTTTACCTACTTGGACCGCAGTAACTGATAAGATTACCCCTGTTGCGGGTGGCAACATGACCGACGGTATATCAGTAAAATTGAATGCAAGTGCATTTACGATTTATAATAATAGTGAAAATCCCGATGACGCCAACAATAACAAGTATGCAACTGCAACGGTTACCTTAACTTATGCTTGGGGTCAGTATGGCGACAACAGTACAGCTGAAAATCCTTATTTCCATTTTAATCGTACAGCAAACGGTTCTGAAATTAGGACTAAAGCGACGACTGCTTTAAATACTTTAAACGCATTAAATAAAGCTACATACTATTTGCGTCTTGCAGTTGTGGCCTAATCCGACACACCACATTTAGGAGTACATAAATCATGGCAAATAACAATAAAAAAAGATCTACAAGGCGTGCATTCGGCCGTAGAGCGCTTGCTTTCGGCGTAGCAATGTTCGCTATGGTTACCTTAACCGCAGTAGGTTTCGCCGCATGGTTGATTTCCACCAACTCCACGGCACAAGGCACCGGCGGTGTCGTAACACAGTCAGTTTCTCAGGCAAATATCGAAATTGTAATCGATAATATTAACGAAGGTTTTGAATTGGTTGGTTATACCGGTTCACCTGAAGGTATAGACGATACCCAAAAGTATGACATTGTTTATGCTGCACCGGCAAATGCTAACGGTTTAATTACCTGGACGACCGGCGAAAGCGGACAAGACAAACCTGAAAGTTTGACTTTCTCCTTCACAGGAAAAATTAAAAACGCACACAGGGTTGGCGTACTCAACTTCTCTGTAAAAGTACCTGATTCTATAATTGCAGCTGCAGGATTTACAAAAGGCAGCGATGGCAAATGGGGCAATTATAATGCCGCAAATGCGTATGTTGAACTTCCTTCTTATGCAGTTGATTATTCAGGCAATCCTATTCCTAAGATTGAAAACAGCAGTGCTACGGGAAGCGATACCGAAAAGATTTCTTTTGCGAATATCACTGATTTAAGTGGTGCAAGTTTGACAAGTGGTCCTGTTACCCTGTCAAAGGGTTCCAACAACGAAGTAACATTTGTCGGTAGACAGTTTACTTTCAAGTGGGGCGCTAGATACAACAATACTAACCCCGCTACACTTATAAATGAGGGTAGGTGGAATGAGTTTAATGCGGCAACCGGCCTTTCAGCTGCCAGCCACACCACTAACCAAATTCAGCTTGAACTCTTAAAACTTCAGGCAGTCGTTAACAATGTTGTATCACTTGATACCTATTTCAGCAACGAAATGAAAGCCGATATGGGTTCGAAAACTCTTGATGATTACGTAAAAGAGGGCGACCAAACTAAGGTGCAAACTTATCTTGCCGAAATACAGACTGCAATGTCCGCTGTAATTTACGCTGATAGTTATGCTGAAAAGCCTACTTACAAGCTTTTTATTGAAGCTAACGTAAGAAGCGGAGAAGAAACAGCTTAACTAACGAAACATTTTCTTTTCATAAAATAATAAACTCTTCCCAAGGCAGACGGTTTCCGTCTGTCTTGGGATAGATTTTGATTTTTTTAAAGATTTTGTTAAAATAACTTTTGCCAAAACGACCTCTATAAACGACCACGATATTATAAAATTACTTTTATTTTTTTATCGGTTTTGGTTAGATTTAGTTAGAATTACCAAACGGTTAAACCTAATATTCGGTCCAAAATTCTCACGGCATTTTATAGGGATAAAAATTAAAAAAGTCGCCCTATAAGTCTGTTATCAACCGTTTTTTATCTTGAACGGCAAAATTTTTCGCGCTTTTCGCGCTTTGTTTTTTACGCGCGCGCAAGCGCACGCACGCAAGAAACGCTTACAACTTTTTGCAGTATATCGCTGTAAAACAGGCCCTGCAAATTCAACTAAAAATAATTCAAAAATAAAATTTCTCGCAAAATAATTACGGAGCATTTAAAAGTGAACGTTTACAAAGTAACGACAATGATAATGGCAATGCGGTTTGACAGTCAAGCGGTTGCCCTAATAGTTGCGGCGGTCGGCGTGGCGTGTTTTACGCTGGTGTTCACCATACTTTTCGTAAACTACCGCAAATTCGCGGTCTCCGAAATCACTTCCGGCAAGCGTGATATCGAACTTATCGAACAGTACTTTCACGATAAACAATCGTCGGTTATCGCAAGAAAAAAGGTTTTTAAAGTCTTAAAGTTTGTCCTTTACATGCTTTTAATGGCGTTTATAACCGTCTGTCTTGTGTTTACGGCTTTCGTAAGGTTCTCTAAAGACCTGCCGCTCGGAACCAAATCCCTGATGGTAGTCGCTTCCGGCTCTATGAGCGAGAAAAACTCCAACAACACGTATCTATTTACCAACAACTTAAACGACCAGTTTCCCACTTATGCGATAATCGTTTTGGAAGTGGTTAAACCTTCCGAACTCAAGCAGTACGACGTAGTGGCTTACCGCCATCCGAGCGGAAAGACCTACATTCACCGTATACGCAGCATAGAAGTCGCCGCCGACGGCTCGGTAACCTACCGCACCCGTGGTGATGCGGTTGCTTCCGACGACCAAAGCGACACAAGTTACAACGTAGTAACAACGCCTGACGATATAGTCGGCAGATACACCGGCGTATATATTCCGTTTTTGGGCGCGTTCGTACAGTTTTTGCAGTCGCTCGCGGGCATAGTAACCTTGATTGCGCTCGTTTTCTGTCTTATAATGTTTGACAAAAACTCCGGCAAAATCGCCGATGCGCAAGTTAAGCGTACCGAATACCTCGTCAAAGCGCTCGAAATCAAAGATATCCATGAAGATTCCGAAATCACCGTAGACTTTGTGGAAAAAATCTACCTCGATAAAGTCGGCTATCTTTTAAAGGAGGACGGAACAACCCTTTTGGACGCCGCCCTATCCAAAGACGCGGAAGAAGGGGATTCCTCGGAAAATTCTGAAGTGGACCCCGAAACTCCAACCGACTGAAAAATCACACTAAGAACAATAAACACAACAAAAAATCCGACAGGATTTTACAAAAATCTACAGGAAAAGCCTTTAAAAATCTTTAAAAAAGAGTGTTTAAAGTTTTCCCGAAAAAACAGGAAATACGGCTTTATTCGGCCTCTAAAATACAAATTACGGCAGGAGAAAGAAACATGCTGAAAGTAGTTTTTACAAGAAAGAACCTAATGGCAATCGCACTTGCGTGCCTGTACTCCTTTTTAATGGTATTCGTCGGTCTGTGTATTGACGGTTCCTTTGCGTTTATGAGCGCAAAAAACCCCATCAATCAACTTGCGATGGCCATCGGCTTACAGTCGGTAACGCCCACCATAGCAGGATACGTGGCGTTAGGACTATTGGCGCTTTTTATCGCAGTATTCGTTACGGCGGTAATATATGAAAGGCGTGTTGCCATAGTATCCGGCAAAAACCCCAACAGCCCGAAAATGATTATGTGGTACGTAATCACTTTCCTCGGTTGTATGGTTTTGTCTCTTGGTATCGGCACGGTAATCCAAAGCCCCTTAACAGGCGAAAATTTAAAGGTACTCTATACCTTTATTTGGAACAGTTTTGCACTATCCCTTCTTTTATACGTAGTGCTTTTTGTCGGCATCGGTTCCATCGTAATGCTTTGCGTTAACTTTCTTCTTGTCGATAAGCCCTTCAAATTCTTCTCGAAAGAGGAAGAACCGGTTTTCGATGACGACGACGTAACCCACGATATTTCCGGCAGTTTCGACGTTGACAGCGATACCAACTTAAACGGCTTCGGCGGCGGTGCCGGCGTAGGTCAAGGCCAAGGCGGCGGAAACGGCGACGGCTCGGACGAAAGCAGCGTAGTTGCAAAATCCGCACAGCTCGACGATAGGGAGAAGGTGTTCCCCGAACTAAGCAGCATTGACGAAAGCCACGAAGGTTACGACGTTGAACCTATAAAAAGCGACGAAGTTACTTTGTCCGAGCTTTCTCAAGGTTTCAGAAACTACCTTGCGAAGAATCTCAAACTGTACTTCGATATAGACACCATCCGCTTCTTCATAGCGGGCTTCGGCGCATCCCACTTCGAAATCCTGGAAGGTTTGTCCGGTACCGGTAAATCTTCACTTCCGAGGTATTTCTGCGAATACGTCGGCGGTAAGGTTTTGTTTATGCCCGTACAGGCAACCTGGCGTGATAAGTCCAGCATTTTGGGCTTCTTCAACGAATTCTCGCAGACCTATTCCGAAACGGAATTTTTAACAAGATTATACGAGTCCAACTTCGGCTCCGACGAAATCAATATGTACGTTCTCGACGAAATGAACATCAGCCGTGTAGAATACTATTTTGCCGACCTTTTGTCCGTTCTCGAATACCCCGTACCCGATTGGAAGCTTAAAATAATGAACGTTCCGCACACCTTCGTTCCGCCCATCAAACTCGAAGGCGGCTACGTACAGATTCCGGAAAACAGTTATTTCGTAGGCACCGCCAACCGCGACGATTCCACCTTCACCATTACAGACAAGGTTTACGACCGTGCCATAACCATTAACTTCGAAACCCACAACGAACCGTTCAGCGTAGCGGAAGAGGTTAAGCCCATTAAGCTTTCCGGAAGCTACTTAAAAGGCCTTTACGACAAGGCAAAGGAAAGCGGAAAGGGTCTTACGCTTGAGGACAAGGCGAAACTCAGAAAGGTTTTGGACTTCGTTTACGGCAAGTTCGAACTCACCATCGGTAACCGTATCTTGAACCAGATCGACCAGGTAGTACCCGTATTCGTTGCAGCCGGCGGAACAAAAGAGGACGCACTTGACTTCATGCTTTGCAAAAAACTGTTTGCAAAACTCGAAGGCCGTTTCGAAGACTACGTTAAAACTGCCCTTAACGAAACTTTGGAAGTTTTGACGGAAACCTACGGCCCGGGCGTGTTAAAACGCAGTGAAACCGTCATCAAAAAGATTGAAAAAACCCTTTAATTTAAAATAAAACCCGTTGATTGCTTTAGTCCGCCTGTAGTTTAGGCGGCTAAAGCCTAATCACTTTAGCCCACTTAAAAAGAAGCTAAAAAACCGACGTCGGGAGAGGACAATGACAAATATCGAAGTATCGCAGGATAAAATCAAGGCGGATCTTGACTTATACAGCAAAAAAAATCCGCAGTTTAAAGATTATTATGCCGGCGTAAACAAACTTAATACGGCGTCACTACAGGAGGTCGCATGCCAAAGGGACTGGACTTATTTAAGGAAGGTTTCCACCCTTTTGCATATCATAATGTCGATAGTTGCCCATCCGCACATCGCCAATAAGCGTGAAGAAATAGTAACCCGTATAGAGCAGGCAAAACAACTTTCCAACGAAGATTTCTCAAGGGTTATGCACGACGGCAGTTTGTGGAAGCGTTACGACCTTAAGATGGTTCCCGAAAACGTTTACTATTACCAGCACGTAGACGAACTTATTATTTACGAAAATCAGTTTATCTGCTTGGTTATAGACCTTATAAAGAAGGAACTTGACGAATATACCTCCTTTTACGTAAAAATGTTGCCTTCCATGAAGAACGGCATTTTGCCAAGGCTTGACGGCAGAAAGCCCCAACGTATACTTATTTATACCGACCTTTTAAAACGCCGCCTCAATTATATTTCCAACACCCGCTTTTACAAGGAAGTATCTCAGGCAAAGCCAATTTCCCGCAATATTGCACGCACTAATATTCTTTTAAAAGACAATTTATATAGCCGTGTTTACCGTTTTTATAAAGAGTATCTCGGCACCGAGGAAAGGTTTATAACCTACGACCTTATGAAGGATTACCTTTCCATGCTTTGCTATAAAGAACTGTCAAATAGAAAGTTTGCATACATCGGCACACACGGCGAAAAACATTTCCAAAGCGATAGATTTGCACTGTCCGTCGAAGATTACGAGGTAAACAAAGGTTTAATTTTTACCATAACCGAAAAGGAAAGCGGAAAAGCCGCAAAACATTTGCTTTTATTTTCACTTTCCGCATGGTTTTCCGATATCGAAAAGCCGGTCGAGGGCTTTGACACCGTAGAGGCAATGTCTAATTGGGGCAAGATAACCGTTTCCAAGCATAAAGGCAGTTTCGATGAAATCTTCCCGGAAGAGGAAATCGTAAAAAATTACTTCGACGATAAACTGTGCGTAAGCCTGACTTCTTCAGAAGTCTACGCCCGCTATTGCCCCGTCTGCCGTGAAAAAAATCCTATCGAACAAAAATCCGTTTATTACTGTCCGCATTGCTCGTCTCGCTACGTGTTCACAAAAGCGGACGGCGAAGAAGCAGTTTGGTTTATAAGACTGAGGAGGTCTAAATGAGCGAAAATTTACAGGATCAATCGGTATTCGAAAGCAAGCCAACCGTTGACAGGGAAAGCGAGTATGCAATCGAAATAACCGACCTATATAAGTCTTACGGCCCAAAAAAGGTGCTTCAAGGTCTTAATCTTCAGGTAAAGCATGGCGAACTTTTCGGCTTTATCGGTAAAAACGGTATAGGTAAGTCAACCACAATCGACTGTCTTATCGGTTCCAAAAAATTCGACAAAGGCAGCATTTTGGTGGACGGTTACGATATAGTAACCGAACCTTTGCAGGCAAAAACAACCTTCGGCTACGTTGCAAGTGAACCGTCTTGTTACGACGTAATGACAGGGTATGACTTTTTGGAATTCATCGCAAGCATTTATAACGTTTCGGAAGGGGATTTCGTCAGAAACTTCCGCTACCTTTGCAAAAGGCTGAAACTTAACCTCGACGAACTCGATAACAGAATTTCCAACTATTCTCACGGTATGAAGCAAAAACTTTGCTTGGTTGGAAGCCTTTTATACAACCCCGATATATGGATCCTCGACGAGCCTACCGTAGGCTTAGACATTATGGCGGTCGAAGAACTCAAAAAAATGATGCGCGAATACGCAAACCACGGTAAAACCGTGTTCGTTACTTCACACAACATCGACTTAGTTAGCCGTATTTGCGACAGGGTCGCAATCATAAACGAAGGCAAAGTGGTTTCACTTTACGACCTTAATAAGGAGCCTAACCGCAGAATCCAGCTGCCAAGGATTTTCATGCACGTTTACGGCGAAGAATTATAAAATTACGACTATTTTTCAGGCTTTTTTGTCGAAATATGGTGAAAAAGCGGTTTAAAAGGAAATTTTAAATGCTCAATCTACTGTTAAAAGACTTCAAACTTATGCTCGGAAGCAAGCAGAGTTTATCCCAACGGATAATTTCTGCAATTTTTTCCGTGCTGTTTTTCGTGGTCTTTATAATAGTTGAAGTTTTCCTTTTCAAAACGATATTACAAACGATAGGCAACATTAAAGGTGCCTCGGAAGCCTTTTTAACGGTATTTTTGTGCGTAACCACCGTCATAATTACCGTAAGTGGCATCTTTAACGCCAAAAGGCTGTTTTTCGACGGCAAGGATATAGAGCAGCTTTCCAACCGTCCGGTAACCAACGGGCAGATAATAATGTCCAAAATGCTGTACCTGTTCTTTATCCACTTTGCAACCTCTTTAATGTTCGAATACCCTTTGCTTTTTGCATACGGGCAAATGATAGGTAAAGCGCCCATTTACTATTTCACTTCGCTTTTCTATCCCGTCGCAACCTTTTTTATAGAAATGGGCATAGCACTACTACTCGTTTATCCCGTGTGGATGCTCACAAAGGTTTTAAAAAAGCATTTTTTGATAGAAATGGGTGTTGCCCTCGTTGCAATCTTCGGGCTTTCGATAGCCTATTCTTACGTTTTGGATATCTTTATTAAACTCGTTTCCAAAAACGGACTTATTCAACTTTTTACCACCGAATCGATCGCAAAGCTTATAGTTTTCGAAAGGTACGCCTTTCCGGTAAACTTTTTAACGGACATTTTTATCCATAAATCCACGGGCTCCTTTTTCCCGTATATGCTCATTTCTCTCGGCATATTCGGCATGGGTCTTTCGGTTGCCGTGTTCGCGTATAACTACGTCAGAAACCTAACCTTAGCAACCGTTGCAATAAAGAAAAAACACGCCTATAAGCCCGTTTCCGTAACAAAAGCACTTATAAAAAAGGAGTTTTCGCTTATTGCCAAAAACTCCGATTACATATTCTCGTTCACAGGCTTACTGCTCGTTCAGCCCCTTCTTCTCAGCTTCGTAATAAAGTCCATGAACGCCGCTTTGTCGGCAGGTACCATACAGTACTTTTCCGCACTCGTTCCGGGGCTTACCGAATACGTGGATATCCTTTTCGTAATGCTGTTTACAGTGGTAATAAACCAGGGTGCAAACAGTTACGTAACCATGGAAGAGCGAACGGTTAAAAACATGAAAACCATTCCCGTTCCTTTTTCCAAGCAGCTGTTTATTAAAGTGGCAATACCGTTTTTAATGTCCTTTATCTCACTTATAGTTTCTGTCGCAGTACTTGCTATAACCAAAACGACTACGTTTAAAACGGCGGCGTTTTCGCTACTCGTTTCTATGGTTTTGTTGTTCATATTCGACGTCGTTTCCCTTTGGGAGGAGTTAAGCATCCGCCACGGCAAACCCCGTCAAACCTTCTTTTCCTCGCTCATATCATACTTATTGCCCATAGTCTTTGCTATTTCCGCAATAATTCTGTCGTACATGAAGGTTTCAACCACGGTAACTTTGTTCGGAGGGCTCGCCGTAATAATTCTTATAGGCGCACTGCCCGTGTGGTTCGTGTTCAAAAACTCCGGAAAACTATTTCTTTCTTTGGAGGCGATTAACTGATGAAAAAGAAAAATCTTCTTATCCTTCTCATTATTCCGTTTCTCGTTTCCACCTTAACGATAGTATCCGTAAACGTAACCTACAATTTGGTCGACGTAGATATTTCTTACATTGAGTGGAACTACGAAGACATCGAAGCCTTTCAGGTTTCCGAAACTCCTTATCCGTTAGCCGCAGTAGGCGTCAACCAACGCCATACCGACGTCGGAAAGGGTAACGAACTTATTTGGACGGTTAAAAACGTCGACGGCTCGGAAATCCCTTATGCGGAAATAATTTCCGAAAACGGCAGGTATTATCTGAAAACTCTCCAAAACGGCGAAGTTGACGTTACCTGTTCCAACTTAAAAGGCAACGTCAGCCGCAGCTTCCGCCTTATCGTTTACACGGACGGCGCAATCATAATATCGTCAACCGTACCTTCGTCAAGTTACGGCAGAATCGATTCCACCGAATATTTCGGCACTTACGACCTTAACGCAGACGGCACCAAAAAACAGGCGACCTTCGGCGTGTCGGTAAAACTTATACCCGAAAGCCTTAAAGAGGCAAACCCCGTTTTAACCTGTTCGGAAAATATAGGCGTGGACCTTTTCTTCGATAACGGAAGGTTAGAGGGCGGCGGCTTCGTGGTGAACGGCACGGCCCGCATTCTTTCGGAAGGTAAAGCCCATATAAACGTTACCACCGACCTTGAAGACGCCAAAATCGACGGCGGACGGTACGATTTTACTGCGGTAAAAGACGGCGTAAACGTTTATACCTACGACGACCTTCTTTATTGTACCAATAGGTCTGAAGAAGGCGAAATCACCGTACTTCACAAGTCTTTCGAGTCCTACGAGGTTTACGCAAATTCCCGTAACCAATCCACGGCATGTTTCGGCTATCCGAACTCCGCCGGAAAGTGTACTTTCTCTGAAAGCGACAAGACGTTATACAGAGCAAAAACCAAATATAACCACGAATACCTCGACCAATGGAATGCTTTCAGCAGTAATAAAGTGGATCCTTCCATAAACGTCGGCCTTCGCGTACAAAAGGATTTTTACGGCAACGGCTATCAGATAAACTTCCATAACCTTGCTTATCCTTCTGGCACTCGTGAAGAAAACGGAGTGGTTATCCCCACCCTTTCTTCCTCGGACGTGTTCAGGGGGCCTCTTCCTTTCTACACGGTAGGCAGCCCCTCTAATTCCGGCGCGGACGGCATGAACATCGTAACCGCTTTCGGACAGGACAACGTAGGGCTTTTGATTGACGGCGACGGTATAACCGTAAATGACCTCAAAGTTCAGAACTGCGACGACGTAAACGTCTTTTACTTCCTCGATACCGTAGGCACGGTTGTTGAAGTGGACGGCGACGGCATAACTTTAAAGAACATGCGTATGTCTAACGGCAAAAACGTGTTAAGAAGTTACAGTTCCATGGACCTTTCGGTTGAAAACTGCATGCTCTCCAACGCAAGAAACTTCCTGTTTATCACGGGCTCCAACGAGTACGTAAAAGCGGACGGTGCAAAGGTCAACAACTTTACCACGCCGAGCGGTTCCGTTTCATATAGACTTTCGGAATTTCTTACCAAAGAAAGCATCGCAAATTCCATATTAAACGATTATCTTAACGGCAAAATCGGCGCAAACTATTCCTATAAGACCAAGGAACAGTTAAAAAAGACACTTACCGAAATTCAGTCGGCACTATCTATAGACCTTTCCGGTCAGTTTAAGGGCAGCACAAACATAAAAGACTGTCTGTTTTATAGAAGCGGAATAGCGTCGGTTGCGTTCGAATCTTTGTTTAACGGCCCATTCCTATATAACTCGCAACTTCCGACCTCTATAGCAATGTTTTTGAATCTTTTAAACGGCGGATTTATGCCTACGGCGGTTTCGGGCACAAGTTATCCGGTATCCCTCAACGTAAGCGGAAACACCAAATTTTACGACTATAAAGCTTTTGACGATATAGACGTTTCCGGGCTTATAGACGAAAATATTTCCACTTTGGCGCAAATGCTCAACAAAAATTACACCATCGATAACATTTTCCCCATAAAATCATTGCTTAAATATAACGCCGTAACTTACAATAATGAGGGCGTCGAATACGTAAACATTCCGTTTGCGTACTACGGCGGCGGCGAAAACTACTCGCGTTTAACCTTTAACGGTTACGAAGATAATCACATCAACGGAAGATTAAACGGCGACGGCACTTTGGATGAAGAGGCCGTTAAAAAGGTAAACCTTCTCGACGATTATCTCGATCTTCCCGTAGTCGATCCCGTCGGCTTTTTAGGACAATTTTTCCCGCCGGAACTATTAGAGCAGTACGACATAGAAGTTGACGAAAACACTTTAATAAAGACGGTTACTATAGTTACGGGCTACAAACCCTTCAAATTCGTCTTTACCAAAGGGGACGGCTATTTATACGGCGAATCCCCCAAAATAGAAGAAATGCAGGCGGTTGCAAAAATGGCCGCCCAATCGGAGGCTTATAATGCGTAAATTATTAACTTGTATAGCACTGATACTTGCAAGCACGTTGCTACTTTCGGGCTGCGGTTTTTCCTCGTGGCAGGATGAAGAAGTCTTGAAAACCATTAAGGAAATAAAGAGGGTAACCGATTCCGACGGTAACGTTTACCTTGAAGTCGTTTATACCGACGATTCCGAGGCAGACAGATTCCTCGTCCCCGAAGGGGTTTCCATTTCAAGCGTAAATTCGGCATACAACAGCGAAGAAAAAAAGACCACCGTAACCATAACTTTTTCGGAAGGTGAGCCTTATTCCTTCGATATTCCGGACGGCGTAAAAGGTAACTCGGTATCAGGGGTTAAAATTGCCACTTTGCAAGACGGTCTTAGGTATCTCGTGTTCGAGTTCGTGGATGCCGAAGGCAACGAACTTGAAGCTACGAAGATAAATATAAGCGAGATAAAAGGCGACGACGGCGCAACCTGGCTTTTGGGAAGCGGCGCTCCGGACGCTAATCCCGACTTATCCGCAAAAGCAGGGGATTTTTATCTTGATTCCGAACATTTCGTGGTCTACAATAAAAAAGCCGACGGAAGTTGGCAGAACATGGGCTCGATAAAGGGTACGGGCATTACCAAAATAGAACCTTTCGGCGACGAAAAAGGTGAGGGCTACGAAATCGTTACCACCGAGCAGGACTTTGACGAAGAAGGTAACCCCTTATACGACGACAACGGCGATCCCGTATTTAAATCTTACAAAGTTTATTCTTCGGCACTTACAGGTATGAACGTTACCTACAATGCGGAAACCGGTATGTACGAATTCGTGGTAACCATTACCGACGTAGGCGGTAACCCAATAACCTTAGGTGCCGGCGATAACAAAATTCAGGTACAACGTCCCGCAACCTGGCTTTCCGGTTTAGTTCCGCCCGACGTTAACGACAGTCCTGAATTTGTTGGCACTCCTACTTTTGACGGAGACTTTTATTACTGCACAATGTATAACACTATCTATACAAAACGAAACGGCAACTGGGTGGAACTTATTAAGCTTCCATCGGATAGCGACGTAGTAAAATGCAATATAACCTTCCATCCCGAAGGCGGCACTCTTTCGTCTGACGTAAATGCTTACCCTTCCGGCGCAACCTTCAACGCAGACGGCACTGTTGCCGTTCCCGTAAACAAGGGCGAATGCTATCCTACTTCCAGCGCAATTCCTACACCTACTCGAGAGGGGTACGTATTTATGGGTTGGTACAAAACCAAAAACCTGACTTACGTTGACGGTGTTCCCGTAAACAACGGCGCTTTTACGGATATGGTTCCCGTTAATTCCGACCTCGAACTTTTCGCAATTTGGAAGCCCGAAGCAACAAATTAAATTCTTCGCTTTACGGCGTGACAAACACCGTAAAATGACTTATAAAAGGCACTCCGATAAAACTATCGGAGTGCCTTTTAAATCGTTTATACTTTAAGTTGAAAGTCCGAAAACCGACCTATAGGCCGCTTTTCGGACTTTTTATGTAATTGGAATTTAGGGGAGTGTTGAGTTCGACCGCCGTCATTTCGAGGAGCGTACCGCAAAAATCCATTACCATTTTCCCGTCATTGCGAGGAGCGAAGCGACGTGGCAATCCGGTTGACCATCGTCATTGCGAGCGAAGCGAAGCAATCCAGACGCAAAGGTCGATTTTACACTAGTTCGAAGCCATATGTAGTAAATGGAGTTGTCGGCAACTGCCGACTGAGGGATTGTCCGTTCCCGCAGGGAACTTCAATAATACTCAAAATTCCGCAATTACACACTCCAAACTTCACATTTGTCATTTTTTCCCGTCATTGCGAGCGAAGCGAAGCAATCCAGAAGCCCAAGCAAGAACGAGTGAAATAAAAGTCCGCCTATAAGCCCGTTAACACCGTGATTTTCGCCAAAGCGTCAAGTCTTTACCTCGAAGGTGTATCCGCAGCCTTTCGCCAAATTTAAAAGTTCCTTTCCGTCAAGCAGTAAAAAATACTTTGATTTATATGAATTCACAAACTTAACGGTATCTTTATGGTATTTTGCGTTGGTAACGAAAATTCCTTTAAGTGCGGTAGGGTGCGCCGCCAAAACGCCCAAAAACTCACGTACTTCGCAAAGGGGTACGTATTTTTCCTTTTTTGCAATATGCTTAACCTGTAAAATCACCGTCTCGTGATATCCAAGCGAGTCTTTGCAGTTTATAACGCCGTCAATGCCGTTGTCGTTGGGTCCGTCGGTATTTTCCGCCACCACTTCTTTATATCCGTGTGCGGAAAACCACTTTTCAAGTAGCGCCACCGAATGGTCAACAAGTTCCTCGTCCGAAAGCCCTTCAAACACCTTTTTGATGTCAACGGGGGCTTCCTGCTTTTTTGTCGGTAAGGATAGCACGCTGTTTTTTTCCTGCAATTTTCCCGCCTTTTTAAGCTCTGCAATAACCCTCCCGGTGTCAGCCCGTGCAACCTGCAAATTAACCTCTTTATCTTTGGAAACAATCTGCGACGCCACAGTGGAAAAAATTTCCTGCTTTTTACATGGCTTTTTCGATAGGCAATCTAAGATGATTTTTTCTATTTTATTGTCCCGCTTTACGTTTTCGACGGTAACTTCGGTTTTTTCTTCCTTTAACTTACACAAAATCTTGTTCTCGTCTTGGGAAAAATATCCGCCCGAAATCATAAGATCTATGGCGTTTCCGAACCTACACTTCGAAACGTTTAAAACCCCACGCGGGCTTTTATCCGCTAATTCCTTTTTGGAAAGTTTCAGCCCTTCGATGCATTTATCTATAAGCAGTTTTCTCAAAATATACTTTTTATTGAAGTTAAGGATAATTTGTTCCTTGGCTTCTTCGGGCGTTATCAATTTCATAACCTTCCTCTCTATTTTTTAAGTAACAGTTTAAGCCCCTTAAAGAATTTCCCGTTTAAAATTTCCAAAAGTCCACGGGCGTTTACCTCGCTGTAATCAAGAAAATTGGCAATCGTCCTTATCGGCAAACAGGCAATCATTGAAAGGTCGTTGGCCTTCTTGGGCGGCAGTTTTTCCGATTTTTTAAGTTTTTTATAATAGTGCCTTCCGATTATTCTCGCAAGCATGCTTTTTGCAAACCTAAGGTCAGAAACGGTTGTGTTAAGGTCTACTTTAATTCGTTTTTTCTTGTAAAACTCGTAACCTTCGTCTGGTACTTCACGGCCGTAAACTCTGTAAAATTCCTCGCTCGTTATACCTTTTATTGTACCCGAAAAGTAATTGTCGATATTGTCTTTTCTGTTTATTTTGGCAGTTCCGCTTATAAGCACGGCAACCGACAGGCGAATATCTTCCGAGGAAGATGCGACGTAAATTTTATAGTTTCCCGCTTCGCGCTCGAACCTTCCCGTGTCAACGTCAAAGTAGCGGAAGGTCTTGTCGTCAAAGGGCACCGTAACCGTCTTTTGTTCTCCCGCCCTTAAAAATACTTTGATAAATCCTTTAAGTTCTTTTACGGGTCTATATATTTTACTTTCCTGCTTTGAAACGTAAATCTGGCAGGTTTCCGCCCCGTCGTAATCTCCTACGTTTTTAATGGTAAAACGCACCCCGTTTTTGTCCGCGAACGCTTGCGAATAACTGAAAGTCGTATAACTTAACCCGTGCCCGAAAGGATACAGAACGGGCACTTTGGCTTTTTCGTAATACCTGTAACCCACGTATATGCTTTCACGGTATTCGGTTTTGAAGTCGTCCGAAAATCCATTCGTCGGCAGGTCGTCAAAAGATAGGGGGAAGGTTTCCGCAAGCTTTCCGGAAGGGTTGGTTTTTCCGCACAAAACCTTCATAATGGCGGCGCTCGTTCTTTCTCCGCCAAGCGGACAATACAGTAAAGCGTCGCAATCGTTTGCAAAGTTTAATTCGACCGCAGAGCCCGAAATCACAACCGCCACGACTTTGGAAAACCTGCTTCTAATCGACCTATAGAGGCACTTTTGGCTTTCGGGAAGGCTCATATTTTCTCTATCTCTGCCTTCCGACTCCGTTCCGTCGGGGTAGCCTAAAAACACTACCGCAACGTCGCTTTGGCTAAATTCCACGCTGCATTTTTTGTCTTCTGTAAAGTTGTCTTTAAGTACGGACTTTACGTTAAGTTCGTAATCGTAAAGCAGGTCTATAAGGTTTTCCTTTTTCCTTTGGTGTACTCGTGAGGAGCCTGCCCCTTGGCATGGGGTATCGAAAACAAGGTCGCCTATAAACACGATAGGATCAAAATGGTTAAGGGGAAGAATGTTATTTTTCAAAAGCACTATAGATTCTTCGGCAGCCTTTTGGGCAATCTGAAGATTATAGTCGGGCTCTATGCCGTGCTCTCCCGCTTTACCCGATTCCGAGGTTTCCTTTTGCAGTTTGAAAATTCTGTTTACCGAAGTATCAACTAAATCTTTTTCAATCTCGCCGTTTTTTAAAGCGGCAAGTAGTTCGTCTTTAAAAAGTCTGCCTCTCGGCATGGACAGGTCGCTTCCCGCCTTCAATGCCGCAACCTGGCTGTTGCAACCGCCCCAATCGGAAGTTACAACACCGTCAAACTGCCAATCGTTACGCAGTATATTCAAAAGGTGAGTATTCTCGTTGGCGTAAACTCCGTTTACACGGTTGTACGCCGTCATAACCATTTTCGGCATGCCTTCTTTTACGGCAATTTCAAATGGCGTAAGATAAATTTCCCTTAAAGCCCTTTCGTCCACGACTGCGTTCACGGTCATTCTGCGGTATTCTTGATTATTTGCCGCAAAATGCTTTACGCACGCCCCCGTGCCGTTTTTTTGCAGGCCTTTAATCATCGCCGCACCGAGCTTCCCCGCAAGATAAGGATCTTCCGAGTAGTATTCGAAGTTCCTTCCGCACAGTGGATTTCTTTTTATGTTGACGCCCGGGCCTAAAACCACGTTTACTTTGGAAAGCGCGGCTTCCTCGCCGATAAGTTCGCCGACTTCGCCGATTAAACTTTGGTTCCAGGTGCAGGCAAGCGCGGAAGCGGTCGGAAAGCAGGTGGCGGTATAACTATCGTTAAGCCCTTTCTTTTTTGAATCCTTTTCCACTCTTAACCCATGCGGCCCGTCGGACATTTTTACGGAGGCAATATCCCCATAATCCGCCGTGTTCCAAGTGTCCTTGCCGGTTAAT
>CATZIC010000043.1 GCA_958419945.1 uncultured Clostridia bacterium | reverse complement strand
TTTAAATTCGGAGGAAACAAAAACATTATGGCAAAGGCAAAATTTGACAGAAGTAAACCCCACGTAAACATTGGTACCATCGGTCACGTTGACCACGGTAAAACCACTTTGACTGCTGCAATCACCATGGTTTTGGCTTGCAACGGACAGGCTGCTAAGATGAGATATGATGAAATCGATAAGGCACCTGAAGAAAAGGCAAGAGGTATTACGATCAATACCGCTCACGTTGAATATCAGACCGCTACCCGTCACTACGCACACGTAGACTGCCCGGGCCACGCCGACTACGTTAAAAACATGATCACCGGCGCTGCTCAGATGGACGGCGCAGTTTTGGTTGTTGCTGCTACCGATGGTCCGATGCCCCAGACCAGAGAACACATCCTTCTCGCTCGTCAGGTAGGCGTTCCTTATATCGTAGTATTCTTAAACAAGACCGATCAAGTTGACGATCCTGAACTTTTAGACCTCGTTGAAATGGAAGTTAGAGAACTTCTTAACGAATATGACTTCCCCGGCGACGATACTCCTATCATCCGTGGTTCCGCTCTTAAGGCTTTGGAAAAAGCTACCAGCGGCTGCTCCGATGCAGAAGTATTGGCTGCTCCCGAATGCCAGTGCGTTCTCCAACTTATGGACGCTATTGACTCCTACATTCCTACTCCTGCAAGAGAAGACACCAAGCCCTTCTTGCTCCCTGTAGAAGACGTATTCACCATTTCCGGTCGTGGTACCGTTGCTACCGGCCGTGTTGAAAGAGGTGTTGCTCACGTTGGCGATCCCGCTGAAATCGTTGGTCTTAAAGACAAACCCACCAACACCGTTATTACCGGTCTTGAAATGTTCCGTAAACTTCTTGACGAAGCTCAGGCAGGCGACAACGTAGGTGCTCTTCTTCGTGGTATCGACAGAAAGAACGTTGAACGTGGTCAAGTTATCGCTAAACCCGGTTCAATTCATCCTCATACCGAGTTCACCGGTCAGGTTTACGTTTTAACTCAGTCTGAAGGCGGAAGACATACTCCTTTCTTCAACAACTATCGTCCTCAGTTCTACTTCAGAACAACCGACGTTACCGGCACCATCTCCCTTCCCGAAGGCGTAGAAATGGTTATGCCCGGTGACCACGTAACCATCACCGTTAGCCTCATCACCCCGATCGCTATCGAAGAAGGTCTTCGTTTCGCTATCCGTGAAGGCGGCAGAACCGTTGGTTCCGGCGTTGTTGCTTCCATCATTAAATAATTAAAAATTATTTATATAAAAAGCGGATTCACTTTTCAGTGAGTCCGTTTTTTTGCGTCGCTTTGTGGTTATTGACAATATATTGCGAAAAAGTTGATAAGTTCTAAAATATTTTCTACATTTGATAAAGGAATTTTTTAGCGCATCGCTTGATTTTTTTTAATTAGTGTGCTAACATTTAGTACCGTAGGCGTGAGGTTGCGCCTAAATAACAAAAGGCGTTAACTATTTTGTATAAACTTGATTTTGAGTTAGTTCCCGACAGTTGTTGGTATTCCAATTTAAGAAGCATTTTAAAGCCTGCTATGTGGGACGTGGTAAGAAAGGATGCCTATGCCCGTGCCGGCGGAAAGTGTATGATTTGCGGCGCTAAAGTCAGCAGATTAGAAGCTCATGAAAGGTGGGCGTATGACGAAAAAACCTGTACACAGGTTTTAACCGACGTAGTTGCCGTCTGCCACAGTTGCCATATGGTTATTCATATCGGCAGAACCCAACTTATGGGGGATGAAAATAGGGCTATAAAACACTTTCAAAAGGTCAATAATTGTTCGTACTCAGACTACATAAAGGCATTGGGTGAGGCGAACAAAAGACACCAACGACTTAATAAAGTAGCGGAATGGAAGCTCGATTTAACCTGGCTAAAAAGGTTTACTTAAATATAAAAGTTGGGCTATAAGCCCGTTAACGCTACTTTTCGGCAAATGGTTTGCCCGTTTTACCGTCATTAAGTTTGTTTCAAAACCTGTTAAAAATATCGTAGCAAGTCAATTTACCTCTCCGTCATTGCGAGTCGCAAAGCGACGTGGCAATCCAGACACTAAAGTATATAATTCTCAAAAGTGGGCCTATAAGCCCGCTATCGGTATATTTTATGGAAAAATTAGGTGATATTTTAATAGACGCTTTGCTCGATGCAGTCAAAATTTTGCCTGTTATTTTTATCGTATACTTTATTATTGAAGTAGTTGAATCCCGTGGGATAGGCAAAAGGAAACTTAAAAACCTTTTATCCTCGAAAGGCGCACCCCTTTTCGGCTCTTTAATAGGGGTAATACCGCAATGCGGATTTTCAGTAATCGCAACAAAACTTTACCGTAAAGATTATATTTTAATGGGAACCTTGCTTTCGGTGTACATTGCAACCAGCGACGAGGCAATACCTATCCTATTTTCGCAGGCTTTTCAATCACCGGAACTTTGGCTTAAACTTATTATTTTAATCGCCATAAAGCTTGTGTACGCCATAATGGTCGGTTTTTTGGTAAACGCTTTTATAAGGAAGTCTGTTTCTAATGCTACGGACGAATTTGAAACCGAAGAGGACGATGGCGGTTGTCACCATCATGAGGGCGAATTCGAAGGTTCAAACGAAGGAAAGTTTAAACTGCTTCTGCATCCATTGCTTCACTCACTCAAGATTTTTGCATATATTCTTGCAATCAACCTTGTTTTCGGCCTTATGATAGGCTTTATCGGAGAGGATAAAATCATAACTTTCCTTGACGCCAACCTGTTTTTGCAACCTCTGTTTTCAACTGTTATAGGTATTATTCCAAACTGTGCTTCAAGCGTTCTTATTACTAAAATGTATGCGGAAAACGCACTTAGCCTCGGCGGTGCGGTTGCGGGTCTCTGCGTGAACAGCGGACTTGGTTTTGCCATTTTAATAAAAGACGGCAAAGGCGTTAAAAACACCCTTTCGGTAATTTTACTTACCGCCTTTTTCTCACTTTTGGTCGGCTATATCATAACCGCAATTTCCCTTCTATTTTAGTCAATAAATAATTAGACATTATACTCCGAGGCGAGCCTCGGATAAAGTTTGCTTCGCGCACTTTGGCAGCAAACTGCCTGTATAATACCCAATTTTATGGGCGGCGTAAACCCCTTGCAAGCAAGCAAATTTACTTCTTGAACGGGCTTATAGCCCCACTTTTTGATATTTTCTAAATAAAAAAGGAACCCACCGGCTAAGCCGGTGGTTCTTCATTTTCGGGCATAGCCCTTGTTTACTAGCCGAGTGCCACGCACTCATGTGACGACCTGCCAGTCTTTGCGTTTGTTACTTGCTACCCTTGAAAGGGTCCTCGGGGTAATCTATACTTAATTGCATTGCTTCTTTATCTTGTTTTAATTGGTTTGCAATGTATTGCTTTATTACCTCGGTGTTTTTGCCTGTCGTGTCTACATAGTAGCCACGACACCAAAATTCTCTGCATCTGTACTGAAATTTTGCAGCGCCCCACTTTTGGTATATTATTAGGCTGCTCTTGCCTTTCAAATATCCCATAAATCCCGACACACTCATTTTTTTTTTTTTTTTCACCAATAAATGTACGTGGTCTATTGCCATCTCTCCTTCAATTATTTCTACTCCCTTCCATCTGCAAAGTTCTCGTATTACTTCCATTATTTCTTTGCGATGTCCTTCGTAAAAGATTTTACGTCTATATTTGGGTGCAAAAACTACATGATACTTGCAATTCCATGTAGTATGTGATAAAATTTTATTGTCATTGGTATTCATACAATGTCCTCCGTTTGTATTTTATTTTTGCAACTGGCAGGTCGCAACTTTATTATATACAAACGGAGTTTCTTTTTCAATACCACATCGGCACAAGCCTATTTTTGAACCCCCAGACTATCTGGGGGTTTTCCTTATACAATAAGCGGCCCGAAAACTAATTTTCGGGCCGCTTTATAACGTCTATTTTATAAGTTTTTTTATCGCTTCGGCGTTGTCAAGTCCTGCCTTGTAGCCGCTTTCGTAAGCGACGTTTAAGTTTTCGAAGTTAAAAATTTCCACGTCGTTGATTTCAGGATAAATCATAAGATCGGCGGTTTTGGTGCCGAGCTTTGCACAGTAAACGTTATCTATTACGGAAAAGGTTCTCATGCCCACGTCCAAAAGTTTCTTGCAATTTTCCGTCCTTTTAAGTCCGCCTAAAACGTCCACGCCGACGATAACTTCCGCACCGAGTTTTTTAGCAAGTTTGACGGGGTTTCGAAGTAGTACTCCGCCGTCTACAAGAAGGCTACCGTTTCTTTCGACGGGGGCAAAAACTGCGGGTATTGCGGAACTTGCTCTTATTGCGCTAACAAGGTCGCCATTTGTCAGATCTACAAGTCTACCGCTTAAAAGGTCGGTTGCGATGCAGCCGTACTTAATTTTAAGGTTTTCTATTTCCTGTTCGCCCAAATACCTCCTCAAAATTGAGTTCATTTTTTTGCCGGCAAAAACCGAACGGCTTCTCAAAATGTTGAAGTTTAAATCTAAAAGGTCTTTTTTGGTAAGCCTTATAAGGAAGTTTTTCATTATTTCCGTGCTTACGCCACCAGAGTAGCATCCGCCCACGACAGCCCCCATAGAACAGCCCGAAATCACGTCGGGAACTATCTCGTTTTCCTCCATTGCCTGTAAAAATCCTGCGTGCGCAACACCTCTCGCGCCACCGCCGCTTAAGGAAAATCCTAATTTTTTTCTTGCCATAAAAATACCTTCGTCGTTTTTTTTTGCAAAAATAATTATTGACCGTTTTATAAAAAGTCAAACCGGATAAAACTAAATATAAGTTATAAAAATGGGGCTATAGGTCGGTTAATGGCGGTTTTTGCCGAAAAGCACTGTCAAAAAAAGTTCATTCGGAATATAAATGTACAAGGACTTTACTATCGGATGAATTCGTTACAAATGACAGTTTTCGGATTTTCTATAATTTTTATAGCAACCTCTTTAGGGGCAAGCGCCCCGTTTTTTATAAAAGCGAAAGCAACTCAAAAGTTTACCGCAATATCCTTGGGCTTTTCTTCGGGGATAATGCTCGCGGCGTCCATATGGTCGCTAATACTCCCCGCTATCGACCAATCTGCTTACCTTTGCGGGTTGTCTTTGCTTCCGCCCGTTATAGGGATACTTTTGGGCGGAGTTTTTATGTCCGTTTTGGGGAAGTTTGTGCCAAGCGCTGACAGATTAGAAAATGCCGACCTATCAAAACCCATAAAACTTTTTATAGCGGTAACCGTTCACAACATACCCGAAGGTTTGGCTGTAGGTTTTGCATTCGGTGCGGCAGGGGATTTAGGCTCTCAATCGCACTACACAACGGCGCTTTTGTTTGCGATAGGTATTGCCGTGCAGAATCTACCGGAAGGCGCGGCCGTTTCCTTGCCATTTTACAGTGCGGTTAAAAGCCGAAAAAAAGCTTTTTTTCTCGGTGTATTAAGCGGTGCGGTGGAGCCGCTATTTGCGGTAATCGGTTACTTTTTGTCGGCGTCGGTGGAATTCATTCAGCCCTGGCTGCTTTCCTTTTCCGCAGGGGCAATGATTTTCGTAGTGTTAGAAGATCTCCTTCCCGACGTCAAAAACGGGTTTCGTAAATTAGCAAGCTGGTCGGCGATAGTCGGCTTTGTTATTATGATGGCGCTTGACGTAGCCCTCGGCTAAACGCCTATAAAAAATTAAAAAAGCGTGTAAACCGACCTATAGGCGGGTTTATTGCGCTTTTTTGTGTTTTTATAACAGTAAAAAAACAATTTTATTTTAAATCGGTAAAAATGACTTGACAATATTTATATTAGAATTTACAATAAGAAACGCAAGTTGCGCAACACGTCGCATTATTTATAGATTAAGTAAAGGAGGAAATTCTTATGCCGCCGAAATTCAAATTTACAAGAGAAGAAATTATTAACGCTTGTTTTAATCTTGCAAAAAAGGACGGATTAAAGGCAGTTACCGCAAGGGGCGTTGCGGCGGAACTCGGTTCTTCCTCCAAAGTCATTTTCAGCCTTTTTAAGGATATGGAAGAGCTCCGTAACGAGGTTATCAATAAGGCAAAACTACTATATAAAGCCTATATTGACGAAGGACTTAAAAATACACTGCCGTTTAAAGGAGCGGGCGAAAGTTATATAAGGTTTGCAAAAGAGGAACCGAAACTTTTCCAAATGCTGTTTATGCAGGAAACCGAAACGACTGCCACTGCCTTAAACTTACTTATAGGACTTGACGATAATTACGACAGAATTTTATCTTGCGTTGAATCTTCGTACGGGCTTGAAAAAGAAAACGCTATCGAACTATACAAATGTTTGTGGGTTGCTACGCACGGTATAGCCGTTTCCTGCGCCACCGGCGTATATGATTTTTCCAAAGAAGAAATACAAAGTACCCTTTCAAAAATAATAAAAGGGCTTTTGATTCAGCTTAAGGGTGAAGAAGCCGAATTTAAACAATAAAAGCCAAAAAGTGGGCCTATAAGCCCGTTATTAAACAAAAATACCAAAGGAAATTTCAAAATGAAGAAAATAGCAATAATTTTTTGCACTGTTTTTGCACTTCTACTTGCAGGCTGCGGCGTAAATATTTACGGCTGTCATGGCATAATCGACATGACTTACGAAAACGCCGAAAAATACTCGGTCGGTAACTTTTCATATAGCGCCGCCGACATAAAGTCCGTTTCCGTAAACTGGATAGCAGGAAAGGTTACGATAGTGGAAAGCAATACCGAAACCCTTTCCGTTTCCGAAAAGGAAAACAATCTTGAAGAAGCAGAACAGTTACATTATTTAATCGAAAACGGAAAACTAACCATTCAATTTCGACAGTCCGATTATAAAAGCTTTATAAATTTTTCAGGACCGGACCCCAAGGAGGTTACCGTGGAAATTCCGTCGGGGGTTACATTTGACTTAAACGTCATCGCTGCGGACGTTTATATCGGCGTTTTAAACGCTGACACCTTCGAAGTCTCTTCGGTAAGCGGAAACATTACCGCCAGAGAAGTTTTTGCCAAAAACGTTAAAGCCGAATCGGTAAGTGGAAATATCAGCATTCTGAGCATCAACTCACCCGTAATCAGTGCGGAAACCGTAAGCGGCGGTGTGGAACTTGACCTTTTATCGGCAAATTTAATCGATATAAAAAGCGTAAGCGGAGGAATAACTCTTTCATTAAATGGTCTTGGCGCAAAGGTGAAATTTGACACCACAAGCGGTTCATATCATCAAGCCGAAAACAGTTACGTGATAGGGGACGGTCGTTTGCTAATAGACGTCGAAACGGTTAGCGGAAGCCTTTCCATTAACTAAAAAGTGGGGCTATAAGTCTGTTATCGACAAAAAATCGCTGCAAAACCCGTTAAAAAAGATAATAAAAAAGTCGCTTCATAAAGTGAAACGACTTCATTTTATTTTGTATTATCGGGAAGCTTATTTTAAAAGATTCATAACGTCTTCTTTTGTGGGAAGTGAATCTATTGCGCCTTTACGGGTGACCGCAAGGCTTCCGCAGACGTTACCTATCTTTAAGGTCTTATCAAGATCTGCAAATCCGCATTGGTCTACGTGTGAAAGCACCCCTGCGAAAAAGGCGTCTCCCGCACCCGTGGTGTCTACCGCCTGTACGGGAATTACGGGCGAATGGACGAAACTGTCTTTATATAGGCAGGCGCTTCCGTCTTTTCCCATGGTAACGAAAACCGCTTTGTTCGGTTTGTTTATCAAAGATTCCATGCCCATTCGGTCGGCTTTTCCGGTAAACAATAAAAGTTCTTCACGGGATAGTTTAACGATATCCGCTTCATCGATATACTTTTGGTAAATCTTTTTAGCGGTCTTTTGATCCTTAAAAACGTCCGTGCGATAGTTCACGTCGAAGCTTATGATTTTACCCTTTTCACGTGCGGCAATAATAAGTCGGTCGTAAAAATCTCTGCCCCGTTTAATGCTCAACGGCAGTGAACCGAGGTGAATTATATCGGCTGCGTTTACGATTTCCGCAATATCGGAAAAATCAAAATCGCTGTCTGCGGTGTGCTTTCTGTAAAAGCAAAATTCCCGTTCCCCGAACTCGTCCAAATCAACGAACGCCAAAGTGGTGTTTTTGTTTTTCAAAGCTTTGATTTTCAGATAATTGAATCCTATGCTTTCCGCAAAGCCTTTAAGAAACTTTCCCATAATATCGTCGCCGACTAAGCCGTAAAAGCCTGCGCTATTTGTAAGTTTGGCAATTCCGCAAGCAACGTTAAATGGCGCCCCGCCTGCGTGCCGCTCGTAACAAACGCCGCTTTCACCGCTTACGGCAATCATATCACATAAAATTTCACCGACGCAAATAACCATTTCTACCTCTTAAAAACTTCGTGCAAACTAAATTTTTTATCCCATTTATATTAGCACGGTTTAAACGATTTGTCCACGTTTTTACGGAAGGGATAGGGTAAAAGTTAAAAATCTGCCGCATGGCAAAAAAGGAGCGACTTATGTCATTTGACTACAAAAAAGAGTACAAAGAATTTTACGTGCCGCCAAAAAAGCCGACGATAGTAACCGTTCCGCCCATGAACTATATTGCGGTGCGTGGCCGTGGCAACCCAAACGTTGAAGGTAGCGAATACAAACAGTCCATTTCCCTTTTGTACGCCATTGCTTTCACTATAAAAATGAGTTACAAAGGCCCGTATAACATAGAGGGCTATTTTGACTACGTAGTGCCGCCACTCGAAGGCTTTTGGTGGCAGGACGCACATCTTGCCATTGACTATTCGAATAAGGAGGGTTTTAACTTCATTTCGCTCATACGCCTTCCGGATTTTGTAAAAAAACAGGATTTCGATTGGGCGATAAAAGAGGCTACAAAAAAGAAAAACACCGACTTTTCCAAGGTGGAATTTTTGACCTATGACGAAGGTTTGTGTGTGCAGTGCATGCATTTGGGAAGTTACGACGACGAGCCCGCGACAATTTCGCTTATGACTGAATATGCCAGGCAAAACGGTTACGAATTGGATATAACCGATACACGTTTCCACCATGAAATTTACCTTTCGGACCCCCGTAAATGCGCCCCCGAAAAGATTAAAACCGTTATACGTCACCCCATTAAAAAAGGCGCGCTTTAAACGAAGTGACGATTAATTTCAGATTACGTTCAAAATACCCCTGCGATTTATCAAAATCGCAGGGGTAAATATGTTTATGTGGTATGTTGGAGGTTTTTCAGGTTTTTTGTAGATTTTTCCGCCGCATTATTCTTTTAAATTTATTTCGGTAATTATGGACTTAATCGTTTCCACCCAATCGGAAACGCCGCCGTCGGTTTTGCCCGTACGAAGAACTAGCGTCCGTTCGGCAGGGGAAATATATAAAATTTGGTCGGACTTGCCCCAAGCGATTACATCGTAACCGCCGTTATCCGACGGCGTTGTGTACCACATATACTTGTAGCCAACGTTTTTGCCGTCAAGGAAGGTGTTTTCATAGTCTTTTTCGCTTATGGGAAACTCGCATAAAGTTGACGAATTAAGCCAATTGCCGCTAAATATTTGGGTACCGTTCCAAAATCCGTTGTGAAGTACCATACTCCCGATTTTTACAAAGTCCACGGCACGGAAGTTTATCCCGCTTTCCATTTTTTCAAAGCCGCCATCGCTATCAAGACTCCAAGTGGCGTCAAACTCCGCCCCTATGGGCTGCCATATCTCGCGTGCGAAAAATTCCGAAACCGTTACCCCCGTGCTTCTTTCCAAAATGATGCCAAGTAGCAGTGGATGATAGTTGTTGTAATGAAATTTGCCCTCGTAATTTCCAAGCTTTGTGTGAGATAACGCAAGGTTTCTCAAATTCGGGTGCCAATATGTAAGGCTGTCGTCCCCGAACCACAAAAATTTGTCTTCGTCATACACTATGTTGGACCGCATAAGTAGTAGGTCTTCGATTGTGGTTTCGCCGATTTTTTGGCCTTTAAATTCTGTTATATAATCCGAAATAGGCTCGGTTACGCTTTTGATAAAACCATTTTCCACAGCTTTGCCGATAAGCAGCGACACCACGGATTTTGCCATTGAAAAGGATGTATTTATGGAACTTTCGTTATAGCCGTTTGCGTATTTTTCGTAAATAATTTGGTCGTTTTTAACTATCAGAAAGGAAGTCGTGTCCGTCTTATCTAAAAATTCCCTCAAAGTTTTGCCATTTTTAAAAGTGGCTAAAGAAATTTTGTCAATCGTTTGGTCTATATTTTTTGTGTAATGGTATGGGTTTTTGCTTTTTTCTATTACACGGCTCGGAAATATTTTATAATCCTCTACGCTTGAATCGAGATGGGTTAAAACCCTTCCTAAAAAGGTAGGGGAATACGTACTCATTGTTACCACGCAAAGCACGAAAAATGCCAATATTACCGCAACAACTGGCGTAAGTATCCCGATAAGCAGTTTTTTGGTTTTTGAAAGTTTTTGCTTCATATCTAAATTATATCAAAAACCAAATTCTTTTTCAAGCAAATGCTAAGTTATAAAATTTTATTATGTGGTTTGGCAGGCGGTACTTGCAATATATGAATCCTTGTGATATAATAAGCTTGGTTTTAATAAAGTCTTTTTGAGTTTTTGAAAACACCCTTAATAAGGCAAAAGTCAGCCTATAAGCCGATTAACGATAGTTTTTAACAATCTTTCAGCCGAAATTTGCCTGTACCTCCATTTGCTACGTGCAGGGGCGAGCCTTGCGGTCAACTCCACGTTGCACGCTCCGCCTTTAAAACTTCAAACCAAACAAAAGTCGATCTATAAGCCGATTAACGGGCATTTTTGCCTAAAATTGCTACGACTTTTTAAAAAACAACAAACAGAGGACCCCATTATGGATAAGCAACAGATTTTTAAATTTATCTCCGAACAAAAGACAGCGTTTATCGCTTCGATTGACGAAAACGGATACCCCGTAATCCGTGCGATGCTTGCGCCAAGTAAGATTGACGGTAACGATATTTACTTTTCCACCAACACTTCCTCTAAAAAAGTAAAGCAGTATACCGCTTGCGATAAAGCATGCGTGTATTTTTACAAGCGTGGAAAATTCAATTATCAAGGTGTTTCCATAATAGGCAATATGCAGGTTTTAACCGATCAGCCGAGCAAAGATATGATATGGAAACCTGGCGATCGGCTCTATTACAAAAAGGGCGTAACCGACCCCGATTACTGCGTTTTAAAGTTTACCGCTAAGCGCGCGGAGTACTACTCTTCTTTTAAAGTGGAAACGATCGATCTGTAAATAATTAACGATATAAAATAGGGCAAAATTAAATGCTGTTTTGTGAAAAATGTAATTTGCTGACGTTAGACAGCTGCTCTCCGTCGTGCAGAAACAAAAAATTACGTGATGTGCGCCCGGGAGATTTTTGTTTTTTTGTAAATCTATCTGCGCCTAATTTTGAAATGCTTTCTTTTTCGTTGCAGGAAAATAAAATCGAGGTGGTCGGTATACCCTTTTACGAAAGCGGTCTTATATCTCACGCCAATGCCGGCAGAGCGGGTGCTCGAAAGGTTTTTATCCGCTATCGTGATTTTGAAAAAGCAAGGGAAATTTTCAATACAATTTTTAAACATGCAGAATAAGAAAACTATCATTAAATTTATAAGACAAAAAGCAAGGCGGGCAGAATTTTCTGCCCGCCATATTTTATTACTTATATTTTTTAACTTCTTTCCAACAACAACTATCAAAACTAAAAATAGGGCGTGTAGTGCAAGTTTTCAATTCTTCGATGCTTCTGCTTAATTTTCCATAGACATGACCAGTGTTATCTAAACTCGTTTTGGGATCTTCTTCAATTAAAACATACCAATCACTATAAATATTGTGCGCTATTATTTCTCCACCATTACTTTCGTCCCATAATTGAAATAATGTTTTACCAGGGAGATGTACTTCTTTATCAAACGTTTTTATGACAATTTTGCCGTTTTTGTTATAGGTAATACCAACTATCAACTCATTCACTTTTTCTACATTGATTATAGATAAGAGATCTTGATATGTTTTAATTCCAGATTTTCCAAAGCACTGACCACAATTACATGTTCTACCATCAATAATAGTTTCATTATCAATACGATAGTCGCAATACCAACAGTCTATATCTTCAACGCTATTGGATGTAATCGGACACGCGAAATAAGAGTGAAGCACACCTTGTCCTGAACCGCCTATAGGTTCGCAAATCTCCTGCAATTTTGCTTTTGCTTTTAAGATTTGTTCGTGATGTATCCATCTCTTTTTGGAAATATCCGTTTGCAACAAATATTTCATTTCTTCTTTGGTAACACCATTTTTGGCCCAGGACAAATCAATTTCGACTATATTAAACCCTGCGTCCATTAACCTTGCTATTTCCTTATCTTCTGCGCTTGATTTCATGCGTATTAGTAGTGCAACATAACTATCTTTGCAATGCAAGATTATGGATTTTGGAGTACGTGCTTTCCCTTCGTGGCAATATTCACTTACTATAAATTCTTCAATCCAAGCCTCTTTGACGACTATGCCTTTCCCTGCTGTTGGTAGTATAAGATTTGGCAACTTCAATTTTTTATCTAACTCAAGTTGCGTTTTTAGTAAACCAAACAATTCGCTCATTGTTCTGTACATTGTTACCGCTTTGCCCAAATCCGATTCATTAGGTCTTGGAAAATTAAATGGATTACTTTTTGATATAGGTACGTGCTTTGGTTTATGCTTTACTTGCTTCTTCGCCACTATTTCATCAAAAGCAATATTCAATGTTTCATTTGTAATCTCTATTGATTCTTTTACAGGCTTTAAAGTTTTTTCAGGCAAATGTCTTCTAAATATCCATTCGCCTAATGAGCCACCTGAAGAGAGTTTATCACTTTTTGCCCAACTTAGCATTCGATCCAAACTTATGGCCGCTTCTTCTTTGCTGACTGCACGCATCCATTCAAAATCTCTATCAACATAGCTTTGTCGCAGTTTTGAAGGATCTTTCAAAAATTCTTCAATACTACCACACGCCAATACAATTTTCTTGGCAGTAATGGGATTTAGTAAAATGTTTTCGAGTTTAGTAATCCACCTTAAATTTTCAGGACGGTTATTTCTACGATTTGTATCTATGTGATCAACAACATGTTGTGATGAAGGTGCAACCCCATGAAAGGCTGTGGCTACAATTCTATGTACACGTTCGCCCGCGATTTCAGCATAACCGGTTTTAGAATTGTATTTTCCAAATGTCCAGACATTGTCTGTGGGGCGAGGCTTCTTTCCGGCGTGAGGATGACGTAATACTGCTCCGTTATCCCGTACTGAATATGTTTCACCTTTATAAGTACACTCAACTTCTTTTTCAAAAACATCTATCATTTTTTTCCACCTATTCAAATAAATTTCCATCTAAAAACTTACTCAACTATTATAACATTATTATAACATATTTTTTGGATTATAAAAAGCCTGCATCTTAAATTTTTAAAAAATGTCGGCTTTACTGGCGTGCCTGCCGGGAATCAACCGATACCCCTAAAGGGGGCCTCTCGGTTGAGTGTCGGGCTTCGCCCTCGCGCGAACAAACCGCTTTCTCCGGACCGACAGCGGAACACTGCAAAAAAGCGGCCGGACTTTCGTCTGACCGCTGGTTTTGGTGTGCCTGCCGGGAATCGAACCCGGAACCTACAGCGTCGGAGGCTGTTACTCTATCCAATTGCGCTACAGGCACGTATTTTAAAGTAGGTGAAACTACTCACCACTAATTATTTTAGCAACAAAATGCTGCGGTAAAGTCGCAAACTATTCCTCACAGCTCGCCTACATATTCTATCACTAAAACACTTCCGTGTCAAATAGGCACAAAACAAAAGGTTCAAAATTTGTCGCAAACGTTTAGGTTTTGCTAGGAGCCGCCAAAAAATTATTGACAAAAAGCGGGCTAAAAGATAAAATAAATAAAAAAACGTGGCGAAATGAAAAAGGTTTTAGTTGGTATGAGCGGCGGCGTTGACAGTTCCGTTGCGGCGTACATTTTACAAACTCAGGGATACGAAGTTATAGGGCTTCATTTTACGGTTACGGGGGAGAAAGAAAACCTCGCTGACCTTGATGCGGTTTGCAATCGTTTAGGCATAAAATATTACGTCGCTGACTTCAAAGAACTGTTTAACGAAAAGGTTTTTACTCCGTTTTTGGAAGAATACGCAATGGGCAATACCCCCAACATTTGCGTTCTTTGCAACCAATACATAAAGTTCGGCGCACTTTTAGAAAGGGCGGCCGCGCTCGGCTGCGACTTTGTTGCGACCGGACATTATTGTTCCGTAAAGCAAATAGACGGAAAAACCTATCTTATGAAGGCTGCGGACGAAAAAAAGGACCAAACCTATTTTTTGAACAGAGTTCCGCTTTCCGCTCTTGAAAAAACTTTGTTTCCGCTTTACGGTCTAACCAAGGAAGAAGTTCGCAAAATCGCCGAAGAAAACAATATTCCCACTGCCCACAAAAAGGACAGTTCTGACGTTTGCATCGTGGCGGGAAGAAGATTTTCCGACTTTTTAAGCGACCATATTCCCACAACAAAAGGCCCTATCGTAACCGACCATGGCGAGGTTGTAGGCGTTCACAAAGGACTTTTCCGATACACCTTAGGTCAAAGAAAGGGGCTTGATCTCGGCGGTAAAAGCGGTGAGGACGGCCGTTGGTTCGTCGTCGGAAAGGACGGAAAAACAAACACTTTGTACGTTTCGCACGGTTCCGAAAAAGCTTTAATGGTTAAGACTTTTTGTGCTAGCGATATTAATTTCATTACACCCCCCGCGACAAACCCGTTTAAATGCACCGTAAAAACCCGCTACCGCACTACCGAAAAGCCGGCTATGGTAAGTCTTGAAAACGGCATTGCCAAAGTAACGCTTGAAGAATGTGAAAGGGCGGTTACCGTAGGGCAATACGCCGTGTTTTACGACGGGGATATCTGCTTGGGCGGCGGAAAAATCATCTCAACGCAAGCTTTGACCGATTCGGAAACATAATACTACTGAAAACAATAAAAGTGGGGCTATAAGCCCGTTATTAGCTATTTTCAATAGGAGTTTATATGAAAAAATACGGAATTATTTTATTGGCAGTTGTAATTTTTCTTTTTACGGCGGTTTCCTGCTCAAGCACGGCAGCCCTCGATTACAACAAAAAATTGAGTGCAACGAAGGAGTATTCTTTTAACGTAATATATACGGATTCCTCTTCGGAACAGCCCATATATATTTCTTGCTACAAGAAAAATGACGAGTACGCATACAGATTTTCCATCAACGGATTCAATAACGAAGATTTAGCTTACAGGCAAATTTTCGTCGACGATACTTTTTATGAAATTTGCGAAAGTAAGAAAGGCGGGCTTTGGTGCGGCGAATTCAAAAAGACCGAACAGGTTGACGTAACTTACGACAAAAATTTCATGTACAAATACACCATGTACATTACTTCGGGCGGACTTTTGACAATGTTTACCGAAGGTGAAAAGGTGGATTATAACGGCAAGACTTGTACCAAAAGCGATATTTCCTATGAAAACGCCAACTACACTTTCTATTTCGAGGACGAAACGAGCAATCTCGTCAAATTCTCTATGACGGATAGTAACGGCACGAAAACCTTGGAATATTCCGATTATAAGTTCGACGATATCGACGAAGAGTGCCTGACCGTGCCTACTGTCAGTCTGCAAGTCGGCTCCGTGCAACTTTACAGAGAGGTAACCGACTTTACGTACGAATATTTCATTTCCTGACCTTTCCCATATCTGAACGCAAAATTTAAAGCGAGGCTTAACCGCCCCGCTTTTTTTAGAATCTTTTATAATATTGATATAGCAAAATAGCTCAATTTGTAATTCGTTGGCGTAAAAAAGCCCGAACCGCAGTTCGGACATAATATAACCGATTGATTACATTGATTTCATAAGATTTATAATGGACTTTTTTTGTTCGCTTGACAAGTTGGTCCATAACCGCATGACTTCTTTTTGCTCTTCGGAAAGGGCAAATTCGCTGCCGTCCGAAAGAAAATCTATTACTGAAATTTCAAACGCAGAACAAACCGCATCCAACAATGACAGAGTGGGCGAAGACAGTCTGTCCCGCCAATTATATATCGTGGTTGGCGCAACGCCCGCATTTTTTGCAAGTTCGTAAATAGTCCAGCCCTTTGCCAAGCGCAAAGCGTCCACCTTATCGTATATTTCTTTGTTGTTCAATAAATCTAACATGTGTTTACCCTATAATAACCTGTGGTTAGATTATCCTCGTGAGCTTTTTTACAATTCTATTGTACACAATTCGCTGATCTTTGTAAAACATTTGGGTAATTGTTATAAAGAAACGAGGGGATATTTTAACGTTATCTGATTGCAAATGAAAACTTATAATGCTAATTATGACTTTACAAAATGGTTATTGTTTAGATAAGGCGTAAACTGCGGAAAAATGTTTTCGAGCGGTTCTCGCTTTCGATCTTTTTCATTTTTGACTTGTTGCAAGCAACCACAGAAAACATTATATACACGCATAGCGTGCGCACGCACGTGCGTGCGTAGAGGAGCGCCATAGGAGAAATCGGGACCAAACAACAAAAGAAAAACACAAGACGAGACGCATAAAGTTTTTAGAAGTAAAAGTAATGACAAAACGCAGGGCTAAAATGAACGGGGAGTATAGAAGTTACGAACCGAAAATGATTCCCAAAAGCAACGACCGGCGGTGCATTTCTACTAAAAACGACAGATTCAGTGAATTTAAAGGCAGCAAAAACTCTTTGTTCTTGTGCTTTTTTCAAGTAAACACCACAAGATATTGTGTGTAACTCAAAAAAAGAAAAAAAAGTAAAAAAATATAAAAATATCTCGAAAAAATAGTTGACAAAAGTTCGAAAATGTAGTTTAATAAACGCACATGTTGCCCAAGCGGTCGGCTGCGTGAGTCTTAAAAAGGCTTGCGAAACAATGTTTTTGAGGGTTTGAAAAAACTTCAAAAAAAGTTTTAAAAAAACTTCAAAAATAATTGAAAAACAGTTGACATAATAAAACACTTATGGTAATATGAATAGGCTGTCATCGAAAAACAGCACTCGTTGAGCAGATTGCTCAGCTATTTGTAGATTAAAAACTGAATAGAAGGAAATGAATTGATTCAAATACAATTTTGATGAAAAAGTTTCTGTCAATTAATTTGAGTATATATTATATGTACCAAAAAAACAGTCAGCAATAACAAAAAACGTTAGAGCAGTTGCACTTAGCAATAAGTGCGGCTTTATGAAATTAAACTTAAGAGTTTGATTCTGGCTCAGGACGAACGCTGGCGGCGTGCTTAACACATGCAAGTTGAACGTGATTAGAGGGGCTTGCTCCTCTATGAAAGTAGCGGACGGGTGAGTAACGCGTGAGCAATCTGCCTCTATCTGGGGAATAACACAGAGAAATTTGTGCTAATACCGCATATAATCCTTTTGCGGCATCGCAGTTGGATGAAAGATTTATCGGATAGAGATGAGCTCGCGTCCCATTAGATAGTTGGTGAGGTAACGGCCCACCAAGTCGACGATGGGTAGCCGACCTGAGAGGGTGATCGGCCACATTGGAACTGAGACACGGTCCAGACTCCTACGGGAGGCAGCAGTGAGGAATATTGGGCAATGGAGGCAACTCTGACCC
>CATZIC010000042.1 GCA_958419945.1 uncultured Clostridia bacterium | reverse complement strand
TAGGACCGATGGGGCCGATTGCACCTGCTTCACCCGTAGCGCCGGTAGGACCTGTAGGACCAACGGGACCGATTGCACCTGCTTCACCCGTAGCGCCGGTAGCACCTGTAGGACCGATGGGGCCGATTGCACCTGCTTCACCCGTAGCGCCGGTAGGACCTGTCGGACCGATGGGACCGATTGCACCCGCTGCGCCTGTAGCACCGGTAGGACCGGTTGCGCCTGTTGCTCCGGGAACTCCGCCGGAAGGGCCGGTAGGACCTATAGGACCTGTCGGACCGGCGGGACCAGTTGCGCCTGTCGGACCTGTTGCGCCGGGGATCCCCGTAAAACCACGGGGACCTGTAGGACCCATGGGACCTACGATAAGGTTTTGACGTCTTTCCGGACAAGTATTTCTTTGGTTACAGGGATTACAGCAAAAAAGATTCGAAAAATCAAACATATAATCTCCTTGAGCGAAGTTGCTCATTTCATTATATGTCGATATATGCTTATATTGTTAAGGGCTATTTTGACAAAATAGTAGCGAAAAAAATAAAATGTAGTATGACGACGATAAGTTTATGTATGATAGTAAGGGATGAAGAATCCACCTTAGATAGAATTTTAAATATAGCAAAAGAATTTGCCGACGAAATAATTATAGTCGATACGGGGTCTTATGACCAAACGGTGAGTATTGCAAAAAAGTACACGGATAAAGTCTATTTTTTTAAATGGGTAAACGACTTTTCGAAGGCTAGAAATTTTTCTTTACAAAAGGCAACAATGGACTATATAATGTGGCTTGACGCCGACGATTATATTAACGATGACAATTTGCAAAAAATCAAAAATATGAAGAAAACCGACCTATACGCGGACATTTATATGTTCAAGTATAAAGTTTTTTCTAATAACGATTATTCAGGCAACCTTGAATTTTTTCGGGAAAGGCTACTAAAAAGAAGCCGCAAGTTTTTCTTCGAAGGGGCGGTACACGAGGCTGTTTCATTAAACGGAGGTATAGTTTATCAAGACGTTACAATCGAGCACAGAAAGAAAAAAGCACCGCTGCCCGAAAGAAACCTGAAAATCTACAGGCTGCTTGAAAAAAACGGTGAAAAGTTTGCCCCAAGGGATATTTATTATTACGCACGGGAACTTTATTATAACGGCTATTTTGACGAGGCAAAAAAGCGTTTTGAAGAATTTTTAAATTCCGGCGGAAGCGACTACGACAAGGACGAAGGATATATTCTTTTATGCGATTGCCTTTTAAAGCAAAAAAATACCGATTTGGCGGAAGACGTGATTTTTACGGCGCTAAAAAAATTCCCGCCCTATCCGGAAATTTTCTGTAAGGCGGGGGAAGTGTTTTTTACAAAAGGGGAATATAAAAAAGCCGCCGCATATTACCGTGCGGCGGAAACTGCCGAGCAAAAAGATCACGGCTTTATAAGGGAAGATTACAAGGATTTTATTCCTTGCCTTATGCTTACGGTGATCTACTTTAAACTTGAAAAATACGATTTAGCTAAAATTTATCACCAAAAATGCAAGCGCCTTAGGCCCAACCACCCTTCAGTTATTTTTAACGACAAGTTGCCCATTTTGGGCGGAAGCGGAGACGCTGAAAGTAAAATCGAAAATAAAAGCGAAAACGAATAAAAAAATACCGTAGGGAAAACCTACGGTATTAGCTTTGCTTATATTAAGCGTTAAAAGCGTCTTTAAATGATTTACCGAATTTGAGAACGGGTTTCTTGCAAGCAGGAACCTGAACCTTTTCGCCGGTTGCGGGGTTAAGTGCTTCTTTAGCGGGAACGTCTTTAACTTCAAAGGTACCAAAGCCTACTAAAGCTACCTTTTCGCCGTCCTGAAGCGCCTCTTCCAAGGTGTCCATAAATGCCTGATAAGCGTCTGCCATCTGAGTTTGAGTAAGGCCTGCCTTACGTGCTGCGATTTTGATAAGATCGGTTTTTGTCATAATTTCCTCCATTGGTTTTATTGGGCCCGCCGTATCCAAAATGCTATACGGGCAAAAATAAGGCAATTTGCCTCTACTAACTTATGATAACCCAAATTTATGTCTTTGTCAATACGTTTCGGAAAATAATTACCTGTTTTTTGGCAAAAATGCGTGAAATTTACCGAAATATAACAAAGTTCCCGAAAAAATATGCCTTTGGCTTCATTTTTTTGACACGAGATAACAGGCGTTTGTGTCATAAAGCCATTGACAACTTTTACTAATGGTATAAAATCGTACTTGGGGGAACTTTTAAGGCAGGAGGTATTTTTGAAGGATTTAAGACGTGTTACGGTTGAAGAATGTCCGCTTTACCAGTCGGATAACGGAGCAGGACAGTACAAATTCAAAGTAAAAAGGCAATACTTCGGTAAGGATTTATCCACCCTTACCGCCTACTTGAAAATAAGATTTCAGGACGAAAGTTCGGACAAAATTTTATTAAGCGACGTTAAAAGCGACCAAGAATACGTTACGGTAACCTTCGTGGTTTCCGACGCCTTTTCGAGGGTTGCGGGCAAGGCAAAGTGTCAACTGTGTTTTGAAAACACCGACGGTTCGGTTATTATAAACACCGAAGTTTTCACGGTGGAAATTTTAGATTCTGTGGAAGTGGAAAGTTACGGGCAGACGGTACTTCCCAGCGCTATTAGGCTTCTTCAAACCAAGTTGCAGGAAAAAATCGAGGAAATGAACCGTAAAATTATCGAGGTAAATAATTCCGTAACGGTTCGAAAAATGATGGTTTCGGCAATCGGGTTTATGAACAAACAGCAGATGTTTTCCGTTCCCGAGGCCACAGAGGACAGCGTTATAACCTTTGCGCCGCTTACAAACCAATTAGCCGTCAAAAATGCAGGCGTGTACATATCGGCACAGGGGAACGGAACGGTTACGCTCAGTTATCTGACCCAACCTTCGGCGGACTTTTTGGTAAAGTTCGTTGTGGTAAATAAACTTCCGACCATAGACTGAAAAGTCGTTATTTTAAAAAGGCACGTGCCGAAACTTGAAGGCAACAGAGGTAATCTGCGGGTAAAAATTTATCCGCAGATTATTCGTTTATCCATTTATTTATCCCAAGAACCTATTTAACCTGGATAAAAGCACGATTTTATTTGACATAAACTTCGGAAACGGCTAAAATTATAAAAAGAACAAACTAAAAATAGACACGCTGTTTTTGGCGTGAGCGAGGTAATATTATGTCTGAATTTTTGCAGGGAATGAAAAGGACGCGCATGTGCGGTGAGTTAAGGCGGGAAAACGCTCTAGAGGCCGTAACCGTTATGGGTTGGGTGCAAAGAAAGCGCAACCTCGGCAGTCTTATTTTCGTGGATTTAAGGGACCGTACGGGCATCGTGCAAGTGGTTTTCGACGAAACAACGGAAAAAAGCCTTTTTGAAAAGGCAACGGCTATTCGCTCCGAATACGTGCTTGCCGTATCGGGAAAGGTTCGTGAAAGAGAATCCAAAACCAACAAAATTGCAACCGGCGATATCGAAGTTTTGGCTGATACCCTTAAAATTTTATCGGAAGCGGACACCACTCCTTTTGAGATAAGCGACGATACGAACGTCAATGAAAATTTGCGTTTAAAATACAGATATCTCGACCTTCGCCGTCCTTCCTTACAGCAAAAATTAATAACCCGTTCAAAAATAGCCATTGCTACCCGTAATTATCTTGCGGAAAACGGATTTTTGGAAATAGAAACCCCGTATCTCGGTAAATCCACGCCCGAAGGCGCAAGGGACTATCTAGTTCCGTCAAGGATAAAGGAAGGCTGTTTTTACGCACTGCCGCAGTCTCCGCAGCTTTATAAACAACTTTTGATGATTGCGGGCTACGACAGGTATTTCCAGATCGCAAAATGCTTCCGTGACGAGGACCTTCGTGCCAACCGTCAGCCGGAATTTACACAAATCGACCTTGAAATGAGTTTCGTCGAGGACGAAACCGACGTTATGTACCCCGTCGAAGGGCTAATTAAACGCATTTTTAAGGACTCTATAGGTATGGAACTTCCCGAAGGTCATTTCAGAACTATGACCTGGCAGGAGGCTATGGACAGATTCGGTTCCGACAAGCCCGACACAAGGTTCGGCTTAGAACTTAAAAATGTATCGGATATTTTCGAAGGCTCGGATTTCAAAGTCTTTTCCGACTGCGTTGTAGAAGGTAAGAGCGTAAGGGCTATTAACGCAAAGGGCTTTGCCTCAAAACTTTCGAGGAAGGATTTGGACGGTTTGTCCGAAGTCGCAAAAACCTTCGGTGCCAAAGGCCTTGCCTGGCTCAGTAAGCCGTGCGGCGAGCAGGTAAGATCTTCCTTTAACAAATTCTTGACCGATGAAATCGTTGCCAAACTTACCGAAAGAATGGGCTTAGAGGACGGCGACGTTTTACTGTTTGCCGCCGACAAAGATACCGTGGTTTTCAACACCCTCGGCGGAATAAGGTTGTATCTCGGCGACAAGTACGATTTATACGACAAAAACAGTTACGATATACTTTGGATTGTGGACTTCCCGATGTTCGAATACAGCGAGGAAGAAGGCCGCTACGTTGCAATGCACCACCCGTTTACGGCACCCAAGGACGAGGATTTGTACCTTCTTGACACCGATCCCACAAAGATGCGTGCTAAAGCCTACGATATCGTTATAAACGGTCAGGAAGCGGGCGGCGGCTCCATAAGGATTCACTCAAGAGAACTTCAAAAGAAAATTTTCAACGTGCTATCTTTTACCGACGAGGATATAGAACGCAAATTCGGATTTTTCGTTAACGCTTTCAATTACGGCACCCCGCCTCACGGTGGTTTGGCACTTGGTCTTGATAGGTTTACTATGCTACTAACCGGCACGGAATCTATAAAAGACGTAATCGCTTTCCCGAAGGTTCAAAATGCGTCCTGTCTTATGAGCGAGGCTCCTTCCACAGTAGAGAAAAAACAACTTGACGAACTTTATCTTACCGTAAGCGATAAGAAAGAATAATCGTAAACATAATAAATAAAAAATATAAAAAGTGCCGCTAATAGGCTTATAGCGGCACTTTTTTCATACTTTTTGTTTATCAGTACAAAAAAACAGCCCGTACAGGGCTGTTTTTATCTATCTTTTAAAATCAAGATTTTGTCCTTCCGATAATAAAATCCACACTGCAGTCAAAGCCGTCGGCAAGCATTATAACGCAATCGAGGGAAGGGGTTCGTTTGCCGTTTTTCCATTCATAAAAACGGGAACTTGAAACGTGTGTGGTTTTATAAAAATGCCACCACGGGCAGTTGAAGTGCTCTTTCAAAACTTTAAGTTGCTCGCAAAATGGCGGGCAAGGATAAAAGGTGTGCGAAAGGTTTTCTGTTTCCCGTCCCAAAAGGTAATCTGTAGAACAGTTAAAATGGTTTGCAATCTTTACAAGATTTTCAACGGTAGGGGTGTAGCGCGCGTGCAAATACCGCCCGATAGTGGTTGCGTCGATACCTGTTTTTTGCGAAAGCTTAGTAATATTTAATTCCTGCTCGAACATAAAAGAATCGAGCATTTCCGAGAATTTCGACAAATTATCCATAAAATAGTCCTTTTTCTACAATTAATTATCTCCCATTTGTGCGCTTTTTTGTTGCAACGTGCACCATTGGGAGAGTATAATATAAGTACACATAATAGGTGTGAAAGTGAAAATTTTATGGGAGGTAAAAAGTTATGGAAATAAACCATAATAAGCAAACCGAAATGAGTAGTGCGCAAAAAGAAGTTGTCGCTTCGGAGGTGATAAATTCACTTGACTTAGTAATGGAAATTAATCTTTTGCTTAACGATTACTTTAATGGATCTTTTTTGCAAAACGATTCCGGTATACTTATGAAAATGAACGGACAGACATTTCAACTTACAGTAACGGAAGTTGTATAACACATTTTGATTATTAAAAAACCGCCGATCTTTTCGGCGGTAAAATTTTATTGTTGAATTGATTATATCAAAATGACAAAAATACGGAATGAAAAAGAAAATCGAAACTTGACAAATATTATCGAAAACGGCATATGATATGCACTGCAAATTAAAGAAGTATAGCGCTACCATAAAGTTGATTTTATTCTTTTCATATAGTATAATAAGTATGCCAAATTATTTCAGGAGCAAAGTAACTTATGAAACCGATTTCCAAATGTCTTTCGGCAGTTTTAGCAATAACGATTCTAACCGCCTGTTTTTCGTTTACGGGGTGCGCTAACGAAGAACTATACAGCCTATCCGTAACCGGCAGTGAACTTTTGTATGAGGACCTAAAAGGCGGTTACAAAGCGGGTGAAGAAGTTACTGTAAAGGTAAAAATCACACCGAACGAAAATACGGTTGCGTATCTTGATTTACTGCCTTTAGCAAGGGCGAAAAGCAGTCAGTACGATTTTTACGCATTCACGTTCACGATGCCGAATAAATCCGCCGTATTGCGGATTGAAAACAAAAAGGATTTTGGCGAACCTTTACTTACCGGCTTTTATCTTACTTTTTCAAAGGACGGCGAGCCGATAGAGGAATTAAGTAAGGAATTTCAAAGCCCCGAAGCCGTTGCAAATTACTATTATTTTTATCACGACGAAGAAAATAATTTGGACGTGTTTACTTCGAACGAGGGGGCAGACGTTTTCGCTGACGGAAAAACTGCGGAATCCTGTGATTCAGTTTGGGGATTAAAGGAATTTGAACTTGAAAGTACGCTGTATTATACCTATGAAATGCTTGATGCCGTCGCTTCTGTGGATTGGGTATATTATGACGCTCAAACAAGGGAATGTTCCGTTTTGAATGGTGCAGGTTACACACTTGGCGGCATAGGAATAAGCGCTACTACAAATACGCAGAATTTATCACAAACACTATATACCGCTCAAGGCAAGGAATACGAGGCGACGTACAACTCGAAAGTTACTATAAAGTTTGAGTACATTGATTACCTTACGGCTGTCAAGGTTTTGGAATACGATAAAAACAATCAACTGTTAAAGTCAACAGATTTCACAGGTAAAAACCGTTCGGATACCTTAACCGCCGGTGAAAATTGCGAATACGTGGTAATTGAAGAAGAGTATACCGTTATGACAGGCGAGAAAAGAGGTGAAAAATACTACGAGCGTACACTCATTAACAAAACAACTCTCGGCAAAGGAAAAAATTTAAAATACCCCGCCGGTAACGGCCTGATTTCCCCCGTATACCTTTCCATAATATGGGCGGAATAGTGCCTACGGCAAATAAAGCCGCAACGCTTATGAAAAATGAAGTCGCTATCGCTAATGAAGCACGACTTCGTCGCATGGGTGTAAGGATTTAAAGTGAATATTTTAGTACGCAAAGCGACAATTCCACACTTAAAACTCAAAAAGTTGGGCTATAAGCCCGTTAATTGTATTTTTTCAATTTTTTATAAAGCAGGTAATAATCAATGTCAGACTTAACGACCATGCCGAACATCGGCAAAGAAATGGCAAATAAACTTAAAAGCGTGGAAATAAACACCGCAGAAGAACTTATAGAGTTAGTCGCCAAGGAAGCCTTTATCAGGCTGAAAATTAAATATCCGCAGGTGTGTTTGGTCCATTTATATACGCTAGAAGGGGCAATTCAAAACGTAGAGTTTAATTGCCTTTCCGAAAATACGAAAGCCGACTTGAAAAAGTTCAGCGACTCGTTAAAATAATGGTGTGTAACGCCGCCATGCCGAAAATGTGATTATGGTACTATTAGACGATTATCTTAAAGATCCTTGCCGCTTATCGAGTATTCCATATTGGAAACAAAAAAATATAAAGCTTCCCGACCATATGAAAATCGTGCATGACAGCGAGTATAACGAAGCGGATTTTGTCGGGTATAACGACGAACCATATTTCAGACTATATCACGATTTGAAAGGGGTACGGAAGCCGCATAGGGAAGATATAGACCTTATCGTCGGCACTTCCGATATGCTTGATATATTCGTTGAAATTATCAATAAAAGTTATAGCGACCTGTCGGTTACAGAGAAGCAGTTGGAAAGTTACCGTAAAACGCCGGTATTCAGTCCCGATTTGTGGGTACTTGTAAAAGACAAAACGGGCGCTTACGTAGGTTGCGGAATAGGCGATTACGATCAAGAAATCGGCGAAGTGATTTTGGAATGGATACAGGTTATTCCGTCCTGCCGTGGGCGTGGCTACGGGCAATTTATTGTAAACTATTTGCTTTCAAAGGCGCAAGGACAGGCCAAATTCGCAACCGTGTCGGGAAAAGTGCAAAACCCAACGAACCCCGAAAAGTTATATAGAAAATGTGGCTTTACGGGTAATGACGTTTGGCATATACTTTATAAAATAAGGAACTCAAGTAATGAGTGATTGGTTTACGATTGACAAAATAGACGATACGACGTATATCATAAGCGAATACAGACACCCCGAAGAAACCCACTGTTATCTTCTAATCGGTAGTGAGCGTTGTCTTTTGATTGATACCGGACTCGGCATTTGCAATATTTACGAGCAGGTCAAAAAGTTGACCTATAAGCCCGTTATCGCCATTTCTACGCATATTCATTGGGATCATATCGGCGGGCACAAATACTTTACCGATTTCTATGCCCATAGAGCGGAATTAGATTGGTTAAACGGCAAATTTCCGTTGTCCATTAAAAACGTTCGTGATATGGTCGCTGATAGTTGCGACTTGCCCGATGGCTTTGACGTAAGCACTTATGAGCTTTTTCAAGGAACGCCGACAAAAATACTCGACGGTGGCGAGGTTATCGATTTAGGTAATAGAAAGATACAAGCTATGCATACGCCGGGACATTCGCCCGGGCATCTTTGTTTTTGGGAAGAGCGCGGTTATATCTTTACGGGCGACTTGATATATAAGGGTACGCTGTTCGCTTATTACCCGTCAACCGATCCCGAAGCCTATTTGCATTCTTTGGAAATTGTTGCGGCGCTTCCCGCAAAAAGGGTGTTTCCCGCACACCACTCATTGGATATTAAGCCTGAAATTGCGGTAAGAATGAGAAATGCCTTTCGTGAACTGAAATCCCAAGGCAATTTGCACCACGGTGCAGGAACTTTCGATTACGGCGACTTTGCGGTTTGGCTATAATGAAATTAAGATAGGGAATTTAGCGGAGAAAATAGTTTATGAAAAAAATATCGAAAATCCATAATATAATTTCCGGTATAGCCGCTGTTATTTTGGGAGTATTTTTCGTTATCTTATCCTGTTTAGAATGGCAGGGATTTGGCTTGGAACTTACTTTTATCAGTAATTTTTTTAGCGGTATATTTTATATAATCAGTGGAATTTTGATTTTAGCAAAAGTAAAAATTCCACAATTACTATTTCTTGTTCCTTCGACACTTTTAATTATAGTAATGCTGGGTTCAATAATTTTTCAACAAGGATTTCACGAAAGTTTTCTATTTTTACATTTGTTAAACCCTTTGTTATCTATGGCTTACACACTATTTTTAACAAAACAAGAGTGTAAATTGCGATTTGTTCCGCTTGATTGTATTCCGCTTGCCGTTTATTATTTGTTCTCACAAATTCACGGCATAATTTCCCAAGATTTTATACATTCATTTCTTGACCCAAATCAAATGGGTGCAGGCATAATGACAGCCATTGTAATCGGCGGCGCATTAGGCAGTATAGCTATCGCTTATGGGTGTTATTTTCTCAATAAAGTCATAGTTAAATTTGTTTATAAAAATTTTGATAAAAACTAAATTACAATTTACCGAAGAGGTAAGTATATGAAATCCATATATAGAAACGAAAAAGCAAAAAATGCGGTGTTTTCACTGTACGACAAACAGTTAATTTTTATAAGTTGTAAAAGCATTTAGGAATAAATTATGTATGACGTTATAGTTATAGGCGCAGGTCCTTGCGGCTCAACTGCGGCAAGGACGTTATCGAATAACGGACTCAAGGTTTTGCTTTTGGAAAAATGCAAATTGCCGAGATACAAAAGTTGTTCGGGCATTTTAATAGAAAAGTCGATTCGTTTTATCGAAAATCACTTCGGCTGTAGTGTCCCTACGGCCGTTACTTGTACGCCCATTGATAATCGAGGTATGATATTTACTGACGATTCAGGGCGGGAATATCGTTTTGAAAGTCGTGGATTAAATATTTGGCGCGACAAGTTCGACTATTGGCTTTTGTCGCTTGCAGGTAAAGCCGGTACGGAAATAAAAGACGAGTGTAGCGTTACTTTTATAAATGAAACCAACGGGATTGTCGAAGTTTCCGTAAACGGAACTACCGAACAGGCGAAATACGTTATTGACTGTTCGGGCGCAGTCGGTATCGGCAAAAAGGAACCACGTAACGTTATTACGTACCAAACGTATAATCAAGGAAAAATCAATTTAGATCCGCATTATTTCTATGCTTATCTGCAACCCGAATTATCGGGTTACGATGCGTGGTTTAACGTCAAAGACGAAATGATTGTATTGGGCGTTGCAAGCGCAGAACAACGGGAAATACAAAAGTTTTATGAAGCGTTTGAAGCCTATATGAGAGAAAAATATGGTCTTTCAATAAACAAAACTTTAAAAGAGGACAAATGGATTATACGCAGTATTACGCCGCCGTTTGATATCGATTACGGCACAGGCGGTATATTAAAGGCAGGAGAAAACGCAGGTTTTTTGAATCCTATGGGCGAAGGTATTTCGTGCGCTATGGAAAGCGGCTTTTCGGCGGCGCTTGCGATTATTTCCGACTTTAATAACAAGAATAGCGTGATAGAACGCTATAAGTGTAACGTTTCCGAAACGAGAGAATATATGAAAAGGCAATGGCAACTTGTAGGCCGTATGTCAAAAAAGTTTTCGTTTATGCGTTAATAGCGTTAAACGCGGAGATTTTAACAGCATTACCGCTTATTTGTATAAATTAAATACAGGCGACTAAGAAAAATAAATCCGAACCAAATGCCTGTAACAGGTGATTGGTGCGGATTTACTTTTTATTTATAAAGTGATATAACAAGCAGACATTAAATAGCAAAAAAAGTCAAGTTTTTATTGCTTCTTTGTAGGATAATGTTATTACGGAGTAGATATGGATTGGGTACAAGGAATACAAAACGCAATTGAATATATCGAGAATCATATAACCGAAGATATTGATTACGAAGAGGTTGCAAAAGCGGCGTATTCGTCAAGTTTTCATTTTCAAAGAGTGTTTGGAATAATCTGCGGTATGACCCTTGGGGAGTATATTCGTAGACGTCGATTAACGCTTGCAGGTTATGACTTACTGTCAAATAAAGTCAAAGTAATCGACGTTGCTCTTAAATACGGTTACGACACGCCCGAAAGTTTTTCACGTGCGTTTGCAAGGTTTCACGGCATAAAACCTTCGCAGGTAAATCGTAATTGTTCTTTAAATTCCTTATCAAGACTTTCCGTAAAAATCGATTTGATCGGAGGCAATGAAATGAACTACAAAATTAAAGAGATGGAAAAGCTCGTTTTAGTAGGCTTTAAAAAACATTTCAGCGGTGTCCCTTACGGCGATGAACGCACGAAACAAGAAGAGGAGTTTTTCTCGTCAACACGCGCAAAACAATGGTTACTAATCGGTGCATCGTGCGATTATTCTAAAGAATATTGTATTGTAACGAAGGTAAATGATAATGGTTATGATTTTTATATTGCCTATGAACTTGACGAATGGACGAGAAATGAGCTATATAATCCGCAAACGACTGGCGTTGATTTTATGGATAAATTAGGCTTCGAAACAATTGTTATTCCAAAAACTTTGTGTGCGGTCTTTGAAACGGACAGGAAAAAACGACCTGTCGGTGATTATATAGATATACGAAAAAGAATTGTAACGGAATGGCTGCCATCTTCGGGTTACCTGCTTTCTGATGCGCCGGAAGTCGTTATTATGCATTGGCGCCCCAAGGGTAATTGGGATAAAGAAAGATTTATAGAAATTTGCTTACCGATTGAAAGTAAGTAATTGTGCATGGTTTCCATTCAAAAATGGTGTTTATCAGCCGTAAGGCAATTTATCCCGCCGTCATTGCGAGAGCAAAGCTCCGTGGCAATCCAGCCATAACGAACGGTGCCGATATACTTTTACCGCCCACCCTCCGCTATCAATTAAAACCAACCTATCTTTCCCTCCCACCCCATCGACTTCCAAAGGCACCGTGCAGGGAAAACAAAATTATTATATAAAAAACCATTACTTCCACCCCTCGTCGAAATGCGGCGAGGGGTGGAAAGTTTTATGTAACGAACTCGTAAAAAACTATAATGGAATACTTTTTCTACCACTAATTATTTTAGCGCAAAACGCTTGTTGGAAAGTTACAAACTCTCCCTTATAGTGCATAAAGTTATTCCCTTTAGTCCTACCCCCACTCGTCGCGAAGCGACGAGTGGGGGTAGGACTTTGTTGTGTTGAAAATGCACCTGACGGCGCATTAAAATGGCGATTGTCAGTTTGTTGGGGGGAGGGAAGCGGAAGCTAAATGGCGCCAATGGTTTGGTGTGGGGAGGAAAGTTCAGTCGCCATTTTTAGTTAATAACGGGCTTATAGGCGGACTTTTATGATTAAACGTATTATAAAGTTTGCAGTTTTATATTATTTTCCTATACGTAAAAATCAATATCTTCCCCTTCGTTGCAAAGCGTCGGGGGGGGGGATCCTAAAACAATCTCACTCCCCACCGCCGCATATGCGGCAGTGGGGAGTGAAATATAACGTATGAGTTTTAAATGCTGTTCCAAATAGCCTTTAGGTTTATTAAAATGGCACATACTTTCCCATTAACCCGTACTCTGAGACCTTAGCTGCAACTCTGGGCTATTTCCGGTTTGAGAAAGCAAGAAATTTATTACAGCATTTGAACAGTGTTCAAATGCTGTAAATATGGGCAAGTTTGCAATTAAACAAGCAACAAAATAAGTATTCCAAAAAGAAATGGAGAACAAAGAAGGGAATTCAACAGTTTGTATGGTGGTATTAGTTAGATAACTTGATTTTTATTGTGCAATAATGAGCAAGGAGATTTCGTCTAAGTTTTAGGTTTCAACACATTATAACCGTATTGAACAATATTTTTTGGCAATTTTATTTGACTTTTCTGATAAATGTAGATTATAATCGGTTTGAACAGTGTTCAAATACCAAAATACGGGAAGGAAAGGTTAACGTATGAGCAAGGAAGCAATTATCAATGCGACGATAGAACTGATAAAAGAGGGCGAAGACGTAGAAGCCATTACCATGCGTGAAATAAGCAAAAAAGCCGAAGTGGGGTTAGGGCTTATCAACTACTATTTTTTAAATAAAGACAGGCTTATAGAGGTTTGCGTGGAAAGAATCATAAACGAAATAGTCGATAAATTCGCTAACATTCGTGAACAAACCAAAGACTGCACCGCATATGAAAAACTTGAGCGGCTTGGAAATATGACGCTTACATTTCTTTTCGACCATTATGCCGTGGCGAAGATTTCCATTTTAACGGATATGAGAACGCCTAAGGAAAACGACAACACGCACAGGACCTATCTTGCGTTTTTACCGCTAGTCGCCGAATGCTGCCCGCAGTTTGACAATGATAAAATCAAGCGAATGACCTACTGTTTGATTACGACCATGCAGCAGGCCTTTTTGCGGCAGGAAATAATTTATATCTCTCAGGGCGTAAATTTAAAGGACGCCGAAGAAAGAAAGCAATATCACAGGCAAATGCTTAAAGATATTTTAGGAGTGGAAGAATGAAAATTACGGTAATAAACGGCACCGAAAAAAGGGGCGTAACTTACAAACTTAAACAGTTGTTTTTGGAAGATTTCGGGGCGGCGGAAATCACGGAATACTATTTGCCGAAAGATTGCCCCGCATTTTGCCTGGGCTGCACGAGTTGTTTTATGAAAGGGGAAAACACTTGTAAAGATTACTCTTACGTAAGCGCAATCGAAAAATCCCTTCTCGAAGCAGATTTAATCGTAATGACTTCGCCCGCCTACGTTATGCACGCAAGCGGCGGAATGAAAGCGCTATTGGACCACTTCGGTTACCGTTGGATGCCGCATAGACCGGCTGCGGAAATGTTTAAAAAGCGTGCGGTTATAATTACGCAGTGTTTGGGCGCAGGTGCAAAATCCACGGCGCAGGATATCAAACACAGTCTTTCCTGGTGGGGAATTTCAAAAATAGGAGTATTTAGCGGCTCACTTATGAGCGACGTTATATGGGACAAATTACCCGAAAAGAAGCGCAAGAAACTAACAAACGGCATTAAAAAACTTGCCCGAAAATTTTCTAAAATCGATTACTTAAGGCCAGCACGCACAAACCTTATTACAAAAATAAAATTTGCTTTTTGCCGTATGATCCAAATTTCCGTACGCAAAAACGGCGTAATAGGGGTTGATAGCGAATATTGGAATACTAAAGGGTGGCTTGAAAAAAATCGTCCTTGGAAATAGTTGAAGAAATAAAGGCTGCCCAAATCTGCACATATGGGCATTTGATTACCCGATAATTTAAAAAAGTACGCCTATAAGCCCGTTTTCGCTACAAAATAACCTTTTTTTGATAAACGCTTGACAATTTTTCCCGTTGTGTTATAATTAAAGAAAAAACCGTATAATCACGGTTCTTTTTTGGAGGCTTAACAGCGTTATGAAACCAATAATCGCAATAATGTACGATTTCGATAAAACCCTTTGCACACGTGATATGCAGGAATATACGTTTATTCCGAGCGTGGGCATGGAACCGAATGATTTCTGGGCGTATGCGGGAAGAATTGCCGGCAAAGAGGGTATGGATAATATTTTGGCGTATATGTATTGCATGATAGATACCGCCAAAAAAGCAGGCACGCCCATAACCCGTGAAGCTTTGGTTCAGTGCGGCAAGCACGTTGAGTACCACCCCGGCGTGCAGGAATGGTTCGAAAGGATAAACGCTTACGGCAAAGAAGCGGGCGTAACTATAGAGCATTACGTGCTTTCGTCCGGTCTTAAAGAGATTATAGAAGGCACCTCGATTGCGCAGTACTTTAAACGCATTTACGCTTGCGAATTCCTATACATGGACGGCTTGGCAATCTGGCCGAAAACTTCGGTCAACTACACAAATAAAACGCAGTTCGTTTACAGGATAAACAAAGGTATACTCGATATCAGTAACGACAAGGATTTGAACAGATCCCTGCCCGAAAGCGAAAGGCGTGTGCTTTTTCCAAACATGGTATACATCGGGGACGGACTTACGGACGTACCGTGCATGAAGCTTGTTAAGCAGGGAGGGGGACACTCCATAGCCATTTATCACCGCGAACAAAAGGAATCGGCAATTCCTCTTTTAAAACACGACAGGGTTGACTGGATGTTCGAAGCCGATTACAGAAAGGGAAGCGGTCTTGACAAAGCTATGAAGATGCTTATCGAAAACTTAGCAAACGAAAATAAATTAAAGGAATTAAGCATTAAGCAAAAACGCAACATTGTCGAAGAATAGTTGCGCGATAAACCTCGACAAAAAACATCATTAACAGGCTTATAGGCGGACTTTTTCAATAACTTCGTCATTGCGAGGCAATCTATCGCAAAGAAATTCAAACAAAAAAAGGCTATCCAAAATTGCGGATAGCCTTTTAGCATAATTATTTTTAGTTTTCTTCGTCGGAAAGTTTTACGCCCATAACGCTGTCTACGGGGAGGGAGAATATAATGCCTGCGCCATCGGTTGCAAGCCCTGCGGCTTCCTTTACGGCGGTCATTATTTTATCACGGGTGGATTTAGCGGTAAGAATAAAAACTATTTCTTTATTTGGGTGAATGGTTATGCCCATAAATTTTACAAGGTCCTGCGCTTCGGCAGTTCCACGGGCGTTAAAAATTGTGCCGCCTCTTGCGCCCGCTTCACGCGCGGCTGCCATAACGGCTTCGTCGTAGCCCTGATTAACAATTACAACAATAAGTTCGTTCATAACTCACCTCAAATTAAATCCTTGGTATTACCCAAAAGTACCTGTAACGTCAGATTTCCGCCCACTGCGGAAACGGGGATAGTCATTGCGATAACGCCGTCCGTCGGTTTTTTAAAAGCTTCTTGTAAAATCCCGTAAATTGCGTCAACGTTTTTCCTTTCGCAAAAGGTAAAAATCATATCTTTTTCCGGTTCACCAAGTCCGAGTGCGGCAACGATTTCCGACGAGGCAGTGCCCTTACCGCGTGTAAGCGAAGTAAAATTGACGTACGGTTTAAGCGCACCGAGTATTTTTTCGCCCTTTCCCTTAGGACAGACGATTATTAAAAGTTCCAATAAAATGTCCTTCATAAAATCCCCCTATATGGCGGTTATTGCGTATTTTTCATTTTTTGGCAGCTATTTTAAGCGTGCTATCGGCAGGAACTTCGAAAGGAAATTATCTTTCCGTGTTAAGTTCGATAATATCGCTGTCGAAAAGGCGAACGACTGATTTTGTGATACGAGGCTTTCTTGCGGTTTTGATTTTTACGATTAAGCCGAGCACTTGAATTGTGATAAGCGGAGTAAGTGCGATAAACGCAACCATGCCGTAGGCGTTTGATAAAACCGCTTCCGTGCTTCCCATCGAAACCGTGGTAGCGGCGCCTATTGCTAAGGGAAGCATAAAGGTTGTCGCCATAGGTCCCGAAGCAACTCCGCCGGAGTCGAATGCGATTGCCGTATAGTTTTTAGGAACGATGAAGGTAAGTCCAAGTGCAATTCCGTACCCGGGTATCAAAATATAGTAGACGGGGATATTGCACAAAATTCTAAGCGTTGAAAGTCCTACCGAAATCATCATGGAAACGGATAGGGATATAAGAAGGGTTCTTCCCTTAATGGTTCCGTCCGAAATGTTTTCAACCTGCTTGCAAAGTACGTGAACGGCGGGTTCGGCAAGAACGATGAACGCACCGATAATCATTCCGACAGGTACCAAAATCCAGCTGTTTTGCATGGAAGTCATTCTTCTTCCCAGGTTAAAGCCCATATCCATAAAGCCAGCCGAAACACCGGTTAGGAATAACGAAAGCCCGATATAGGTGTACAAAAGACCGAAAATTATCCTTGTTACACGTTGCTTGGGTAGCCTTATAAACAGCCCGTTTATCACGAAAAAGAATACCGAAATAGGAAGGATTGCAATAGCGACTTCTTTAAGACAATTTAAAAAAGTTTTCAAAAAGTCGGTCAATAGATCGGTTATCGAACCAATATCGCCGCCGAAAGAGGATATTGAAATCTCCGGCTTAAAGATTATGCTAAGAAGTAATACAAGTAGTACCGGGCCTATCGAACAGATGGCAACCACACCGAAACTGTTTTCGTTTCTGTTTTTACCGCCGAGTACCGACGCAACGCCGACGCCTAACGCCATGATAAACGGGACGGTTATTGCGCCGGTTGTTACCCCGCCGGAGTCGAACGCAAGCGCTATGTACTTGTTATCTACCAAAATGGCAAGCAGGAATATTACGAGGTAAAATACTATCAAAATAAGGTTAAGACTTATTTTAGCGAAAATTCTGCCGAGGGCGAGCATTAAAAACAGCCCGACGCCCAAAGCGATAGTTACGATAAGTATAAGTTTAATGGATCCTAATTGATTGCCGAGAACCATTAAGTCGGGCTCGGCAATGGTAACCATTACGCCGATAATAAATCCAACGAGAAGAATTATCGGAACGTTTTTTGTGGAAGTAACTTTGTTACCTATGATTTCGCCGATGGGGGAAAGTGC
>CATZIC010000041.1 GCA_958419945.1 uncultured Clostridia bacterium | reverse complement strand
GTGATATGGAAGGCGCGCTTACGCAGTCCGTGGAAAGCATTGCAAGCAAGCCTCCCGTTAAAATCGCAGGAATCAAAGGGGATATTTCCGTAGCCGTAAGGGCGCTTCTTAAATCACCGGCTTTAATGGCTGCAATTACGGTTGCGATTAACACCAAAATGACGCCTACGGAACAGTTTATCAAGTATACTGCCGAACCACTGAACCTTTTCCATTCCTTATATAGAAGGGAAAGAAATACCGATTTTTCTTTGAGTTTTTTTGTCTTGTACTTTCTTTGTACTGACCCTTTGTTTCCCGTAATCGTTTTGATATAGGTTTTTGAAATGATAAAATATATTCCAACCGAAATAGCTGCGTTTATAAGTAAGGTTACAAAAAACCAAAGAACGTTTCCGGAAAATCCGAGCCCCGTCCAATACAGCGTAGGCAGGTATTTTTTGAAAAATACGGTAAGGGAAATTACGTTTTCCATAAGCTTTTCGATAGCGCCGTCAAGGTTAATCATAAAGTACGCGTACACCGCAAAAAATACTGCGGAAAAGATTATGGAAACAAGAGCTTTACGTTTGACTTTCGCAAGAAAAACCGCCAATAACCGACCTATAAGGCAACTTATTGCAAGAGAAAGCGCCGAAACAAGCAGTAAAATAAATATCTGAAACAGTAGCGATAAAGGGCTTATTCCGACGAGCATTATATAAACGACTATGGCAGGAATAAATGCTATTGACGTAAATATAAGGTTGAAAACGAGAAGGGGAAGCATCCTTGCTATTAAAATATAGGATGGCGGAATAGGAAGCGACAACAGTAAGTCGTTGTCTTTGGAATCGTATAGTTGCGTCATTGAAGAAAAAACGCTTCCCAAAAGTGCAAATAGGGTAGCCAAAGCTGCCGTGAATGCACCGTAAAACCAAACTGCGTCCTTTTCGATAAGGGTGGTAAGAAGGGAATGGCATAGTCCGCCGAATGAAGCGCCGAGTACTATAAAAAGGTAAAGGAAAAGTACTATAAATAAAATTATCGACCCATTCGACGTCCGCTTTCTGGAACGAACTGTCAGCATTTTGCCGAAGAATCCGAGGAATTCTTTTTTAATAAGAGTTTTAAGCATTGTCGGCCCCTTTTTCCACGGTTTCCAAAAATGCGTTTTCAAGTCCGTCGCTTCCTGCAATTTCTTCCATAGTACCGGATATTACGAGTTTGCCGCCCTTTATAATGGCAACTTTATCGCAAAGTTTTTCCGCAACTTCCAAAACGTGCGTGGAAAAGAATATTGCAGAGCCGTTGTCGCAAAGTTCACGCATCAAAACTTTCAAAGTGTGCGCACTCGTCGGGTCAAGCCCAACGAAAGGTTCGTCCATAATTATAAGTTTCGGGTCGTGTATAAGTGCGGAAACAACCGCAAGTTTTTGCTTCATACCGTGAGAGTATTCTCCGATAGGTTGCCAAAGATTTTCATTTATGGAAAAAATCTTAGCGTACTTTTCGATTTTTTCGTTGCGCTCCTCGGTCGGAATTTTAAAGGCGTCCGCAATAAAGTTAAGATATTTTGCGCCCGTCATAAAATCGTAAAGATCGGGGTTATCCGGAATGTACGCTATAAGTTTTTTGCAGGCTATGGGATCTTCTTTTACGGAAATTCCGTCTATAAAGATTTCGCCGCTGTCAAAGCCCAAAATTCCCGCACAGCATTTTATGGTCGTGGTTTTTCCCGCGCCGTTATGCCCGATAAATGCGTAGATTTCACCTGCGTTTATTTCTAGCGTTAGGTCGTCTACGGCCTTTTTTGTTCCGTAAGTTTTTGTAAGACGTTCGATTTTTAGCATTAAAGTCTCCTTATGCGATTTTTGCGGTTGTCAAAAATTATGAAGGTTATTTCGGTAAATAGTCGATTTTATAAAGTCCGTGGTATAAAGACCCGCAAATAAGGACAAGTATAAAATGTCTTGACAACGAAGCATTTAGGGTTTAAAATAATTATAAAGTAACTTTGATTTTCTGTCAATTACGAGAGGGTATTATGAACGAAATAACGTTAACTCAAGAAAATTTTCAACAAGAAGTTTTACAGTCCGACAAACCGGTTTTAGTGGATTTCTGGGCTACCTGGTGCGGACCGTGTAAAGCCATGCTTCCTATCGTGGAAAAGGTTTCCGTCGATTTTAATGGTGAAATAAAGGTCGGTAAAGTCAACGTCGACGACGAAGAATTTTTGGCAAGGACTTTTCAAATAAGAAGCATTCCCACCTTTATGATGTTCGAGGGCGGTAAAGCTACCCGTATGATGGTGGGAAGCGTTCCAGAAGAGGATCTTTTAAAGTTTATAAAAGGCGAACCTTTGGAAGAATAACCCGCTGCCATTAAGATTTATATTGCCGTTCAGAATGTTTTTTAACGGCTTTTTCCTTATAGCTTAAGCCTTTTAATGTCCTCTTTACGCCGTTTTTGACGTTGGGATTTTTTCTGCCGTTTTCTGGTGGAGACACGGCAAATTTCTTTTTTGTGCCGAAAAATCTAAGTTTTAACTTCTTAACGAGGGCAAAATTAAGGTAAAATTACGGCGCAAGAAAAAATTTTTCAAACTTTTTTAAAATTTTTTTGGCGTAAAAGTCGAAGGCAAAATCCGCCTAAAATAAAAAAACTTAAATAACGGGCTTATAGCCCGCTTTTTTATTGTAAAACGTGCTGAAAATCAATGAATAATCCCCAAAACGGCGCAATTTGCGTTTGCAATTTTTAAAAGCTTGCCGCAAAAACGATTTTACTTTAAAATATTTTCAATAAAGGGCTTATAGCCCTATTTTTCATGCCGTGAAAAAATAATTTTTCGTAATTTTCACAAAGCCTAAGCACAAAAACACAAACAGAATAAGCTGATTTGATTTCACGTAACAGACAGCTTGTCCCAAGCCTTTAAAAAGTTATAAAAAACCGCCGAAAATCGGCCTATAGGTCGGTTTTTTTAAAAAATAGTTCGTAAATTTTGTTTTTTCAGGCAAAAATTTCCAAGTCCTTTTTCGCGGAAAGGTTCAATTTTATCACAAAATTTTCGGTTTAGGTGTTGACAAGTGAAAAAAATAAATATATAATAACTATAAAGCTTTTGCGGGTATTGCGCCCTTTTTCAAGAAGCTAAAGAAAATATTTCCATAGGAGAGACAGTATGGGAAACATCCTACGTAGAGTAACGGCATTTTTACTTGGCATAGTATTTACCGTTACCGCATTAGTCGGCGGCGTTGTCGGTGGTGCTTATTACGCTTACAAAAACGTAAGCCCTATCGAAGCAGTCTTGCCTGAAGATCCGGGCCTTGGCGACCTTTATGGCGCTTCAATCGAGCAGTTGCTTGATTTAGTCACCAACGCTATGGATCCGGAGAAGAACGGCGAATACACCTTCGAACGTTTAGCGGAAGAGTATGGACTCGACCTTGAAAAGTTACTCACAACAATGGGTATCGACGTAAGCGAGGTTGACAAAGAAAGCAGTGATTGGAAGGCTTTGGAAGGCATTTCGATTCTGTCCGCACTTTCCGATCCGTCGGCTTTACTAGACTCAGTCAAGTTAAAAGCATTGTACGTCTTGGCGCCTGCATTTTTGCACGGACCGATCGACAACTACCTTTCACCCGAGGCGCAGAGCGCACTCGGCGATTATACGTTGTCGGAACTTATGAGCGCGGACGAAGCGACGGGCGAACTCGGTATCGTCAAGGCAATCAAAGGTCTTAAGATAGGTTCCTTCCTTCCTGAGATTTTCGATTCCACTTTCGACGTAAAGACGCACGAATACGTGTATACCGTAAAACAGGACGGCGCGCTTAAGGACTTAACATTCCTTAACCTTCTTGCAGAGGTTCCCCTTCAGGGCATTTTCAACATTGCCGAAGGTAAAGACGTTATGGAAGAACTTATGGAAGGCGAACTTAAGTCCATAACTCACACGCCCATAAAGGACATACTTAATATGTTTGCGGACGTTGCGGGTGATGAAGTTGCGAAAACTATCGCACAGTACACGCAGGTGTTCGGCGATACGAGCGTTGCTGATATGTTCGTGAAAAACGACGCAGGCAAATACGAATTTGCTTACGAAAACCTTTTGTCCGGTTTGGAACTTGGTTATCTTGCAGGATACACCAAGGACGCAAACGGAGAATGGGTTGACAAAGAGGGTAAAACCGCATCGGGCTTACTTGGCTTTGTCGCTGGCGTTTCCATTGGCGATATCCTCGACAATAAGGGCGACGTAGTCGGAATGATCAATGCGGCGGCAGGCGATTTGTCGCTTATGACCATTTACGAAACCATCTTCGATCCCGATGAAAACGGAAGATATCCTCTTATCATCGAACGCCTCGGAACCATTAAGGTAAGCGATATTTTGGGCGACGGCAAAGACGCTATCGTCGACAACTTAAAGTTAAGCCTTAAAGCCGCTCTCGAAGGTACCACTTTGCGTGATGCAGTTTACTCCTTCGTAGACGAAAGCGTTCAGGAAAAACTCGAATCCATTGCAATCGTAGATAAATTGCTCGACATAAAACTCGACGAATTTGTCCGTGACGAATATACCGCGCAAGACATTATCGGTATCTTCAACGACGCTATCGGCGATATGACTATCGGCGAAGTTGCCGGCGTTGAGCCTTCCGACGATGCACTCGGTCTTTTGATGGATTACAGAATCGGCAATATCCTCGACGGTGTTATAGCTATTCTCGACGGCGATAAATCTCCTACCGAAATAGTAGACAGCTTTATCGGTCAGTACAGAGTCGGCGATATCTTCGGCGCATTTACCGGTTTTACATACGACGAAACTCAGAACAACTGGGGTAAAGACGGCAAGTTTGTAGCTAAGGGACTTATTCCTTTGATGAACATGCCTATTTCCCGTTTCGTTGCTATATTCGATAAGGAATATGATTTCGATATAATGTCCGTTGTCGGCGATATTCAGATAGCCGACGTGGCGTATACCGTACTTTTGGTATGCGGCATCGAAGACATTTTGGTGGAAACCGACCTCGGCGACCGCATAAGTTACTTGCTTGGCGGCGACCTTGCAGACTTCGGTCCTTTATCCAAAGTTATCTTAACCCTTACGGTAAACGACTTCGTCAATAACGCTTCTGACGTTGATTTCTGGCTTGATCGTTTAGGCCAAATCTCGCTCGGCGATCTTTCCGCTTACCTTATCAACAACGTTCTTCCTTTGGAAATCAAAGTTGCTTACGGTGAAGGCAAGTGGTTTGTAAACAGCGAATACATGCAGCAGCTTATCACCAACGTTTTGAATACCACCGTCGGCGGAATCATCGACGCTTTCAAAACAGGCGATCCCGAAGTTATCAAACAGAAGATAATAAATAAAGTCGGCGATACAAACGTAGGCGAAATCGTTCATGCAGCTCTCGGTCTTTCAGGAATGAAGGACGTCGTTTTGAAGGGCGCAACCGATCAGGAATACGTAATGAGTCCCGACTACTCGGACTTTAACCACCTTGCACAAGCATTATTCGGTCTCTCCGTAAAAGATATAGTTGATAACTACTCTAACGTAGATTGGTGGTTTGAAAAACTCGGCGGAATCAGAATCGGTGATCCTTTCGTATACTTTATAAATAAGTATGCTCCGGAAATGAGCGTTTCCGAAGAGGAAAACGGCGATTGGACCGTAACCGGTACCATGGGCGCCGTATTAACCGGACTTTTCAACATCACGGTTGGCGAACTTCGCAACCCCGACGCCGTACAACTTTTGAAAGATACATTCGGCGACATAAGAGTTGGCGACGTTTTGGAAAGTTTCCTCCCCGAGGAAGTTGTTAAAAACGGATTCGTTGCCGCAATTTGCAACGTAACCGTAAACGATATTATAAATATGGTGCAAAGCGAAACGATGGGCGACCTCGTTTACGCATTGCAGGAAGTATTCGAAGGCGTAACTATCGGCACCGTTACCGAACTCTTCGGACTTGAAGGTTATGACTACGGTCTGTTCGGAAGAATTCTCGGCACCGAATTCGAATTCCTCCTCGGTCTTTTGATCACCCCCGACGTTAAGGGTGAAATCATGTATGAGTACGGTGATATTTCCCTCGGCGAAGTAGTTTATACCGCACTTAAGGCAGCGGGTATCGAAAACATACTCGGTACCAAGACCGTTGACGGCAAGGAAGTTTACGTAACCATCGGCGACTTCGAAGATTTTGCACCTTTAAGCGAAAAACTTCTTTCCGTAACCGTTGAAGAGGTATTGAATAACCTCAACGGCGAATATTGGATCGATCGCCTCGGCAAAATCACGATTGGTGATTTGAGTGCTTACCTTGTAAACAATCTCCTCCCGTTGGGCGTTAAATTGACTCACGACGGAAGCAAATGGACGGTAGACGGCGAATACCTTACCGATTTACTCGGAAACGTATTCAACACTTCTATCGGCGGAATCATCAACGCATTCACAAGCGGTGATCCCGAACTTATCAAACAGAAAATCGCTAACAAACTCGGCGATACCAACGTAGGCGACATATTTTACGCCGCATTGGGAACCGCAGGTGTTACCGACGTACTTTACACGAGCAATAGCGAATGCGGTTATGAACTTCCCGCGCAGTATGAAGAACTCAACGCCTTAGCACAGGCTGTAATGGGTCTTAAACTTGCGGACCTCGTAACCAAATACAACGACGGCCAGTATTGGCTCGATTCCTTCGGCAACGTTACCGTAGGCAACTGCATCGATATTCTTCTTCCCGACGAAATCGAAACCAACGCTTTCCTCGAAGCAACCCGCGGAATTTCCGTTAATCAGATTGCGGGAATGGTTAAAGCGGAAGCTGTAGCAGACGTAATTATCGAATTACAGGAAGTTTACGACGGCGTTATGATTTCCAACATTCTCGAATTGGCGGGAATAACGGAAATTCCTAACCAGGCACTTGCAAATCTTGCCGACACCGAAATAGAATTCCTTTTGGGTCTTGTTATTTCCGGCGACATTTTAGGCGAACTTGCTTACGAATTCAACGACGTTACTTTGAAAGCTGCCGTAGGCGATATACTTGCAAATTATATCAACGTTGAAAATCCGTTCATATCGGCAACCCTTTCCTTCGGTGTAGCCGACATTGCTACCATGATCGGCGCCGAGACTGCGGACGAAGTACTTAACGTTATATATAATAAGTACGCGGGCGTAATGTTAGGCGACGTTGTTAAGGCTATCTACGCGGACGATATTCCCAACAATGCCGTCAATACCATTTACGGTGTAATGATTAACGACCTCGTTAAGGCTATAGCCGAAAAGAGAATTATCGAATTCCTTTACGAAAAATTCGGCGACGTAAGAATCGGCGATATAGTATTCACCACCGATCAGACGTTCGGAGTACTCGGCTTCTCGATTTCCTATGACGGAACGAGCTGGTCCGCAACTTCCGACGACGGCAACCTTAATGAACTATTCACCAACATTTTAAATCTTAAACTATCCACCATCTACAACAACGTAGCGGCAACGGATAACCTTAAGAACGATTTGTTGGCCCTTGTCGGCGAAACCACTATCGGCGAAGCGGGCAAACTCGCATACAACAACGAATTAGGTATCGGCGTACTTGATAAGCTTTATGCTTTAAAACTTTCCGATATCATTACGAACGCATTTGACGGAACCATTCTCGATTACCTTAAAGAATTTGCGTTTAACATTAGTCTTGACGACGTGGTAGGCTTCTTACTTACCGAAGAATTGAGAACCAACAAGTTCATTGCGTCAACTCTTGCAATAAATGCAAACACCGTAATCGACATTATCGGTTTGGAATTCCCCGGCCCGATGCTTAACGAAATCGCTTATATTTACGACGGTGTAAACTTCAGCGATATCTTCGCATTGTTCGGATTGACCGAAGCACCCCTTAACGTTCTCGAACCTATCTTCAACGCAGGTTTAGACGACCTTATTATGGCTATCGGCGACCAGACTATCGTTGATTACGTAATGGGCGTATTCGGACCTATTTCCATTAACGATATCGTTACGGACGTTGAAACTGTAACAGGCACCGAAATTATTCCTGCCGACCTCCGTTCCAACAACTTCTTAACGGCTGTACTCGGTATCGACGTACAGATGGTTTATGACCTCGCAACCGGCGCAAACGTTCTTGAAACTTTAGGCAATAAGTTCACAGGCGCAACCATCGGAAACGTTATAGAACTCTTTACCGCAATTCCCGAAATAGATTACGTACAGACCATCTGCACTATTGACATCGGCGAAACCTTACTCGGTATTTACAACAACGACAATACCGTTTTAATGGACAAATTGAAGACCGCTTTCGATCAACTTCCCCAAGAAGTTAAATACGGCATCTATGCCGGCGTAGCGGTAGCAGGCGTAATCCTCTACTTTGCTGATAATCCTTTACTTTGCCAGATCGTTGACGGAGTTTTGGGTGCAGACGCAACTTGGGGCGACGTACTTGCGGATTCCTTAGGTTATGAAACCTTTGCAACTTATGCGGTAGATTCTTCCTCATATTATAAGAATACAATCGGCTACAACTCTTTAATGGATACCTTCTTTAAAGAAGACGTAACCGACACGTTGACAACCGGTTATCCGTTCCTTACGAACTTCAAAAACTACATAACCATTGCCAATATTTTAACCGCTTACAGCACTCTTACCGATACCATCACGAACGCTATCGGTATGGAAATCATTCAAACTGAAAAAGGCTTTGCACTCGGCAACGAATTCAAAGACTTCAGTGATAATCTCTTCAACCTCTCTCTCGGCGAATTCTTAACCGAAGACAATAAGTTGAAAGATGTTCACGCAATCAACGGTTTGTTATACAACACCTTCGAAAAGAACAAAGTCGGTGACCTTATCGCTTACTTTGTAAACCTTATCAATACTTTGGAAACCAACGCTGTTAAAGAAAACGGCAAGTGGACTGTAACAGGCGAATTCTTCCCAACCGTTTTGGAAGGCGGTATGAACGTAACTTTAGGCGGAATATACAGAAGCCTCAAAGACGGATCTTACATTGACAAGGTGGTTAAGCTTATAGGCGAACTCAGCGTAGGCGAAGTACTTTATACTATACTTAAGGTTGCAGGCGTAGAAGGCGTTATCGAATTAAGCGATGCCGAATGCGGCTACACGCTCAGCGAAAAGTATATTGAATTCAACAAGCCCGCTCAGATTATATTCGGTATTACCGTAAACGACGTTGTTGAAAACAAAAACAACGGTCAGTATTGGTTAGACCTTGTCGGCGAAGTTGCCCTTTCGGATTTTGTCAATTACTTCCTTACCGAAGAAGTAGAACAAAATGCTTTCGTTAAAGCAGCTACCTCTATTTCCGTAAACGACGTAATGGGTATGGCAAAGGCTGAAACCGCTGCAGACGTCGTATACGAATTGCAGGAAATCTTCGACGGAACAAAGGTTAACGACATCGTTAAGTTGTTCTATAAAGAAGAAATCAAGAACGGCGCACTTCAAAAACTTGCCGATACGGACATAGTATTCTTACTCGGTCTTATCACTTCACCCGACGTCGTAGGCGAACTCCTTTACGAGTACGGTGACGTTACAATCGGTGATATTATAAATCAATTCATTGCTGATTACGTAGACGTTAATAATCCCTTCATGGCAGCAACGCTGTCGATAGGCGTTCAAACCGTTTACGATATGGCTACCGCACAGTCCACCGAGGCTATGCTCGACGTAATTTACGGCGTATACAACGGCGTAATACTCGGCGACGTAACCGATTTGTTCGTTGCTCTTCCCGACACGAAGCTTCTTAACGTCGTCTATGACACTGTTTTGGTAGACCTCGTAAAAGCTATCGTCAACGGAACGATAGTAGACTTTGTAAAGACTACTTTTGCCGAAACCACTCTCGGCGACGTAGCTCATATGGTTACTGCCATCATAGGCTCCGACGCAATCGAACAGACGACTGACGGATACGCACTTTCCGCACAGCTCGCGGAACTTGAAAACTTTGCAAATACCGTATTTGCAATCAACGTAATCGAACTCGTAGACAACTTTACAAATGCCGATTGGTGGATTGAAACCTTCAAGACAACCACTTTGGGCGACCTCGTTGATATCGTTATCCCCGACGAAATTCAGGAAAACAACTTCGTTAAGGCTGTACGCGGTATTTCCGTTCAGAACGTTATCAATCTTGTAAAGGCAGAAGACACAAAGACCACTATTGCGGAATTACAGACCATCTTCACAGAAGAAGTTCTCATTTCCGACGTATTAGGTCTTGCATCGATAGGTGATTTCGGAAACAAAGCACTTGCAAAACTTCTCGATACCGACTTGAGCTTCTTATTGGGACTCGTGGTATCCGAAGACGTTCTTTCGGCAATCCGTGCGGAATTTAATGATATCACTCTCGGCGACGCACTTAAGGATTATATCACCGTTGAAAATGCATTCCTTGATGCAACCTACACCTTCGGTGTTGAACACGTATTCCTTATGATGGCGGCTAAGACTCCTCAAGAAGCGTTAAAGGTTGTTCGTGATATTTATGCTGCGGTAACCTTCGGCGACGTTCTGAATCTCGCAGGCCAATTCGAAATTGAAAACGCAGCGCTCAATAAACTTCTCGATACTACTATCGGGGCTGCAATCGACGTTGCGATAAGCGAAGATATCGTTACCGCAATCGGAAACGAATTCGGCGATATCACGGTAGGCGACGCTATCGAAACCGTACTTGCACAATATATCGACACCACCAACAAGTTTGTTTCGGCAACTCTCGGTATTGGTGTAGGCACTGTCGTAAGTCTTATTAAAGCAACCACCACGCAGGAAATCCTCGACGTATTCACAGGTGTATACGAAGGCGTTAAACTCGGTGACATGGTAAGCATCTTCTATGCGGAAGCTGCACCCACCGAAACGGTTGAAACCATTTTCGACGTTGAAATTAACGCACTCGTAACCGCAATCACAAATAACGATTTGTTCAACTTCCTCTATAATACTTTCGGCGACGAAGCTATCGGCGACATAGTATTCAGCAGCAGGAACGCTTACGCGTTATTAGGTTACACCATTACATACGATACCGCTTGGAAGGCAACGTCGGAAAGCGGTAACCTTGATACCTTACTTACCAATATCTTGAATCTCAGACTTGGCACGATTTATAACGACGTTGCAAGTCAGGAAACCTTAAAGGACGATTTAATTACCTTAGTCGGCGACACTACTTTGGGCGAAATCGGCACTATGGTTTATGCTAACGAAGAGGGCATCGGCGCTGTTGAAAAACTCTACAATATCGAGTTTGCAGACATCATCGAATCCGCATTCAACGGCACAATCCTTTACTTCTTCCGTGACTTTGCATTCGGTATTACCATTCACGACCTTGTCGGATTCGTTCTTGAAGATACCCTTAAAGACAATGCTTTCGTAAAGAGCACGCTTTCTATCTGCGCAAAAACCATTATCGATATGGCTAACGCAGGTAGCAACCAGGCAGTTCTTAACGAAGTTGCAGATCTTTATAACGGCGTAATCTTCGCTAATATAATCGAACTCTTCGGCGTAACCGAATCACCTCTGTCCGTTCTCGAACCTGTATTTAACGCAGGCGTAGATACCCTTATCAGGGCCATTGCGGACGGCGTTGTTGCCGATTACGTAATGGACGTAGTAGGCGGTATATCCGTAAATAACGTTATAACCGACGTTGAAACTCTTACCGGAACTCAGGTTATTCCCGAAGCACTTGTTGACAACAACTTCGTAAAAGCCGTACTCGCTATCGACGTACAGACGGTTTACGACGTAGTGACTGCAGAAAATAAACTTGCAACCGCAGGCGAAGCCTTCGTGGGCGCAACCGTTGGCGACGTTGTGGAGATGTTCACGGCTATCCCGGAAATCGAAGCACTTCAAACCGTTTGCACCATCGATATCGGCGAAACCATGATAGGTATTGCCAATAACGACACCGAAGCACTTGTTGAAACCTTAAAGACCGCTTTCAATCAACTTCCCGAAGAAGTTAAATACGGCGTATACGCAGGCGTTGCGGCGGCGGCACTCATTCTTTACTTTGCCGACAACCCGCTACTTTGCAAAATCGTTGACGGAATCTTCGGCGAAGAAGCAACTTGGGGCGACGTACTTGCGGACACCTTAGGTTATGCACTTGACGGAACGAATTACATCAACGAAATAGGTTACAACTCCTTAATGGACAAATTCTTGAAAGAAGACGTAACCGACACGTTGACAACCGGTTATCCTTTACTTAACAACTTCAAAGCACTTGTTACGGTAGGCAATATCGTAACCGCATATAGTCCGATTGCAAACGCCATTACAAACGCTACCGGTATGAACTTCATTCAGACCGAAAAAGGCTTTGCATTTGGTAATGAATTTAAAGACTTCACGGATAATCTCTTCAACCTTTCTCTCGATAGCTTCTTAACCGAAGAAAACGGTTTGAAAGATATCCACGCAATCAACTCCGTACTTTACGAAACCTTTAATATGAACAACGTGGGCGACGTAACCGCTTACTTTGTAAACCTCTACGCTATCGCAGGAACCGCAGCCGTTAAAGAAAACGGTAAGTGGACGGTAACGGGCGACGTTTTACCCAAAGTAATCGCTAACGCAATGAACGTTACCTTCGGCGGCATTTACAGAGGTCTTAAAGCGGAAGACAAGACGCCTTACGTTGAAAAGGCAATCGCACTCTTCGGCGACACCAATCTCGGCGACATCATTTACTCCTTGCTTAAGTCAAGCGGGGTCAGCGGTATTATGGAACAAAGCGATGCGGAATGTGGTTATTCACTCACTTCCAACTACGCTGATTTCAACAGACCCGCACAGATACTCTTCGGTATAACCCTCGTTGATATTGCGAAGAACGCAACCAACCTGGAATACTGGATGAACCTTGTAGGCGAAATCACCGTAAGCGACTTTGTCAACTACTTCTTGCCCGATGAAATCGAAGAGAATAAGTTCATGGCGGCTACCACTGCAATCTCTGTAAACAACGTAATCACGATGGCAAAGGCACAGGCTCGTACAGACGTTATCGATGAATTACAGAAGATTTACGAAGGCGTAACCTTAAACGACTTAATTGACCTTCTTTACAAAGGCGAAATCACAAATAACGCTCTTACTAAGATTGCCGAAACCGAACTTTCCTTCCTTATCGGCCTCGCAGTATCCGGAGACATGAAGGGCGACCTTCTTGGACAGTACGGCACTTTAAGCCTTAACGACGCAATCGGTCAGTACCTTGGAGAAACGATTGCAAATAACCCGCTCGTTGAAGCAACGCTTTCCTTCGACGTAAATACTATCGTAGATATTCTCGAAGCAGAAGGTAAAGATGCGAAACTCGAAATCGTTAAAGCAAAATATGCCGAAATCACCGTTGGCCAGATTCTTGACAAAGAATCCGACAACACCTTCTTAGCTGAAACTTACGCTATAAGCGTACAGGATCTGTTCGACGTAATCGAAGCAGAAGGATTTAAAGCAAAAGTTGACGTTATTGCTTCCAATTATCCGGAATCCACGATTAATGACGTAGCTTTACTTACCGGTAATGATTTAAGCGGTAACAGGGGCATGGATAAAGTCCTTGACACCAAGTTACAAAGAGTTCTCGAAATCGCAACCTCCGGCGATATCACGAACCAACTCATAAAAGAGTTCGGCGATATCACGATAGGCGACGCTTTCGGACCTGAACTTACACCGGAAAACGCTTTCTTGAAAGCGACTTACGATATTAACTTGGAAACCATTGCCAACTTAGCACTTGACTTCAGTACTAACAATTTACTCGTAGCGCTTGCAAACGCTTACGAAGGCGTAACCTTAAACGACGTAATTTCTACGGCAGTTTCCGTCGAAACTTCCTCCGAATGGTTCAACAAAGCGCTTACGATGGATATCGGCAGCATGTTCAACGACGTTGCTACAGGCGATTACACCTACCTCAAAGGCTTTGCTAAATCTGTTTACGAGGCAACAACCGACGGTGAAAAGATGGTTATCACCGTTACGGCGTGTGCGGCAGGTACTGCATTATACTTCATCAACAACGAACTCCTTTGCAAGATTCTCGGCACCGTATTCGGTGAAGACGCAACCTTCGCTAAGTTTGCAACCATGTTCGGTTACACCGCCGAAAACGGTGAGTACACGTTGAACGGTTTGCATAACGAACTTATGAGCACGTTGTTTAACGAGAAGATGACCACCGTATTAGCAGACGGCTACCCGATGGCAGCGACCTTCAAACCCTTACTTACAATAGGCAACGTTCTTACGATGCACTCTTCGATACTCAATCTCATTCAAAAAACGGGCTTGACCGTTGAAGAAGCCGAAGACGGCGGTTTGAGGTTAAGAGGCTATCTTGCAAACATTTCCGAGTCGGTATTCTCGCTCAGTTTAGGCGACTTTACTGACGAGAACAACAAGTTCTTGACAGGTTCCGCTCTAAACTCCATGTTGTACGAAAAATTCCACGCCAACAAACTCGGCGACGTATTACGTATTCTCATTAACAACCAGAATATTGTAAATACCGAAGCCTTCTACGACAGCGTTGACGGTGAATGGGTTGTAACCGGTACTGCGGCCGGCGTTACGGGAAGACTTCTTAACGTTGACTTCGGTGAAGTTTACAACATGTTAAAGACCAAGAACTACTCCGTAATCGGCAGAGTTCTCGGCGACGTAACATTACTTGACGTTGCATCTTTCGTAAACAGCGGAATAGCACAGAACGCTACCGCTCAGGTAGTTCTCTCACTTAAGGTTAAAGACGTTATCAACTGCTTACGCGGCAAAGTAACGCTCGGTTCGCTTATCGGCGATTGGACGCTTATGGAAATCGCAGGCAACTACTTGCCCGACATGATCGACAAAGACGCTGCATTCACCAAAGCATTCCTCGGTATGACCTTAAGAGAGGTTTACGGCCTCCGTACCGATACGAAGAACAAACTTATGGCTAAGTTCGGCGAATTCACGTTTGCGGAAGCGCTCGGCTTTGTCGGTTACGAAGTAGGTTCGTCCACTGACGAAATCGTAAAAGCCGTATTAGAACTTAAACTCAACATCTTCCAGGGCGGCGTTGACGCAGGTCTTGATACAATCATTAACACCGTTAAAGGCAAACAGACAGGCGTTCTCCTCGGCTATGAAGAAATAGACGGCAAGTGGTATCATAACGGTACCGAAGTAACCGGTATCCTTGCAACCATTGCAAGTAAGACCGTAAACGAACTTTCCGATCCTACCTTCCTTAACAACTTAACCATCGGCGAAGCTTTGGGTTACACCAAGGATGAATCGACGAATAAGTGGTTGGACAATAATGGCGACGAACTTACAGGCGTCCTCGCTGCGTTTGCAGATACCAAGATTAACGACTTCAGCGAAGCCGAAATTAAGAACAGAATCGAAAGTCTTAAACTCGGTGAAGTAATTAAGATGGAAGACGGCACCCACAAGATCTTGAAGTCCCTTAAAGACGTTGAAATCGGCAACCTTTCCGAAGAGATCAACAAACTCACTTTGGATCAGGTAATCGATATCACCACCACAAGTCCCAAGGTTCTTCAAACCCTTGCGAAGACTTCGATAAAAGAACTGCCCGCAAGGTTTGATACCCTTACCATTGGCGAGGTTGTAGAAGTTAGCGGCAACAATATCTTGACCGCACTTAAAGACGCCAAGATTACCGATATGTCAACCGAAATCAACGCTATGAAGCTCGGTACGATCATGGGTTACACCAAGAACGCCGAAGGCAAGTGGCTTGACGGTACCGAAGCAGTCGAAGGTTTATCACTTAGACTCGCTGATTACACAGTTGCTGAAGTTGGCGGCGGAGAGTTTGTAGGAAAATTCAAGAACGAATTACTTGTTGGCGATATATTTGCCGACGCAGGTGATCCCACGGCTTCCGCTTTGATAAGGTTCCTCGATCCTACTTGGAAAGTAGTTGACCTTGCAACCGAACTTCCCAACAAGTTCAAGACCGATCTCGACGTTAAACTTGCGATAGAACTCGGTGTATTCGGAACATTCTTTGATTATGAGAGTCCTGCCACTGAAAGCGAAAACCACGTAAAGATGGACTTGTTATTCCAGAAACAGTATGACAACGACACCTCGACGAGTAAGCCGGCAACTGTCAGAGAATATTGGGAAAACATGAAAGTCGGCGACTTTATGTCCGGTATACTGACCGCAGCGACTTCAACTGTTGTTCCTTCCAACCCTTAAAATGGTTGACAAACAAATTTCAATCTGCTACAATATCCTGGCTTAAGGGTACTTAAGCCGGGATATACCTTGCAGGTTTTAATAACCTATTACAACAATTTGGCGGGAAACCGCCCTGCGGGAAACCGCAAAAAAACAAATTAGCGGAAATCCGCAAAACCTTGCCTGCGGGTTCGCAGGCCGAATATGTCCGGGAGGTAAAAAATCATTATGACTAAGTACGAAATGCTTTACATCTTGAATGCCGAAGCAACCGACGAAGTAAAAGAGGCTATTATCGCCAGATTCGAAACGTTGGTTAAGGAAAACGGCGGCGAAGTCGAGTCCATTGATAAATGGGGCAACAAAAAGCTTGCTTATGCTATCGACTACAAGACTGAAGGTTACTACGTTCTTATGACCTTTGAATGCGATCCTTCTTTGATCAAAGAAATCGACCGTGTTGCAGGCATCAATGAAAACGTATTAAGAAGACTTATTACAAAACGCAACGCATAACGCATAGTTAGGAGAATTTTATGAACAAGGTATATCTGATTGGTAATTTAACAAGAGACCCCGAACTTGCCGAAACCACAAGCGGTATAAAAGTTTGTCGTTTCGCAATCGCAGTAAACAGAACCTATGCAGGTAGCGACGGCAATCGTGAAACAGACTTTTTCAATATTACCGTTTGGCGTACGCAGGCCGAAAATTGCGGCAGATACCTCAAAAAAGGTAGCAAGGTAGCAATTGTCGGGAGCCTTCAAAACCGTTCTTACGAGGACAAAGAGGGCATTAAACGTAACGTTACCGATATCATCGCGAGTGAGGTTGAGTTCTTGGCTTCACGCTCATCTCAAGACGGTGGTTCCGAGGAGGTACAAGCTTCCCGTAAAGAAAGACCCAAACTCGAACCCGTTTCCGATGACGATTTGCCGTTCTGATTAAAAAGTGAACGCCCACGTGCTAAAACAAGTTGCCAAAAACCTTCGGCAACAAGTTTGCCGTGCTTTATAAATTGTTTTCAATAAGGAGTATATATTATGGAAGAAAAAGCTAAAAAGCCAGCAAGAAGACCGGGCAGAAAAAAAGTCTGTGCTTTCTGTGTGGAAAAAGCTGAATTTATCGATTACAAAGATTCTGCCAAACTAAGAAAATACGTTACGGAAAAGGGTAAAATTCTTCCCCGTCGTATGACCGGCGTTTGCGCTAAGCATCAAAGAGAGCTTTCCGAAGCAATCAAAAAAGCAAGAATCGTTGCATTACTTCCTTTCAAAGGTGAGTAATTTAATCTTAAACCGTACAAGCCCTGCCTTTTAAAAGGCTTAAGCTAAACGGTCAATAAAGTAAAAAGAACCCTGCATTTCAGGGTTCTTTTTACTTTAGCACACTCAACGCCCCTAACCCGCTCGCTTCCTACCCCAATAAATATTGTGTACGGTGCCGACTAAACCCCACTTCGTCATTGCGAGGAGCTTTAGTCCCGTGGCAATCCGTTTGTACCCCGTCATTACAAGGCAACTTGTTGCCGCGGCAATCCACCTCTACACCGTCATTGCGAGGCAACTTGTTGCCGTGGCAATCCAC
>CATZIC010000040.1 GCA_958419945.1 uncultured Clostridia bacterium | reverse complement strand
ATAAAAAAACGCAGAATATTTTTCAAAAACAACTTCTATTTTTAAAATAGCCAAAGTATGCGAAAAAATCGTTTAAATTATTTTCTTAAGACATTTTATAATTTATAATAAAAATTATTGATTTTAACCTTATTTAGTGCTACAATAACAATTGCCAAGCAATCTAAATATTCGTAGCCATAGGTGTATTTTCTTTTGTGGGGATATTATACCTTTTTTGCTACACAATCAAACTAACACATTTTGTTAAAAATGCGACTCCTGTTTGGTTGTGTAGTAAACCTATGCTTCGAATAGATTGTTTGGCGACAATTGGAGTCTGCGTTTTTTAGTGCGCTGACTTTGGTTGGCGCACTTTTTTATTTTACATTGGAGGATTTTACATGGATAATTTAAACGGAATCGATCAAGAACTAAACAACATATCTAGGGAAACGTTATCAAAATTAAGCAAAGAAGAAATTAGTCAAAAAGCAAAAAAATATCGTAAAACCACTATTATTACGTCTTGTATTTTGGGTGGATTCCTTGGATTATTGTTTATTATTTTCTTTTGTTGTCTACCATTAATAACCGAGGGGGATCCTCTTCCTGCCGGATCTATAGTTTTTTTCGTCATAGTTGCTTTAATTCTAACTGGTTCTCCATTCCTTGATGTATTATTAATTTTCAAAAAATCCGATGAAGAATTAGCGGTTAAAGCCATGCGAAAAGAATCGTACGGCAAATTAAAACAAAATTTACAGGAACAAAGAGTGCTTGACTCCGATTTTACAATTTCAAAAACGATTCCTATTGTTACAAATGGTTGGTCAACCACAGAACTTTTAATAGATAACATAAATAAGAAATTTGTGTATCGAAACGGAACAATATATTCAAAAGCACGCAAGTTTTCCGATATTATTAATTACGAAGTTTATGAAAATGGAAAGAGTTGCGTAAAGGGCAGTGCCGGCTCGGCTCTCGTAGGCGGTGTTTTTTTTGGTCTCACCGGTCTTATTGTCGGCAGCAATGTAAGTCGTAACATCAATGAAGAATGCAATCAATTAAAATTAATAATTCGCATAAACGATTTTAATTGTCCGCAAATAGTAATTAACTACGCATACAATGCGGCCTTAAGTAAGTCTAGTACGACATATAACAATATGAAAGATAACCTGCAATCTGTCTGTTCAATGCTTGAATATATGATTAATAAAAGAACACTCGAACAATCTTCCATGTTAAAGCAAGAAGTAGTTACTCCCAAATCCGATAAAGAGCAATTAACAGAATTAAAGGAAATGCTTGATGACGGTTTGATTACACAAGAAGACTTTGAGAAAAAGAAAAAGCAAATTTTAGGTTTATAATAGAAAAAACCGAGAAAATTTCTCGGATTTTTCTATTGCACAGGCAAAGGGATTCGCGCCGAAGGCTTCGCCTTCTTTCACGCCGGGGCAGCAAACAGTCCACAGGACTGTTTGGCGACGACATATCTTTTAATTCAACCTGCGTGCCGTCGCTTCCTGCCCGTTCGAATCCCTCACAAATCACAACGAAAAAATGCCTATCCAAACCGCAAGGGTTTGGATAGGCATTTTATGGCGGAGGCAGAGGGATTCGAACCCCCGTGGGCGTGAACCCAAACGGTTTTCAAGACCGCCTCGTTGTGACCGCTTCGATATGCCTCCAAAAATATATAGGTCGAAACCTTGATTGCCAAGACATTATATACTACTTTTTTGTAAAAATCAAGGATTTAAAACACAAATTTCAAATTTATATGGCATTGGTTGCCAAATACGCTTATATGTGTTACAATTAGAAATCATTGGAATTAGGTGTTAAAATGAATCAAGTTATAGAAAATAACGATTGCATAACTTATGACGACGATGAAAACATAAAGGAAAAGTGCGCCTATAAGCCCGTTATCGGCCAATCCGAAGAAAATAACGCGGCCATTAAACGACCTTTGTGCGTTCTTAAATCGATGAAAAATTTTCTTTTTAAAAACTGGAATTATTTTTTCGTCGCCATATTCATATTGATTATATTTGCCGTAACTCTTGCGCTAAACGGCGTATTTCCTTTCGGAAAAAATACTATGGCGGGCTACGATATGTTGGCGCAGGTTTCTCCTTTTATCGAGCATCTTTTTGACGTTTTTGACGGAAAATCCTCGCTTTTTTACTCTCCTGCGATAGCGGGCGGAACAGACGTTTTCGGGACCATGGCATACTGCATGATAAGCCCGTTTACCTGGATCTTTTTGCTTTTCGGTAAAGGAAACGTATATTACGGTGTGGGAATCGTTCTCCCCTTAAAACTTATCGCGGTAAGTTTTTCCGCACTGTACTTTTTGGGTACTTTCAAGAATATTCCGAAGCCCGTAGGCGTTCTTTGTGCTCTTTTATACGCGTTTTCCGGCTACACCTTTGTTGCAAACACCTATATAAATTGGATTGATTTAATGATTTATATGCCGTTTGTGGCAATTAGTTACAAAAAACTTGTAAAAACGGGCAAAATTTGGGGGTTCGCCATAGCGTATGCGCTAATGATTTATACCTGCTTTTCCCTCGCAAGTTTTGCAATGCTTATTGTCTTTTTGATAATTTTCTGTTACGTCTTTTTGGTGGAACGTGAAAACAGAAAAGAAGTCTTGGTTAAAAGCTGCCTCGGCCTATTAGCAGCGGTGGGAATTGCCCTTCCCGTAATGGTGCCATCCTTTATCGCCTATCTATCTTCAAAGCGAAGCACGGGACTTTTCGATAACCTTTTTTCCGACCTCGATTCCACCCACTTATACAGGAAATTCACCTATATCGTAAGCGACACTTTATTCCTCTTTTTGACGCTTGTTTATTTTATAAAAAACGGCTTTAAACGGCCTATAGACCGGTTTTTGTTCATAACGGGCGGGCTTTTGATGATGCCCGTACTTGTTGATGAATGCTGCAATTTGCTAAACGGCGGCGCATATTTAAGTTACTCTTTAAGGTTCGGTTTTTTGAACGCTTTTTACGAACTTTACGTTGCCGCACGCCTTGTTCAAGAAAGTTCCGCTAACGCAAAAGCGGCGCAAGCGGATACCGAACCGATAAGGCAAACCAAATCCCTAAAAAACAATATAATTTTCGGCACTATATTAGCGCTGATTGCGGCGGGTGCGATTTTATATCTCGTGTTTTCCGACCAAGTTATTTCACTTGTCGACAAAATATATAAAAAGGTAGACGAAAACGCATCCTACGACTTTTATCCCGTGTTTGCACACTCACTCGGTGGCCTGGAAGTTTTAGGTCCGTTTGCGCTTATATTGGCACTATTATTCAGTTTATCCATACTCTTTTACAAAAAGCGGCTGTGTGGCGTCAGGGTTATATGCGGAATACTTTGTTGCGTATTTGCTTCTCAACTGTCATTTTACAGCCTGTCGCTTGTGAAAGGCAACGTTTACGACCCCAAATATTACGACGACTATAACGAAATTGTGCGTTTAGTCGGCGACGACGAATATTACAGAATAAAGGACACCGAAGACGCATTTACGGCATGTGTTCCCCTTGCCACGCACACAAACTCCTTCGGGGTGTTCTCCTCGGTTGCAGACAAGCGCAATTTTATTGCCACTGACTTTTTCGATTACCGTGGAAACGGCATAAACAGTGCCAAAAGCACGGGCGGAATGTTTTTGGGCGATATGCTTTTAGGCTACAAATATTACTTCTACAAGCACGCAGAGGATGACGAGGACCTTTCTTACGTAAACCGCTACTACCTTGAAAAAATGGAAGAGGTAGAACAAAATGGCCTGTCCTCATACAAAAATAACGCCGTATTTCCGACCGCTTTTACCGTAAAAAGTTGCGACCTTGATTTTGACGGACTTAATTACGCACAAAAGTACGACAAACTGTACAACTTTCTCGGCGGAAGCGGAAGCGTTTGCGAGCCTTACGAACTCGATCTTAGCGACAATTACGATACCGATATCGAGCAACTTGACGACGGGGTATTTAAAATTTCCGTTCGGATTAAAACAAAGGATTCCTATTGGTTTTTGTCCACTGATTTCCCGGACGGCTACGATATACGCTACTGCAGAACCAAAGTTTATTCGGATGCAGATGCGGTAAAACTCGAACAAAACGGCGATATACTGTTTTCATACTATAAATACAGCGGCGCCGCATACGTTGCCACCTTGAAAGATTACAGCGGAAAACTTACCGCCGAGGACGTAAAAGCCTACTGCAAAACTTACGGCATACAGGCAAAAAAGTTTTATAACCCCTACGACGGCGACGAGGAAATTTACGATATTGTTTGGCAAAACAAGGCGGATTTTAAAAAGGAAAACGGAAATACGTTTAAAATAAAAGCCACCGCAGCCGATGACGACACCTATTTGTTTGTAAGCTTTGTTGCGCTTGACGGACACGAGGTTTTCGTGAACGGCAAAAAAGCGGAACTTATCGACAACGGCTTGGGGCTTATGCTGTTAAAACTTGAAAAAGGCGAAAACGAAGTGGTAATCAGATACCATACGCCGTATATAAAATACGCCGTTTTCGGGCTTATAGCGGCACTTTTGGTGTGCGGCCTTGTAATTTTCATTTTGAAAAACAAGACTTTAAAACGCTTTACAAACACGGCAATTTACGTTATGGCGATAGCCCTTTTTGCCTTAGTTCTCGGATTTTTTATAATCTTCCCGACCGCTGTTTTTATTGTGAAGCTTGTAAAACTTTTGATAGGTCTATTTTAAAAACACAAGAAATTTAATAACGTATTAAAAAATGCGTAACCGAAATACTCCCCTTCAGCGGGATAATGCGGTTACGCATTTTCTTATCACATCAACTTAAAACTCTGCAAATGCGCACAAAACACTACGCAAAAGCAAACTAAAAGCGAGCTATTCTTCCTCGCAAATTTCCTTACGCTTACAATCCCGTTCCTCTTTAAAGCATACCAAAACGGTGTCGTCGCCTATTTTATTTACGTCACACAGACAGACCACCACCTCTTCTTTACAAAAAATGGATTTTTTATCTCCGCACACAAATGCGGAAATTTTTCCTTCGGGAAAATCAAATACGATGTCGGTAACAAACCCTAAAACCTTGCCGTCTAAAATATTAACGACCTTTTTCTTTTTGAGTTCTGAAAATTTAACTTCCATATTGATACGGTCCTGCGTTATTTTATTATAAAATCCAAGAAAAAATACCGAAGCCCTTTCAAAGGATACTTCGGCATAAAGTTTTATTTATAAGAACAATAAATTTTGCAAAATTTCGGTGCTATGAAATTTTGCTTTTTATAAGGGAAAGTGCGTTTTTTTCAAGCCTTGAAACCTGCGCTTGCGAAAGCCCTATTTCCGTAGAAATTTCCGTCTGGGTCTTACCCTCGTAATATCTTAGGTAAATTATCTTTCTTTCACGCTCGCCTAAATCCTTCATGGCGTTTTCGAGTGCGGCGTTTTCCGTCCACCTTTCAACGGTGTTAAATTCGTCCGCAAGTTGGTCCATTATAAGCAGGGTGTCCCCCTCTTTGTTGTAAACGGGATCGTAAAGTGAAACGGTGTCGGAAATTGCGTCCAGAGCATACGCAACTTCTCTTTCCCTGATGTCAAGGCGGCGTGCTATTTCGGCAGCGGTCGCTTCCTCGTGTTCACGCTCTAACTGATTACGGGTTTTTAAAACCTTGTAAGCGGTATCACGGATACTTCTCGATACACGCATGCTGTTGCGGGTGCGAAGATACCTTTTTACTTCACCTATAATCATAGGCACCGCGTAAGTGGAAAATTTTACGCCTACGCTAAGGTCGAAATTGGTTGCTGCCTTAATAAGTCCTATACAGCCGGCCTGAAACAAATCGTCCTTAGAAACCGACTGCCCGTTGAATTTTTTAATAACGGATAGAACAAGGCGCATATTTGCAAGTATCAATTTGTCTTTCGCATCTTTACTTCCGTTTTTCATTTCCTGCAATAGTTTACTGCATTCACTGCTGTTGATTTTCGGAAGTTCCGAAGTATTAATTCCGCAGATTTCTACGCTTTTATTTGTCATAAGACCTCCTTTCGTATGTAAAAATTTTTAAAAAGTCGGTCTATAGGTCGATTCAAGAAGTAAATTTGCTTGCTTGCAGTAGCAAATTTACGCCGTCGACAAGTTAGGTGTCATACAGTAAGTCTGCTTACTTAGGTGTGCGGAGCACACATAACCGTGTCTTGACACGGAGTATGACACCCAACTTATTATTAGCTATTTTTTAATTATCCAAACTGCAGACGACTATTAAGTTATTATCGTCAACCGCAAATTTTTTATACCTTATAAAAATTAAAAAACAAGTTCTTAAAATCGGCGTTTGAAAATTTTTCTTTTGATTTTTTCTTTTTACGATTCCGCCCTAAATTATAAAAATTTTTTAAGCAAAATATTTTTTGAAAAACACTTGAAATAATTTTATATTGTGGTATAATTATATGTGCATTTGTTCTTTCCCGCATATATTATTGTGGGAAAAGGAGTGAAAAATGAAGGGGTTTACAAAACCGGATTTCACAAAAAGCGTGCTTAACGTAACCGCTACTTTGGCGGAATTTTTTAACGCGCCGAATCAAAACCCCGTATTGCCTGTTTTAAAGGAAGAACTTCAAAAAAACTATGAAAAAATAGTTTTTATTTTGTTCGACGGCATGGGCACGTACCCCTTGAGCGTAAACCTAGATAAGGACGATTTTTTGCTTAAAAACACAAAAATGACCTTAACGTCCACCTTCCCTTCCACCACCACGAATGCAACGACGTCCGTAAACACAAACAAACTGCCGCTCGAGCACGGTTGGTTCGGTTGGATTATGCGTTTTAACGAAATTGACAAGAACGTTATAATGTTTTGGCATTGCGATGCGCAAACGGGTGAAAAGCTAGACTACGACTACCCTACGCCCGAAAGCGACGATTATTGGTTTAATTATGCCAAAACCGACTACACCATCACAAGCGTTATGCCGGAGTTTTGTAAGGGCTACAAAAATTCCGTAAAAATTTCCACCGTGGAAGGTTTGACGGACGCCGTTAAGGATATCGTAAAAAAAGACGGAAAACAGTTTGTTTTCGCCTACTCGCCGGAACCGGATTCCACAATGCACGAATACGGCGTTACCTCCGAAGAGGCCAAAACGGTTATTAAAAAGATTTCCGAACGCCTTTTAGATTTACAAAAATCTACGAAAAACACTTTGTTTATAGTAACAGCCGACCACGGCCAGACCGACGTAAAGGGTTACGTGGAATTTTACAAGGACAAAGAGCTTAACGACATGCTGTCCTGTCCCCCCTATCTCGATGCAAAGACCCCCGCTTTTTACGTTAAAGAAGAATTCAAACCGCAGTTTGAAAGGTTGTTTAAAGAGCGTTACGGCAAAGACTTTGAACTTTATAAATCCAAAGAACTTATCGAAGAGGGATATTTCGGCGACCGCGGCGAATACGGCTATCTTTTAGGCGACTATATCGCTATAGGTAAGACCGACAAACTTTTTATGGTTTCCCCCGACAATATGCGTTTTAAGGGACATCACACTTCTTTAACCGAGGAAATGAATGTTCCGCTGATTATTTTTAAAAGTTAAAAATTTTTATGAGGCATCAATATGAAAACTTACACAGTTGATATTAAAGGATATAAATTAGACCTTCCCGTACTCCCCATTTCGGATTCAATGGAAATTGCATTTTTCAACCTGCATGGAAACCAGCGTTTAACCGAGCACTGCGGAAAGCAGCTTGCTGCTCTTCTTTCCGACTGCGACGTATTGCTCACTGCTGAGTCAAAAGGCTTGCAACTAACCCACGTAATTGCAAGGGAACTCGGCCACGACTACTATGCAGTTGCCAGAAAATCCAAAAAACTTTACATGCAGGACGGCATCGAAGTAAAAATCGACGCCTCGATAACCACGGGCAGGGAACAGCAGTTTTACCTATCGAAGCACGACGTGGACCTTTTGAAGGGCAAAAAAGTAGGCATCATCGACGACGTTGTTTCTACCGGCGCGTCCCTTCTCGGCCTTGAAAAGCTTGTGGAGCTTTCCGGCGGAATCATTTATAAAAAAGCTTTCGTGCTTGCGGAAGACAAAGCGGCAGACCGCACAGACGTTATATATCTTGCGCCGATACCGGTTTTCCCTATCAATAAATAAATTATTGCCATAATTAAAAATAATAATTCCCGAAAAACGATTCGGGAATTTAAGTCAAATTTTATACGCACCGCCAAAAAGCGGTGCGTTTTTATTTTCATGTTTTCAACCTAAGTCTACTTATTTTTTTTAGCGAAAAGGTTTTTAAACTTTTCCTCGATTTTGTTTTGGTACTTGCAGTAAAGAAAGAAGCAAGCGGCGCAAAGGAGGCCTATCGCGATCCAGCAAGGTATCCCCCAACCGCTGAAAGGTATAAGGTTGCCGGTGCCGACGAAGCAAACGGCTGCGATGTAAACAGGTCTTACCAAAACCATTACCGCCAAAAAGAATTTGAAGCTCATTTTCGTAAGCCCTGCCACCATGCACAAAATATCGTCGGGAAAAAATGGCAGAACCTGCATCAAGATAAACAAAACGTTCCCCTTTTTGCCGAGAAGATCGAGGTATTTTTCAGTCTGCTCTTTACCGACGCACCAATAAACCACCGGTTTTCCGAAAAGCCTTCCGATGTAAAAGGATATCACCGAGCCGACGACGACTGAAACGTAAGACAGGAAAAACGCAGTTACAGGACCGTAAACGGCAGTCCCCGCAAGGTAAAATATAAAGCCCGGGGCAGGAAGAATTATTACTTGAAATAGTTGCAAAAGTACAAAGACTACGTAACCGTATGCACCCCAATCGAGAATAATTTGTTTAACCTTTTCAAGATCGCTTAAACTGTCGAAAAGGCCCAATAAATTGAGCACGAAAAACATTCCGACGAAAATCAGCGTAACCACGTTACACACGAAAGCGGACTTAAATAGGGATTCTTTTTTTAAAATTGCAAAAACCGTACAAGAAATAGTAAACCCCGCTATTGCAAGGTAAGCAATCAGTTTAAGGTACCATTCCACCGTATTAAGAAAGACCAGCATAATAACGGTCATTATTATGCCGATCGTCCAATTTACCGATAAAATAACGGCTTTTTGAGTTTTTTCAGTCATTTACCACCTTGTTATCACAAGATTTGATTCTGTGCAAATTCTGCTTGGTATATACACCCAGGGAAATACAAACGAAGGCAATGCTTATACCGATAAAGAGCGATGATAACCACAAAGCAACGTCGTCCCACAAAACGTGAAGAAGTATATTAGCGTACAACACAACCGTAGTTGCCTTACCGAGAATGTTTGCGGTGTACGTGGTCCCGGTCTTTTTGATAACCACCAGGCCTTCGATACCCATAATGAATTCCTTAACGATAAAAATTCCGCAAAGTATCATTATCGGCGGTGATTTAAGATAATCGCACATTAAAACGAGTAGCGTAAGCAGGGTAAGTTTGTCCGCAATGGGGTCGAGCGCTTTGCCGATGCTTGTAACCATATTGAATTTTCTTGCTATGATGCCGTCAACGACGTCGGTAAGTCCGGAAAGGACTATAAGCGCCGCCATAAAATAATGTCTGCCGAGAACGTACGACCATATTATAAACGGAATAATCAAAATTCTGAACACAGACAAAATATTCGGTATTGTAAAAACCTTTTTCATCTAATTACCATCTTTCAGTTATCACACAGATTATAGCATAAATTTGTGAAATAATAAAGAATTTTTTATACGATTATAAACCTTATGTGTTATTTTGTGAAAATTTGTCAGTTTAACGGGAAATAGGGCGGATTAACGGGAAGTATTACCGTAAACACGTTTGCAGAGCCGGTAAGGGTTATTACTGCGTTTCGCACGTAGTGATAAAGTTCACGAGTGGCTTGGGTTACGAAACTTTCATAATCTTCTTGCGTAGTCATATCGTAAACCTCGTAACAAGCGACGAAGGACACGAACAAATCGAAAATTTTCGGGTTTTCCGCAGTAGACTCCACCTTTGCGGTAAGGACTATCATCATTTCGTTATCGACGTCTTTTGACCTTTTAACCTGTCTTTGGAAAAGCGGTTTTTCTTCCATTGTTTCCTTTGACGGTTTTATGGGATTAAGTTTGAAACGTATTTCTTCGGCGTTCACGCCTTTGGTCTTAAAATTCATAATTTTCCTTAAAAAGTCCACCTATAGGTCGGTTATCCCAACTTTTTATATTTTTATTGTTGACTAACGACTTTATTGCAAAACTCGATAATATCGTTTTTAGCTTGCTCTCTCGACGTATCGTTAAGATATTCGTGAAGTACCCCGTCGTAAAGTTTTAAAGTAACGTCCTTTACGCCGCATTCCTTATACATAAGGTAAAGCTTTTCGGTAAGTTTTGAAAATCCGCCGACGGGATCGTCTGCGCCGCTCATAATAAGCATAGGGATATTCGGATTGAGTTTTTCCAAATTTTTCTTTTTGTAAATCTGCGTAAGACCTTTAAAAAATCCCACGTAAAAATTATATGAGCAAATAAATCCGCAACTTTCATCTTCCTCGTAACGTTTTGCCTCTTCGGGAATCGAAGATATAAACGAAGCCTTTTTAAGTTGTTTTTTGTAGTTTTCGAATGTCATGCTGTTTATAAGTTTTGCAGGTTTTTGTTTACCCTTAAAGGTGCTGCCGATTTTTGCAACCATACCGCCGAGCATAGGAAGCGGACCTTTCATGTTTGCGCTTCCGCCTAAGATTATTCCCGACAAATACGAGTTGTATTCCTCGATAAACCTTTGACTTAAAAACGAGCCGTAACTATGAGAGAAAAGAATGATTTTAAGGTCGGGATATTTTTCTTTGTAAATCTTACAAAGGGTAGCCATATCCTTTAAAGTGTCGTTAAACATATCCCCCTCGGCGTAGCCGAAGGTGTCGCGGTCGGTGTCTCCGTGTCCACGGTGGTCGTCCCCTACGACGAGATAACCCGCCATATTAAGTTTTTCCGCAATATATTGATATCTCAATATATGTTCACACATTCCGTGGGAAATCAAAACCACGGCTTTTGGCTCGTCGACAGCCCATTCCACGTAAGAAATGTTTTTTCCGTCGAAAGCGGTAAAATTCAAGCGTTTCATAAAATGCACCTCTCTACGGCTTTAAGCCAATCATTATATTCTTTGTCGTGGCTCGCGTCGGGATAAAACACCCGCTCGCCCTTTATCTCGCAGCTACCTAGCCCAAGTCCTTTTGCGCAAAGTTTGATTGCGCCGAGAACCGTAGACTCCGTAAGAATTGGAACCTCAACGTTTACGCCGAGTTCGTCCGCCTGAAATCCCATTAAAAATCCGTTAGCCGCCGCACCGCCGTCCGCACGGATAACTTTAAGGCGTATACCGCTTTCTTTTTCCATAATGGAAAACAGTTGGCGTGCGGAAAATGCCATTGCTTCAAGCGAAGCCCTTACGATGTGCGCTTTCGAAGTGTTTCTCGTAATGCCCGTAATAAGTCCGGTTGCGTCAGGCTTCCAGTACGGCGCGCCAAGCCCCGTAAACGCAGGCACAAAGGAAACGCCGTCGCAGTCTTTTACGGATTTTGCAAGCATTTCGCTTTCCTTTGCGTCGGTAATTAGTCCCATCTTATCCCTAAGCCACTGTATGGCGGTGCCGGCGTTAAACACGGAACCTTCTAAGGCGTAACTAACCTTTCCGTCCACCCTGTAAGCAACCGTCGACAATATTCCGCTTTGGGAATCGGTTATGGAATCTCCTGTGTTAAACAGCAAAAACATACCCGTGCCGTAAGTTATTTTGCCGGTGCCTTCCAATAAGCACCCCTGCCCGTAAAGTGCGGATTGCTGATCCCCGATAACCCCGCAGATTGGGAACTTTTTACCTTGATAAATATATTCGCCGGCTATGGCGTCGTTGTCTATAATTTCCGGCAAAATTTCACGCGGAATGCCGAAAAGCTTTAAAAGCTCCTCGTCGTAATCAAGGGTATGTATGTTGAAAAGCATAGTCCTTGAAGCGTTGGTTACGTCGGTAACGAAGCTTCTGCCTTCCGTCAGCCTGTAAATAAGATAGGTTTCCACAGTGCCGACCATAAGCCTGCCGTCAGTTAAAGCCCGTTTTACTTCCTCTACGTTATCCAAAAGCCAGCGTATTTTACTTGCGGAAAAGTAAGCGTCGACTATAAGCCCCGTTTTTTCTTTTATAAGGGCTTTTTGACTGTCCGGCATTCTTTCGCAGTACTCTTTCGTACGCCGACATTGCCAGATAATCGACCTATAGAGGGGTTTTTGCGTAAATTTATCCCAGGCTATAACGGTCTCACGCATGTTCGTAATCCCTATTCCTTTAGCCTTTAATTTGGAATAATCGAGCGCGTCGTTTAAGCATAAAAGGGTTGATAAAAAGATTTCCTCGGCGTCTTCTTCCACCCAACCGAGATGGGGATAATACTGATCAACCGTCTTTTGCTTAATGATTTTAAGTTTGCCTGTCTTCGTGTCATAACATGCGGAACGTATGGAAGTCGTGCCCGCATCGATTCCTATAATCTTACTCATACTATTATTTTACACCAACTTTTCCCCTTTTTCAATACTTTTTTTAAAATTCCCTGTTTTAAGTTTTGAAACTATCCGCTAGCAAAATTCATGTAGAAGAAAATTTCCGCTAACCTTTATAAAAAAATAAAGCGGGTAGCATAATATATATTATGAAATCAATAGTTTTAACGGGCGGAGGGACCGCAGGACACGCCCTACCGCACCTTGCCATTTACCCGCATATAAAGGACAGTTTCGATAAATTTTACTATATCGGATCATATGACGGCATCGAAAAAAAGTTAATGACAGGCAAGTTCGAGTATTTTTCGGTATCGACTGCAAAACTGAAGCGGTCGATAACTTTAGATAATTTCAAAATCATACCGAACGTTTTAAAGGGAATACGGGAGTCCGAAAAGATACTGAAAAAACTAAAACCGAACCTTGTTTTTTCCAAAGGCGGTTACGTTTCCGTGCCCGTAATATTTGCGGCGCACAAGCTTAAAATTCCCGTAGTAGCGCACGAATCCGACTATACTTTAGGGCTTGCAAACAAACTCGTGGCGAGAAAATGCGACTACGTGCTTACCTCTTTCGAAAACGCAGGCAGAAGCCTTAAAAACAATATTTTTACAGGTGCGCCCGTAAGAGAGTTTTCCCTAAACAAGCAAAACGCACTTAAATATTTCGGCTTTAACGGTCAAAAACCGGTGCTTTTGATTATAGGCGGAAGCAGCGGAAGTCAGACCATAAATACTGCGATAACAGGTCTATTGCCCGACTTATTGAAAAAATATGACCTTCTGCACATATGCGGATACGGCCTAGCGACGGAAAAATCGGAAGGATATTATAAGACGGGTTACCTTGACGATATGAGCTTAGCTTACTCCGCATGCGATCTCTGTCTTTCCCGTGCGGGTGCGGGGGCAAGCTTTGAACTTATGAGTCTTTTTATCCCCACACTGTTTATTCCCCTTTCCAAAAAGGCCTCTCGTGGGGATCAGATTTTAAACGCAAAATACTTTCTCAAAAAGGGCATGTGCAACGTTTTGTACGAAGAAAACCTGAGCAAAAAGTACCTTGTAAACCAAATAGACAAAACCTATAACGAAAGAAATTACTATATCAACAACATGAAAAAGTGCAGTAAACTTTGCGGAAACGAAAACATTGCAACCGTAATTAAAAAATACGGTGCTTAGGCGCAACTATTACGCCTTATATAAGTATATCATTATAATTATATAAAGGCGTTGACTATACAAAACTTTCGTGCTATCATAAATTAAAGGGTGATAGTATGAAATTCCAAATACTTATAGAATTAACTTTTATGCTTTTGGCTCGTAAAAAGGTTACCGTAAGCGATATTATGAACCGCTTTGAAATCTCACGAAGCACTGTTTTTCGTTATATAGACGCATTAAGCCTTGCAAAAATACCCGTTTCCGTTATCCACGGCAGAAACGGCGGTTTTTTCGTGCCCGACGAATACAAAATTAAGTACGCCTATTTTACCGACGGCGAAATCCGCCTTTTAAGATCGCTACTTGTTATTCTTCAAGATAATTCCGAAGCTTTCGGAATCTCCTCCGACGACGATACTCGGTCAAGTATCGCTACTTTAACCGAAAAACTTACCGCCCTCGTCTCCGCAAATTGAACTTTTAAAAGCCACATGAGAAGCATTTCTGAAAGCAAATTTTTAACCTGCAACAAAAATTTTTTCACAAAAAAACGACCCATAATATTTATATAATATTTAAATCTCAAAAAGCCCTCGGACCTTTCGTCCCAGGGCTTTTCCCTTCGTAAAAACATTTAAAAAAATAATATCAAGCACACAAAGACACAAAAAAACAACTCACTGAAAAACGGTGAGTTGTTTTTTGTTGCCTACCCGCAAATTTTCACAGGTTTGGCTTTTAGTAAAACGAAATTATTCCGCTTCTTCTTCCTCGGTAATAAGATCGTCGTAAGTTTTCTTGTAAAGGGTTACTGCGTACTGACCGTCTTTATTTTCGTCGTCAACGTAAGGATTAATCGTGGTTTCGACGAACTTGCTTATTTTGGTATTAACGACGGCGTTCTTCTTAACTTCCCTATAGTTATATGCAAGGGTATTTTTGTTTTCGAGGTCTGTCGTGAACGCTGCCTTGCCGGCATCATCGGTGGTGTAAGGCGTGGAAACGATCTTCGTGCACATAATAATGTGATAGCCGTATTCGGTTGCAACGATGGTGTAAGCGCCGGGGCCTTTGGAAACAACGAGCTTAGAAGCTTCTGCGAATTCCTTAACGTAGGTTGTAGCAGACGTGAAATCGGAGTACAAATAACCGTATTCTTTGTTCAAGCAACCGGTGTCGGTGCTGAAAGCGAATAACAAGTCGCAGAACTTATCGTAAAGTTCGTCGGAATAAGTTGCCATTCCGAAAGCTTCGCCGTTTTCGTAGTAGCAAGCGTCGCCGAGAAGTTCTTTAACGTAAGTTTCATAAAAGTCTGCAAAACCGATCTTAGTGGGGGTAACTTCGGAATAGTTCCAGCTACCTTTCTTTGCGCCGTTGCTGTCTTCAACCAAAGTGCCTTCCTTATCGGTGGCTTTAACGGTACCGATAAAGTCCTTAACAGACTCTAAAGAAGAAGTTCTGTAATCTTCGCCGAAAGTAAATTTGCCGGTGGTTTCTTCGGTATAAGTGCCGTAGTTGGATTGAACCCAAGTGGTTCTCTGATCTGAAGCCTGCAAGCTTTCGAGAAGGCCCTTTCTATAATTAACAACGTCTGCTTCGGTAACGCCTTTCTTAGAAGAATATTCCTTCAAAAGTGCGGTCTGCTCTTCGGAGAAACCAATCAAAAGGTTGGTAACGTAACCGTAAGCGTTTTCATAAGGAGTGTACAAAACGAAGGAAGTATCGGACGCATTGCTTAACGCTGTTTCGTAAGAAGTTACGTCGTTTCTATATAGTGCTTCCTGCGTTGCATACTCAACGAGGTATTGCTGCCAAAGTCCGTCGGTTGAAAGTTCACTGTCTTCAATGCCCTTAACGAGGGAGTTTTCGTACTTTGTGATAAGTGCGCTTTCCAAACGTGTAATGATAAGGGACTGGAAGTAAGTGCAGTTAAGGGATTTTTCGGCGTCGTTTATGTCGAAATATTTTTCCTTATCGGACTTACGGCCGTTTTCGTCAGACGCCCATCTGTCCCCTTCTTTGTTAAGACCGTTGGTTTCAAGATAATCGAAAAGTTTGCTTGCGCCCTGTTTTCTTTCTCTTGAAGAATCGAAGTCGATTTCGTAGTTTTGGTAAACGTACATATTAAGATCGTAAACGGAAGGTTCGGTGGCAACCAAATCGGTGAATGCCTGAGGAACGGTTTCCGCTTCGTCATAATTCAAAACCGCTTCCGCAACCTGGATTTCATACGCCGTGGCCTTTCTTGCCTTCAAAGCCTCTTCGTCGGTATCCTGGTCCTGTTCCTTGGTGGGGGTAGTACGCGGCGTGTAAGTTACGTCTTCCTTTTCATCCTCTTCGTCTTCCGCTTCCTCGAAAGTGTCTACCATAGAGTTGACGGAGGAACGAACCATATAGATTGCGCTTGCGTATTCGTAATCGGTAAGATATGCTTTAAGATGCTTAGCATAGTCGGCATTAAGACCGGTATTTGCGGGATTTTCCGTAAACTTTAAGGTAATGCCTTCCATGGTCTTCGACAACTCGTATCTTGCAAGTTCGGTAACGACCTTGTTGGAAATGATGTTATCGAGAACGATCTGATAAGCCCTGCTCGTGGTGTAACCGTTTTGAGTTACGTACTGATATCCGTAAGACATATAGCCGGCAACGAGATCTCTTTTGTAAATCTTGTCGTCGTCGAGTTTGCCTTTAAGGTCGGCGTCTTTGGTATTGCGGGAAATGTTGACGGTTGCGACAACCTGATCCATATCCCTGTCAAGTACGGTTGTAACCCAATTACATCCGGCAAACAAAGACAAAACGAAGGTTGCCGAAAGTATTACAGTTACGATTTTTGCAATAAGTTTCTTCATAAAACTCTCCTGCGTCGCATTTTCGGTATGAAAAATCCGACGGCATTATTAGTAATTTTCTGCGACTTTTCAAAGAGGAGTTTCTTTTTGTCGCTATTGTACTCGTCTATTATACTAAATTAGAAAAAGTAAATCAAGGTTTTTGGGGTATTATTTCAACCTATTTTGCATTTATTTTATATTTATTTTTGAATCTAGGCGCTAATTTGGAAATTTTACAGCCTAAAAAGCCTAAAGGTCCGCTAATTTTGATTTTCTAAACCGCACCTTAAAAATGCGATCGCCATATCGAGGTTGATTTGCGGATTTTTAATCTTCGTAAGGGTAATTATGGGATTTACGTCAAATGAAAGTACGGCGTTATCCTTAAATTGCGAAAGCGCAAAGTGTAGACCGCCGCCCTCGAAAACGTTTAGATCCTTCAAAACTATCACGGCACTTTCTTTGGTAACGGTAACTTTAATCGCACCTATTTTGCCCGCGAGATACTTTAGTTCCGCAACGGAAATAAGGTTTTCCACTTCCACGGGAAGTTTTCCGTAGACCTCGGTAAGCTGGGTTTTAACCCTTTGCTTATCCTCGTCGGAAGTAATTTCCGCAATAAGCTTATATGCGTCCATTCTCGATGCGGAAACCGAAATATAGTCGTTAGGAATAAATGAATCCAGTCGGATATCGAGTTCGGTTTCGTAATCTTTTGTTACCTCGCCGAGCTGTTCTCGTAAAAGTTTTGAGTACAGCTCATAGCCTATCTTGTCCATATGTCCGTGCTGTTCTTTGCCGAGCACGTTGCCCGCACCCCTTATTTCCAAGTCCCTCATGGCAATTTTGTAACCGCTTCCGAGTTCGGAATGCTCAATAAGCGCGGAAAGTCTCTTGTATGCGGGATCCGTAATGACTTTATCGGGCTTAAAGGTAAAGTATGCGTGCGCCATTTTATCGCTTCTTCCCACCCTTCCTTTAAGTTGGTAAAGGGTGAAAAGCCCGAACTTATCGGCGTCTATTACGATAAGTGTGTTGGCGTTCGGAAGGTCTATCCCGTTTTCGATAATCGTGGTACAAAGCAGTACGTCGTACTCCCCGTTATAGAAAGCCATAATGCCGTTTTCAAGCCTGCGTTTTTCCATTTGGCCGTGGCAAACTATAATCCTTGCTTCCGGCAAAAGTGAGGCTATATGCCCGTAAAACGCATCAATCGACTCTACACGGTTGTATAAAATGAAGGTCTGTCCCCCACGTGAAAGTTCCTTTAAAACGGCGTCTCGTATGAGCGCATCGCTCTCCTCTAAGACGTAAGTTTGTACCGGAATTCTCTTTACCGGCGGAGTGTTAATGAGGCTCATTCCACGTATTCCGGAAAGGGACATATGCAATGTTCTCGGTATC
>CATZIC010000039.1 GCA_958419945.1 uncultured Clostridia bacterium | reverse complement strand
TTGAAAAACATCGGAAGAAGGGTTCCGCCGAGGCTTGAAAAGATCATTGCCATGGTAATCGAAAGCCCAACGCAGCCCGCAACAGCCAAACCGTTGGTGTAAGGTGTTTGCTTTAAAACGATAAGATAGAATGACGTTATGGCAAAGGCAATAACGCAAAGTATCAAGCCGTTTACAAAACCTACACGTAGTTCCTTAAAAACGAATGCGATTTTCTCCTTTGCGGAAAGGTCCTCTGCAGTGATAACCCTTATGGTTACTGCAAGGCTTTGCGTGCCGCTGTTACCCGACATATCGAAAATCATCGTCTGGAAGGAAAACAGTAGCGGTATTGCTGTAATTATCGGGTCAAACAAGCCTACAACCGTAGAAACGATAAGCCCAAGTCCCATAAGTATCATAAGCCACGGTATACGTTTTTTTACGGACTTTAAAATAGGTTCGTTAAGATCTTCTTCTGCGGTAAGACCTGCAAGTTTTGCGTAGTCGTCGCCCAATTCCTGATCGACAACGTCAACAAGCTCCGTGCCCGTAATAACGCCGAGTATCTTATTGTCTTTTGACAGAATAGGAATGGAGTCCTCTGACAGGTTTTTCAATTCTTCAATGCAGTCGGCAATCGGCTCGTCTGCGTAAAAGTAAGGGTATGCGGTAACTGTGATGTCCGTCAAATTTACGTTGTTTCTCGCCACCACAAGGTCTCTTAAGGTGGTTGCCCCGCAGTAAGTTCCGTCAATGGATTTTACCACGTAAACGGTGGAAATGTTGTCGTTTTCGGCGGCCTGCTCGATAACGCTTTTGGTTGCCTGCTTAATAGTGTCGGTATCACGAATGGTAACAAAGTTTGTACTCATCTGCGAACCTATCAAAGTCTCGTCGTAGGCGTCGATAAGTTGAATGTCTTTTGCGGCGTCCTCGTCCATGAGTCCGATAATTTCTTCACGCTTTTCCTCGTCCAGTTCGTCAAGGACGTCCAAAGCGTCGGAGGCGTCCATTTCCTCGATTATGTCGGCTGCGGCAGAAGAGGACAATTCTTCAATAAAATCTTCTACGTCATCAAGGTATGCGAAGATTTCCGAAACCTCCTCATTACCGAGTATTTTGTAAAGTTTAAGACGTTCTTCTTTCGTAAGGGAAGGGATAACTTCCGCAATGTCGGATTCGTGGTAGTTAGATAGCTGCTCCTTAAGCTTAGAAGGGGGCAAATCACCGCTTAATAGGTCGACTATTTCTTTTACGTAGTCTCGTTTGACAAAGTCCTGGGCGATTTCGTCGGTTTTAAATTCTTTCTCGTCAGTCATAAAAATGCCCTCCTTGATTGTATTTTTAAATCCTTAATTAAGTAAAGGATTTCAATCTTTACCGATTTATTGAGCGGCTTTTTGCATACGTTAGGTAAAAAGCATATAAAAAAACCCGAAAGTTACCTTTTTCTAAAGTACTTCGGGCAGTGAAAAATAAAGCCTAAAGTATCAGCCCTCAGTAGTGGTTTTATTTATAACGTAGGTAAACGTACCCAAAGAGTACAAAGCAGACGTTTCCATCTTCATAAGCCTTGCACGTGCGTCTTTAACGCTGTCGGAAGTATCCGCGTACCAGCATTTTATGGGCGTGCCGGAAAATTTCCCGCCAACGGCAAAATTAACGACGTGGCAGGGTACGACCTGACTGTCGCCGTTTACGAAAAGTTTACGGTTATTTATATAATATGCGTGCGGAATAACGCCTTCTTCGGTATTGGTAGTGGAAAATACGAGATCCTGCGACGGCTTTTGATTATCGCTTGCCATAACCATGGAACGGTTGATTCCAGCCAAAGCGTCGATAGAAGAAAAGCTTAATGAAGAATTGTCCGTAAGCTTTATCGCCCTCGGCATAAACAGCATGGTGGTGTTATCGAAATAATAGTTTTTCGAATCGTACTTTTTGTATTCTCTTTTGCCAGAAGGTATGCCGTATTCGCCTTTTTCGGGAGTAAAGTCCGCAATCGCAGTACCGTTTTGGTAGGTTATATTAAAGGAATATTTCAGATTGGTAACTGAGTACTTTCCGTTTTTATCCGCAACGGGAGTATTTGCGTCCACGGTTGTTTCGCTGTACAAGGGTTTTAACTTGTTTGAAACGCTTAAAAAATACACCTTGGACGTGGAAAGATCCTCAAAACTGCCTAAATCTTCGCCGTATAGAGTGTACGAAATTTTGGTTTTAAGAACGGTTTCAAGTAAATAACACTCGGTTTCGTTATAAGTGGTGTTTGTAAGTTTTGTTGTGTAAACGTTGAAACCTTCTTCATCTACGAGCGCAATTTTAACGTCTTGTGCTGCGGGGACAGACGACGCCTTAAAAGTAACGTCGTACACGTTTTCTTCGTTCACGTTGCCGATAATGCTTACGTTGCCGGCGTTCTGTAAAAAGTATGAACCGTTTAAAGTAGTCTGCGCCTGCTGAGAGCAACCTGCCATATTGACGGCGAAAAGCGCAATGCAAAGAGATATAACGGATAATCGTATAAACTTCTTCATAAATAAGTCCTCATAGGCGTAACTGCCACCAAAATAATCGGTGATGACAGAAATATACGCCTATTTGATTGTAACATATTTTTTTTACTAAAAGCAAACAAAAATATCTAAAAAACTTAATTTATCCGATTATTTATGTTATACTTATCATATGAAAATCTACACTGCGCTTTCTACTGCGCACGCAATAAGGATAACGGCGGCTCTCGTAGCCGACTTACCGCGTGATATCGACAAAAAAATATACGTTTTTTGCGAGAGCAAAGCCACGCTTTCATTTGAAAGAGAGATAGCCTCTTTAACGGGGGGTACTTTTAACGTGGAAGTCATGAGTTTTTCCCGCTACGTTTCCAAAAACGTTAAGGTAGAAAACTTTCTTAGCAAGGCTCAAGCCGCCCTTCTTGTCAGAAAACTTATGAAGGAGCACGAAGAGGAGCTTGTAAGGCTTAAACCCGAAGCCTTTTCCGTTCCCAACGACGTTTACGGGCTGATTTCGCAGTTAAAAGCGGCGCTTGTAAAGCCAACCGACCTTGCCGAAATAATCCAATCGGAAAGCGGTGCACTTCGTACAAAACTTAAAGACATCGCAACCGTTTACGGCCTTTACGAAGATTACGTAAAACAAAACGGTTTGACGGACGAAAGCAGTTATCTTTCTTTAATGGAAGAGGCTGTTAAAAAGGACGAAAAATTAAAGGGCGCAAACGTAATAGTTGCGGCTGTTCAGTCGTATACCAAGCAGACTTTGGAAATTTTGAAGGCTTTAAACAGGGTTTCAAGCCTTGATTTCGTGTGCGTATCGGGTAACTTCTGCGCCTACACCAACGAGTCGGTAAACAAAATCAGCGGGCTTTTCCCGAACGCCGAAGTAATTCCGTTAAGGGAAGAAGGCAAAGAAGAGCAGTATGCAATAGCAAAAGGTCTTTTCGATCCCGTGGTATTTACGGGCATGGGAAGGTATAGCGAAAAAATAAAGGTCGGCGAGGCTGCTTCTATAAAGGCGGAATGCGACAATATTGCCGCCGTTATCCGTTACGAGGTTGTGGAAAACGGACGTAGGTATAAGGACTTTTCGGTAATATGTCAAAACGTTTCCGAAATAGCGCCTTATTTAAAGGAAAGTTTCTATCTTTACGATATTCCGGTCTACGTCGACGAAAACAAAAATCTTGATAAACACCCCGTTATCGGGCTTATAGGCGGACTTATTGACGTAAGACGGTTTAATCTTTTACCTGAAAAGGCGATAACTTTGGCTAAAAACGGACTGTTTTGTTCCTTTGAAGAATCACGCGATTTTACTAAATACGTGTACGAAAACGCCATTTCGAGAAAGCAGATGAAACAGCCTTTCGATGATTTGATTTCCGAAAGCGTGCGTTTCAGAATAGAGTTTGTTACCTCTAAGTTTGCCGCAAAAGACAGCGTGTCTTCATATATCGAAGCGGTAAAATCAACACTTGATTTCCTTGACGTATATAACCGTGGTAAAAACATGTCGGAATCGCTAAAGGAACTCGGCGAAGGCGTTACTGCGGAATTTAACGACAGTGCACTCGGTGCACTTCCTGCCTTTTTTGACGAAGTGCAAAACGTTTTAGGGGACGTAAAGGTTACCCTTAACGAATTTAAGAACATACTTTTAAGCGCTGCGTCATCGGTTAAGGTTGCCACCGTTCCCGAATACAACGACACCGTTTATCTCGGCGATTTCAAGGGCGGTAGGCTTAAAGAATCCAAGATTTTATTTTGCCCGGAACTATCTTCTTCCGTGCCCGGATACAAGGCTGACGTAGCACTTTTAAACGACCGTGAACTTACCAAAATGGACGGCTATAAGCTGATTATCGAGCCAAAACTGCAAATTGTCAACGAGCGTGAAAGGGAAAATATCGCCGTTTCGCTTATGAGTTTTACGGACAAGCTTTACCTTTCATATTCCACTACGGACAAAAGCGGTAAGCCTTTGTTAAGAAGCGAAATTATAGACCGAATTCTTGCAATCTTTTCCGATAGTGACACCGAAATGAAGCCTTATTTAATCGGTCCCGACACCTTTATTCCGAAAGATATTCCTGCAAAATATCTTTCCCAAAAGGCGGGTATGCTGCACGGCGCCCAAGCCGCCGAACTATTCAGGGAAAAGCTTACAAATGACGTTACCGATCTTTCTTCATTTAGCGCGGTTCTTGGCAAAAACGGCAAGGATTACCTTGATTTAATTGATTATAACGAAGGGCAAATCTTCGATAGCGACCTTAGCTACAACGGAAAATTTTCCGCAACGACGATAGAAACCTTTTTCTCCTGCCCCTATAAGTCGTTTGCCCAAAACGTTTTAAAACTTAAAGAGAGCGCAACGGGGGACACGAAGGTTTACGAAATAGGTAACGTTTTACACAACGTAATGGAAAAATTTATCAACAATTTTTCCGCCGCAAATGACGAAAAAAGCGCTCAAACTTTAGCGGATAGGCTTTTCGATGAAGAAATAAAAATGCCCCTATATGCCCGTTATCTCAATAAATCGCAGTATAAAAGCATTTTCGTTTTACTTAAAGAAGAGGCTATTAAAGAGTGCACGAGAATTTATAACGACGTAAATAATTCCGCCTTTAAGCCAATCGGCGCGGAACTTGAATTTAACGAAAGCGGTAAAAACGGACTTTATCCGTTGTATTTAAAAACACCGTTAGGAAACGTCGCACTGCGCGGTAAAATCGACCGTGCGGACGAATACTTCGACGGTAAAGATCACTACTTCAGAATAATCGACTACAAGTCCGGACAGGCCTCTAACGAAGACAGTGATTTTTACGCAGGTAAAAAGGTGCAACTATACTTATATATGAACGTTTTTGCCAAAAAGGGTTACGTTCCCGCAGGCGCGCATTATTTTAAACTGACAGACGATTACGGCGAAACCGACGCTTTAGGCGGAGAATACCTCGGAAAAAGCCTTCTCGACATAGAAATACTCGATAAACTTGACAAAAACTTTGTGGCAAGCGGTGAAAGCCAAAATCTCGGTGTCAAACTTAAAAAGGGAGAGGTTTCTGCAAACAAAAATCTTCTTTCGTCAGGCGAGTTCGATAAGTATATGAAGTACGCCATTCGTGTGTGCGAAAGCGGTGCAACGGAAATGCAGAAGGGTTGTTTCATTCCGTCGCCCGCAGAGGGGTCCTGCGACTTCTGCAAGTTTAAAGGTTTGTGCGGCTACGATACGGAATCCGGAGACAGCAACAGGGATATTTCCCGCGGAAAAAAGCAATCCATTTTGAATGCGGAGGAAGACGATGCCTAAATTTACAGAAAAACAAACCGCCGTAATAAATCACAACGAAGGCAATATCGTTGTTTCCGCATCCGCCGGAAGCGGTAAAACAAGCGTAATGGTGGAAAGATTAATAAGGCTTATTTCCGAAGGAAGAGCAACGGTTAAAGAAATCTTAGCCGTTACGTTTACACGCCTTGCCGCCTCACAGATGCGTGAAAAAATCTCTAAGGCGCTTATCAGCCGCATTAAAGAGGGTAAGGACGTTGAAAGGCTTAGAAGGGAATTAAACGACCTTCCAATGGCGTCGATTTCCACGATAGATTCCTTCCTTAACTCTCTTATAAAAAAATATTTTTATCTTGTCGGCGTGGACTCATCCTTTTCGATTATCGCGGAATCCGAAGAAGTAACCCTTAAAAATTCCGCTTTAAAAGAGGTAATGGAAAGTTTGTATGACCAAGGAGACGAGGATCTGACAAGGCTTTTAAGGGTGTTTATTAAAAGGCGTAGGGACGATTCTTTAAAAAGCATAATTTTAAAGATTTATGGCTTTTTGGAAAGTGAAACCGACCGTTCCGCCTTTTTGGAAAATTCCTTAATAAACTATACCGAAGAAGGTCTAAAAAACGTCGATAACAGGCTTATAGCCCTACTTATTGACAGATTAGATTATTATAATCAAATGATATCGGACCTTTTATACAGGTCGCTTAATCTTAAAGTAGGTGGCTACATAAGCTGCCTGACGATTTATCAAAATCTTTTGGATAACGCTTTTCAACGTCGCAGCGTTGAAAGTTTAAAAGAACTTGCAGCCTACAAAATCAAACGTCCGCCGCTTAGCAAAAAGGATGACCTGAAAGCCGAACTGTATGACGACTTTACAATCTTTTTCGAAGGCGTGAAAGCCGTGCAAAAAGACGTTGATAAATTTTTCTACGGGGACTATGAGGAAAGGGTTAAAGACCTTGAATCCCCTCATGAAATTTTGCAAAGCTTGATTAAAGTCATAAAACTTTTCGGCGAGGAATATTCCAGACAAAAAAGAGAGCAAGGCTTATTAGATTATTCGGATATTTCCCACATGGGCTACCGAATACTTCAGAATAAAGAGGTCTTTGAAGATTTGCGTTCCACCTATAAGTTTATTTTCGTGGACGAATATCAGGACACCAACGGCATACAGGAAAGCATTTTCCGCTTACTCGAAAACGACAATCTGTTTTTGGTCGGCGACGTAAAACAAAGCATTTACGGTTTCCGTGGTTGCTACAGCGAAAACTTTGCGCGCAGGGTGGAAAATGCCGAAAAGCACGGAACCCACGTGGAACTTGATACCAACTTCAGAAGTTCCAAGGCGGTTATAGACACCGTAAACAAAGTATTTTCGGCGGTTATGACCGAGCCTATAATGGGGCTTGAATACCGCAAACATAAAATGATTTACGGTAATCTTTACGGCGACTACGAAGGGGAAACCGAACTTTTCTATTTAGAAGACAAGGCGGAAAAAGTGGACCTCGACTTGGGCGTTTACAGTGTGGAAAAGCACCTATCAATGGAAAAGGCCGAAAAGGTGGGCTACGAAAAACTCGTGGTCTACGCAGTGTTAAAGGCACTCGGAAAGGAAATTTACGATCCTAAAAAAGGTAAGCGGCTTGCAACTTACAGCGATATTGCCGTTTTAAACCGTACCGTGCAAAGCGGCGTGGACAGAGTTGTTAAAGAACTTGAACGGGCAGGTATACCTACCGTTTCCGAAAACAAGCGAAGCATTAAAACCTACCCCGAAATTCAACTTCTTATAAACGTTTTGGAATGTATCTTGTCCCCCGATAACGATATTCCGCTTGCGGGTGCACTTAAATCCTCGGTAGGGGGGCTTAGCGATAAAGAACTTAAAAAAATAAGGGATACGTACCCGACCCTTGAGTTTTCAGAGGCGGTTATAAAATATTCGCAGACAGGCGACGAACTTGGTGGCAAGTTAAGGGAGTTTTACTCCTATCTTACAAGGCTCAGACTTTTTGCGTCCTTTGAAGGCGTACCGACGCTTATCCGACGCATAATGCGTGAAAAGTCTGTGGACACAAAACTTTCCGCCAGCCCCGGAGGCGAATATAAACTGCGCCGTATAGAGGTCTTTATATCCCGCGGCTACAAAGGGGATAAGGAAAGGTTTATCGAAGAATTTATGTCAGACCTTGACGATGCACTTTCGGATATGACTGTGCCTGCGGGCGGCGGCGTGAATGCCGTAAACGTTATCAGTATGCACGCATCTAAAGGTTTGGAGTTTCCTATCGTTATCGTTGCCGGCGTTGACAGAAGTTGGAACCGCATGGACGGTCGAGAGGAAATTTCATGCGCAAGAGAGGTCGGGCTAGGGATCAAGATTTATGAAAAGGCAAGCAAAGTTTCCCGTAGCAGCGTGGTAAAAGACTACGTTGGTTACCTAAAGCAACAGGAAAACCTTAAAGAGGAATTACGCCTTTTGTACGTTGCGCTTACAAGGGCTGAATCCATTTTGTACGTCGTTGCCAAAAATCCGCCGTCGGAAGATTTTACGCCGACAATGGAAGCAAAAAAACAACTTGATTTGTTTAATGGCATACCCATAAAGAAAACCGGCGTCTCCGTGGCGGACCTTATTAAAACTTCTGAAAAGGACGACAGAAGGACTTTGGTTTTGCCGTCCGTTAACCCCGACAAAGTTAGTAAAATGCGTAAGTTTACCGACTTTGTTTATCCCTACCAAAGGGATACGTTGCTTAGCTTAAAGCGAACCGTTACCGAAATCAGTAAGCCTAAAACCGTTTTTGAGTTTGACGAAACCCCAAATTCTAAACCGCTGTTTTTTACAAGCGACGTGGATACGGGCAACGCATATCACAAGTTTTTGGAACTTTTGGATTTTGAAAAAATCGACTATAACGGGCTTATAGACCGACTTTTGTCAAGTTTTTCAAAAGAATGGCAGGACAAATTAGACGTAGAAAGGATAAAAAGAATATTAGATCTTGATATCTTTAAAAAGATAAAAGGTTATAAACTTTATAAGGAACAACCTTTTATCGTGTCCGTTCCTCCGGAAATGGCAGGTGAAAGCGGCGCCGAAGATATTTTGCTTCAGGGGGTTATCGACCTTTTGTGTATAAACGGGGACGAAGCCGTTATAATCGACTATAAACACTCGGTTTTAGCGTCTGATGCTTTAAAACAAAAATACAGTAAGCAGTTAGACCTTTATGCCTACGCCGCCGAAAAAGCGCTCGGCAAAAAAGTAACAAAAAAAGTGCTCGTTAATCTTTTAAGGGTGGAAGAAATCATTCTAAATTAAAAAATTACAAGTATAAAAAATTGAAAATGCGGAAACAATCGGAATATAAAATTCGATGTTTCCGCTTTTTTTAGCGGGAAAAGGAGTGTTATGGAAGATTTTTTTGCACGCATTTCCGAACTTTTTATTACTTTAAGTTTAAACGTGGATTATATTAAGATAGGTATCGCCTTTTTCTGTCTTTCCTTAGTAGTAAGCAGTTTTTCTGTAAACCTTAAAACTGCAGTATACGGCTACCCCAAAGTAAGCAGTGGGCTACTTGTTATTTATTTTTTGGCGCCGCTTATTCTGTATTTTATGGCGGTAACGAACCACCTGAAAGGCGGCGAATATTTCGGAAGCTTTGCCGAAATCTATTTGTATCTCGTTGCGATGTACGTAGCGATAACCGGCCTATACGCGGCTTTTTACTGTTTGGCAGAGGCAAATTACGGCAAGCGTAACAAAAATTTAGGGGAGGTAACTGCCTCATTAGACCGTGCAATAGCAATTCTATCGGAAGAAGAAGTTGACGATGCCCCCGTTAAAATGCAAACAGAAAAAATGGGCTGCAAAAAACCTCGCTTTGACGATAACGTAAACTTTCAAAAGGCGGAGCTAATGTTTGACGTTTTAAAGTCAAAAGACCTTTCGCCTATAGAACGTGCAACCCTAAAAGTATGTGAAACCACCGTAAAGCATTACAAAAACACCGTTATAACCGACAAAACAAGATTAGAACTATCAAACGCCTTTATAACCCTAGTTAAACTCTACGCCAAATACTGCGGATAGACATACGTAAAAGGTCGCTTCCACAAATTAGTTTGACGAAAAATTATGCATACAGTGATTGCCGAAAATATAATATTTTTAATAGAATTCACTTTAAAAGGCGGAAACAGTCGGACTTGATTTATTTATGACGTTTTCGGTACTTATCCGAAATAACTCTATCTGTACCCCCAGTAATTCCGTGTTTTCAGGGGGTATGCACCTGATTTTAAAAAGTTAAACGTTATTTTCTTTATCGTAGCACAATTTCGGTAAAAATATTAAAAAGTGGCAAAAACCCGCCTATAAGCCCGTTATCGCCACTTTTTCTCTTTAAAGGCAATTTTTTGATTAAGCTATGTATTATATACTATATTTATGACAATTATTCTTTATCTATTCAACGAGACATTGTAACAAACGCTTAAAAAACGCACCGTACTTTTCCGTACGATGCGTAGATTTTTTTATAGTCTTATTTAATTAAAAAGTTCCTTATAAGCCTTGCTGAATTTTACCGTAGGCGACTGGCAGCCGGGGATAATAATTTTTTCTTTGGTTTTGGGGTTAACTCCTTCACGGGGTTCTTTTCCTTTTATTGAAAAGGTTGCAAAACCGGATATATGAACGTATTCGCCCGATTTTAAACTTTCGGTTAAAGTTTCAACGAACGCTACGAAATTTTCCTCCGCTTCTTTAATGGTAACGCCTTGTTTGTCGGCGAGATTTCTTATAAATTCGCTTTTATTCATAAAATTCCTCCGAAGCACTCTTTCGTGCTGTTTACTACATTTGATTATAACAGAAAATTTCTGAAAATCAAGGGCTTTTCCTAAAATTTTCGGTTTTTTCGGCAAACTTTTTTTGTAGGCGTATACTCCCACCGGCACTAATTATTTTAACTATAAAAAGGTTTGTCCCCAAACGCCTTGGCCCCGTTGACAAAAAACAGTAATCGGGGTATAATTTAAAAGCATTTTATTTAAGCCGTAGGTAAATTTAGGGGGAGGCCATGAACTTACTTGAAAACTTGATTTCCGATAAGCCTTATAAAGATAAACTTGTTTTAGGCAATTATAAAGCGGAAACCCTTTCCGTTTTGAAAAATGCCATCGGACTTTTAGACGGAACGCCTAAAGTCGCAATCCTTTCTAACGAGGCTAATTACCTTTCGGTCGGCAAAAACCTGCGGGATTATCTTCAAGAAGAAATGCCTTTAGAGGCATTCGTTTTGGAAAACCTGCTACTAAATGCCGTCGACTTTTTAAAGGAATACAAAATAATAATTTCCGTCGGCAATACCGATTGGCACGCAAGACTTGCTGTTTTGTCCGAAAGTTTGGGTTTTTTGTTAATTTCGGTACATACTTCTTCAATATTTTCGGACGCTTTCGGAGAGTTTTTTGTAAATCCACTTTATACCAAAAAGGGAAATTTCCATAAATTTATTCTAGATCCGGAACTTATTAAAAATCTTAGCCGAAATGAACTTGCCGACGGCTACGTGTTTTCTTCAAGCCTTGCGCTTTTATTTCCGGAGTATCTTTTATATACGGCTATCGAGAACAAAGAGGCGGACGCCAAAGTTAAAGAGGCGTTATCAAACGCTTACAAAGCACTGTTAAGCATTACAAAGGAAAACATTGCGGGGGTTTTAATAATATCGCAGCTATATCTCGGTAAGGCGGTCAGTCTTTGTCCGTACCTTGTAAATTCGGGACTTATTAAGGCGGGAAAGATTTTGTCAAATCTAACTTCTTCACCGCTATATGAGTGCGTTTTCGGGCTTATAGGCCCACTTTTTGTGGAAATCAAAGGCTATCTTTCACTAAAAGATACCGTTTTATGTATTCCAAACGTAAACCGGGATATAGAAAAACTTGCCGAAGTTTTAAAGCTAAACGAAACGGATATTTACGAAAACTTTACGCTATATAGTAGCGATATCATAAAGGAGAAAAAGAAAAGACTTCACAAAGTTGAAGAAATTTTTGATGAATTAGACCTTACGCTTAAAAAATATAAAAGACTGAAAGCAGGGTATTCCTTGGTGTATAAAGGTCGGCACAAAAGAGGTGCGTTTACTGCGTCGCAGATTAAAACAGCACTTTGCCTTGGCGGAATCACCGCAAGCGGCATATTAAAACTTATGTATGACGACGGAATTTTAACGGCTTTTTCCGAAATATAAAAATTTTTTCTTTAAATGAATAAAAGACTTTTTTGCAGTCAATAATCCTTACCGTAACAAGGTAGGGATTATTTTTTATGATAAAAAGGTGTTTTGCACTATTACTTATAATTTATATATTCGGTTGCTGCAATAGCAGTACAAAGCCGTTATTTGCGGACGGCGAAGGCTATTATACGGTAACAACGGGCGGTGGGTCGGCAGGGGAATTTAAGACTTTTAAAAGCGATGAAATTTATAAGTTCTATACCGTAAAAAATATTACGGGGCAAAGTTTGGCAACTTTTGATAAAGATTATATAAACGACTTTTTGATAAAGTACGACGCTATAAAAGTCTTTTCCGAAACCGTTCAAGGCATTGAAATAAATTATTACTACACAGACAAAATATCGGGCTATAGGTCGATTAACGGCAAAAAAGTAAATTTGCAAACAAGCGATGACAACGGATTATATACCATCGGCAGTCCTCTTATTTACGGCGGATTTTAACGCTAAATACATAATCTCGGAGGTTTATAAAAATGACTGAAAAAGTTAAATCCAAAAAGCAGAGAATAATTTATTATTCCATCTTAGCGGTAATGCTACTACTTATCGGCATCGTTACCGTTATTGCAATTACCCAAAGCGGACGTGAAAACGTAAGCCTTGATAACCCCGCGCAATCGGATGACACCGGAAACACCGGCGACAGCGGAAGTTCGGGAGATGGCAATCAGGACGTAGATAAGCCCGACGACGGACAAAAAGAACCTGACAAGCCGGTTGTGGAAGTAATTTCCTTCATTACGCCCGTTAAAGGCGGCACCTGCTCAAAGGAATTTACCGACAACACTTTGGTGTATTCTTCAACCCTCGGCGTATATACGGGGCATAGCGGTATGGACTTTAGCGCGCAAGAAGGCGCAGACGTAGTTGCGGTTTACAAAGGCACCGTTAAGGAAATAACCACAAGTTATCTTCAGGGCACCACGGTTAAGATCGACCACGGTAACGGACTTTACACTGTGTATAACTCTATTGAACCGATAGAAACCCTTAAAGTGGGCGATTCCTTAAAACAGGGCGACGTAATCGGTAAAATTTCCACAAATAACAAACAGGAATATAAAGACGGCGCTCATCTTCATTTCGAAGTTATCGAAAATAAAGCAGTGATTTCCCCCTTAAAATACCTTACCGTAGAAGAAAAGTAAATAATTCGTTCTACCAAAGGCCCTTTAACGAGTATAATTCGTTAAGGGGCTTTTCCTTATGAAAGCATTTGTAAAGTTTATTGCCGTCGTGTTTTTTTTAAGTTCTGTATTTGTCGTAAGCGGTTGTCAAAAGCAAGTTAAACCTCAAAAAGACGAGTACGAAATTTCCGCGGAATACTTCGATAACGGGCTTATAGCCGTAGATTTGGTAGTAAATTATCACCTTAGGTACAGCGGACAAACAGAAGCGATATTTAATATTTTCGCTAAAAGTTATACGGATAAAACTACCGCTTCCAACCTTTCCGCCTTAGGAGCGCTCGATATTATAAAGGTAAGCGTTTTCGGTAAAGATGCTGACTATAATTTAGATAACTGTACGCTTTCGGTAGACGTAACCGGTTGTGAAAACTCGACTACTATAAACGTAAAATACGCCGTTTTGCTTCCGAAAGGTCGGGAGAGTCTTTCTTTAAACGACAAAACCGTCAATTTGGGCGGTTTTATATTCCTGTCCGCACCATATGAAAACGGTAAGTTTTTAACTTACCTGCCGACGAGGTTCGGAAACTCTTTTTCTTCGGACGTGGCGGACTGTAAAGTAAAACTGGCACTGCCCGCTACGTATAGCGTGGCGGCAAGCGGAAGGGCAAAAAGTTGCGACCTATCAGCCGATAAAACCCTTTACACATACGAGGTGGAAAACGTGAGGGACTTTGCTTTTATCGTTTCGGACAAATACTGCATGGATCAAAAAAAGTGGGGCAATAGGTCGGTTATCTACTGTTTTTACGATGACGAGGAAAGCCAAAAGACGATAGATTTAGCTTTAAAATGCCTTAATTTTTACGAAAGCCTTTTCGGCGACTACCCGTACGAAAGTTTTACCCTTGCACAGTCGGCGCTCCGAAAAAGCGGAAGTTCATATCCCTGCCTTTCTATGGTATCCGACAGCCTTTCGGAAACCGACTTTTACTATACCGTGGCTTATGAAATTGCCCAACAGTGGTGGTATGCCATGGCGGGAACGGACAGAATGAATGATTACTATATAGAAAACGGGCTTTCGGCGTATTCCGCATATCTTTTTTTCGATTATTACACGGAATACGGAATTTCAGCCGAAAAACTTTATGAAAACGCAAAAACACTTGGCAGTTTAAATAAAAGCGATTCCGTTAAACCGCTTACCCAAATTACGGACGAAAAGGATTACGCTTGGGCAAATTGCTACCTGTTTAACCTTTTGTGCGAAAAGGAAGTAAGTATCGGAAGAGGCAAAACCATTGGTGTATTGTGTGATTTTTTCAAGGCGGGAAGATATAAACGGGTTAAAATAACCGATTTGGTATTCTGATTGGCACGATGCCGCCTGTAAAAAGACAAAAACCTTTCAATTCGATTAAAGATTTAAAAATTCCGCTAAATGCGCTTAAAAATATTGAAAATTCTTTTTCGATGTGTTATACTTTAGCCGAACTTAAATAGGAGGATGAATTTTTCATGCAATATTCAAACGAAGTTGAAAAAATGGTTTGCATTGCAAAAGGTCCCAAGCACGAACCTGCACCTATTCCCGAAGAAGGCAAATGGGTATATGCAAAGGAAATCAAAGATATTTCCGGTTTCACCCATGGTATCGGTTGGTGCGCACCTCAGCAAGGCGCTTGCAAACTTTCACTTAACATTAAACAGGGCATAATCGAAGAGGCTTTGGTTGAAACGATAGGTTGTTCGGGCATGACGCATTCGGCTGCAATGGCTTCCGAAATTCTTCCCGGCAAGACTATTTTAGAGGCTTTGAATACCGACCTCGTTTGCGACGCAATAAACACCGCAATGAGAGAACTTTTCCTGCAGATAGTATACGGCAGAAGCCAGTCTGCTTTCTCCGATGACGGTCTCGTTATCGGTGCAGGGCTCGAAGACCTCGGTAAAGGACTTCGTTCTCAGGTAGGTACCATGTACGGTACGAAAGCAAAAGGCGCACGCTATCTCGAAATGGCAGAAGGTTACGTAACCCGTTTAGCCCTCGACGAAGACATGCAGATTATCGGTTACGAATTCGTATCTCTCGGCAAAATGACCGACTTTATCAAAAAAGGACTTGAGCCTAACGAAGCTTATCAAAAGGCAACGGGTCATTACGGCAGATTCGAAAACGCATTCAAATACATTGATCCCCGTAAGGAATAAGGAGGCAAATTATGGCTTTATTTGAAGGTTATGAAAGAAGAATAGACAAAATTAACGGCGTCCTTAAAGAATACGGCATTAACTCCGTTGAAGAATGCAAGGAAATCTGCTTAGCTAAGGGCGTAGACTGCGATAAAATCGTAAGAGGCACTCAACCTATCTGCTTTGAAAACGCAGTTTGGGCTTACTACGTAGGCGCTGCAATAGCAATCAAGAAAGGCGCAAAGAAGGCTTCCGACGCCGCTGCCGCAATAGGTATCGGGCTTCAATCCTTCTGTATTCCCGGTTCTGTTGCCGAAAACAGAAAAGTAGGCCTCGGCCACGGCAATCTTGCAGCAATGCTTTTAAACGACAACACCGATTGCTTCTGCTTCTTAGCCGGCCACGAATCTTTCGCCGCTGCGGAAGGCGCAATCTCTATCGCTATGAACGCAAACAAAGTTCGCGGTAAAGAACTTCGCGTTATTTTAAACGGTCTCGGAAAAGACGCCGCTATGATAATTTCACGTATCAACGGCTTTACTTACGTTGAAACCAAGTTCGATCCTTACACCGAAACCGTAGAAGTGGTTTACGAAAAGCCTTATTCCGACGGTCCCAGAGCCAAGGTTAAATGCTACGGTGCGGATAACGTTCCCGAAGGCGTTGCCATTATGAAGATGGAAAACGTAGGCGTTTCCATTACCGGTAACTCCACCAACCCCACCAGATTCCAACACCCCGTTGCAGGTACCTATAAGAAATGGTGCACTGAAAACGGCAAAAAGTACTTCTCCGTTGCTTCCGGCGGCGGCACGGGCAGAACCCTTCACCCCGACAACATGGCGGCAGGTCCTTCCTCTTACGGCATGACCGATACTATGGGCAGAATGCACTCCGACGCACAGTTCGCAGGCTCTTCCTCCGTTCCCGCTCACGTAGAAATGATGGGTCTTATCGGTATGGGCAACAATCCTATGGTTGGCGCTACCGTTGCAGTTGCGGTTGCAGTCGAAGAAGGTATGAAGGCTTAATTTGGCTTTTATCGAAAATTAATTAGACTTTTATCAGACTTAAAAAGTTTATAGCTTTAAAATGGGCTTTCGGATTTTTGAAATTAACCGAAAGCCTTTATTTTTTACATTATCCCGAAAAACAACGATTTAGTAAAAATTCAGTATAAAAATCAAAGCAAGAACAAGCAAATTGCACACTTTTTCATTTAAAAATGAAAGATATTCCGCTTTGGCACTATTTTGGCGGTAAATCCTTGCGTTTGTCCGAAAAATATACTATAATCAAAATGGCGTGTTCGCAAAGCATATAATAATGCGTAACCGACCATATGGTATTTTTAGGAGATTTTTATGAAAAAGCGCCAAATTTTATTATTACTTGTAAGTGTGATAAGTATTTGTCTTTTCGGTTTGACCGCATGCGGCCAAATAGGAAAAGACCCAACGCATCAAAACACGCACGCGCACGATCTTGAAAATATTTCCGCCAAGGCTTCGACTTGTGTTGAAGGCGGTAATATCGAATACTGGTACTGCAAAGATTGCGATAAGTTTTTTGCGGATGCAGAGGCAGAAACGGAAATTACCGAAGCGGAAACTTTGCTTGAAGTTGATGGTACCGCTCATACTTACGGGGAATGGGAAACGGTTACCGAGGCCACTTGCGAGCTAGAAGGCAAAAAGGAAAGAGTTTGCTCGGCATGCGGTGGCAAAGAAACACAAACGTTAGCCAAAGTTGCGCATACCTACGGAGATTGGACTACAGTAACCACAGCAACTTGTGCGGTTGAAGGTAAACAGGAAAAGACTTGCTCGGTTTGCGGTGATAAACAAACCAGAAGATAGCCAAAGTTGCACATACGTACGGAGAATGGACCACCGTAACCACAGCAACTTGTGCGGTTGAAGGTAAACAGGAAAAGACTTGCTCGGTTTGCGGAGATAAGCAAACTCAAACGTTGCCTAAAGTTGCACATACGTACGGAGAATGGACTACCGTAACGCCAGCAACCTGTACGACAGACGGCACACAAGAAAAGACTTGTTCTGTATGTAATGATAAGGTTACGGAAACTTTACCGAAACTCGGACACAAATATGGCGAATGGACAACTGTAACCGCCGCGACTTGCGCAGTCGAAGGGAAACAAGAAAAAGTTTGTTCTGTTTGCGGTGATAAACAAACTCAGACTTTAGCGAAAGTTGCACATACGTACGGAGAATGGACAACTGTAACTGCGGCGACATGTGCGGCTGAAGGAAAACAGGAAAAGACTTGTTCGGTTTGCGGCGATAATCAAACTCAGCCGATAGCGAAAGTTGCGCATACCTACGGTGAATGGACTACCATAACTGCGGCTACGTGTACGACAGACGGCAAACAAGAAAAAGTTTGTTCTGTATGTAATGATAAACAAACACAAATTTTAACGAAACTCGGTCATAAATACGGTGAATGGACTACTGTCAAAGAGGCTACCTGCGGTGCTGAGGGGCAAAAGAAGAGGGTCTGTTCCGTATGTAACGAAGCGGAAACCGAAGTTATTCCGATGCTTACCGAACATACATACGGCGAGTGGACTACAATAACTGCCGCTACTTGCGCAGCCGAAGGAAAACAAGAAAAGACTTGTTCCGTTTGCGGAGATAAGCAAACCCAAACTTTACCTAAACTTGAACATACCTACGGCGAATGGACGACTACGACCGAACCCACTTGCCAAGTAGAAGGGGCTCAAGAAAAGGTTTGCACGGTCTGCGGCGATAAACTAACTCAAACGTTGCCGACAGTCGAACATAAATACGGTGAATGGCTGTCTTCGGAATATCCTACCTGTCAAAAAGAGGGGACAGAGAAGCGCTATTGCGAGTATTGTAAAGACATGCAGAGGAGGCCCGTATCAAAAGTGGACCATAAGTACGGCGAATGGACGACTGTAACGCCGTCAACTTGCTTTGAACAAGGTGTTCAACATAGCGTTTGCGAATACTGTGGCGACACCAAAACCCAATATTTGCCGATAGTTGACCACGAATACGACGAAACCGGACACTGCATTTACTGTCAGGAAGCATTGCTGCCTACGGAATGCAAGCACGAAAACGTCCACCCGGTAGAAGTCGAAGGCGGTCATAGGACGATATGTGATACCTGCAAAGAATATTTGACTGAAGTTACGGAGCATACCTTCTTTGACAACGAATATTCCTGGGAGGAAATCGACGGAGAGCAAGCACACGGCAGAAAATGTATAGAATGCGGGGCAAACGTTATAGAGAAATGTACCATAATCGGCCCTGCGTATATGGAATATTACAACGGGACTGAAGAAATAAACCATAAATGCCACGTTTGGTACTGCTCGGCTTGTAAACGTACTGACAGAGAGGCTGAACTACATTCCTTCTATCGCAGCGAAGAACAGTCCGCTTCGGCAATCTGCGAGGAATGCGGTTATAATTTGTGTGTTTACCAAGGTCATGCTTACGAGGGTGGTGTTTGCAGATTCTGCGGCTATAAATGTCCGCATGAAAACGTAATGGGGATGCAAACCTCTCATTTAAGTTATAACGGCGACACGGAAAAAATGGTTCACACCTTTGAATGTCAGGATTGCGGTTCGGTAGAGGAAGAATGCACCTTTACAGACGGCATTTGTACAGTTTGCCAAGGAAAATGTGAGCATATGGACCATTTTACGGATAGCGGAAGTA
>CATZIC010000038.1 GCA_958419945.1 uncultured Clostridia bacterium | reverse complement strand
ATAAGGGAATTTGGACGTGTCGTTACCGGTGTTTTTGCTGTATCCGTTTTCAACTAACTCAAGATTGAGGTTTTTGAATTGTTCGGAAGCGGAATTACGGTACCATACGTAACCTAAATACCTTACGCCGTAGCTATCGTGTTCGGCAGGCGTAGCGGTTGCTTCGACTACTACTTCGGTAGCTTTTTCTAATTGCTGTTTTACAAACAGTGAGGCGGCTTTACCCCATTTTTCAACACCGCCGGTGGATTCCGGTGTATCAACCGAATGAAAACGGATGGTTACCGAAGTTCCCTCTTTTTTGAGGTTGACGGTAAGGGTATCACCGTCAGTAAAGTGTACAACAGTTGCCTCGCCGATACCTTCGGAAAGAAAACTTTTACCTTCGTAAGCTTTTGTAAGTTTACAGGAGTTTGTTATCGTGCTTAAATGCTCGGTATTGTCGGCAACTTTGCCTTGGCCGCCTCCACAGCCGACAAGGCAAAGCGCTAACAAAAGTGTCAAGCATAAAGCAAAAGAAATTAATTTTTTCATTTTACCTAATACCGGATTTTTATTTTTTTAGGATTAAACTTAATAGTTTTTGCCACCGCAGTTCTTATATGCGTCTGCAAGTGCGTCCTGAGGAGTCTTTTCACCCTTTAAGCAATAAAGAATGATGTTGCCAGCCTGAGTACGAGCGCCGGAAGAACCGTCGAATGCGGGAGATACGAAGAAGTCGTTTCTCATTGTTTCACTTGCTAAAGCTGCTGCTGCAACGATGTTGGTGTCAGCTGCCGCAACGTGTTCTTTGTAAGCTTCGTTTTCGGAAGCGGAAAGACGTGCTGCGTTATAACCGGAACCGATGGAGAATGCTGCCTGGAAGGTAGGATCCAAAAGCTCTTTGATGAACATGAAGGTCATCATTTCTTTTTCGGAAGCATTGGTAACCTTGTTACCGCCGGTAAGCATAACGAGGGAAGGACCCTGAGAAATTACGGATTTGTTGATAGAACCGTCTGCTAATTTAGTTCCGGGGATAGGTGCAACGCCCCATTCGAATTTGCCTTGGGGGTTCTGGTGAGAAGCACCGCCGGAAGAACCTATGCAGTATACCAAACCGCCGTCATCTGCGCCTTTGATGAAAAGACCGGAAGTATAAGCCTGATAAAGTTCCTGAGTGGTGATGTAACCTGCTTCGTAATATTCTTTTATCTGGTTGAGCCAAGGAGAAATCTTATCCTTGTTTTCGGGAGTACCGAAAAGATAATATTCACTGCTGTCTGCACTCGTGTATCCCCAACCGTTCTGCTGGCACATAGTGATGAACCAGTTTGCTTCGGAGTCGTATCCGAGCGGTGTGCAGGTATTAAATCTGTTAACGAGGGTAGGACATTGAGCCCAAAGTTCGTCCCAAGTTTTAGCAACTTCAAGACCGCAAGCGTCCAAAGCGGTTTTGTTGTAGTATAAAAGTTCGGTGGATTTTACGAACGGAAGGGTTAACATTGCGTCAGCAGCATAACCGAATTTGTCGTAATCGCCGAAGTTCGTTGCCAAACCTTCTTTGTAGTAAGTGGGTACGAAGTCAGCAATTTCTTCCGCAGTATAACCAACGGTGTAGTTGGTGTTCTTTACGGTTACGTTACCTTCTTCGTCTGTTACGTTCCAATGTGCCTTTTCGGTAGAATTGATGTACTTGTTGAGGTCAACTACCTTACCGGTCTGAAGATAAGAAGCAACGTGATCGGGATAGCAGTAAGCAAGATCGGGTTGATAACCGCCCTGTAAGTCCTGCGAAACCTTATCTTTTACTTCGTCATAACCGCCCTGAGGGGTATGTTCAACCTTCCAACCGGGATATTTAGCTTCGAAACTTGCAATAGCATTCTGCGTAATGGTTTGAAGCGAATCGCCCTGAGAGGAATAGAATATAATAGTATGCTCGTAATCGGTAGGATTACCGCCGCATCCCGCGAAAACGGAAACAGCGCCGCTTAAGCAAACTACTAAAGCAAACACAACAATTTTGGACAAGATTTTTTTCATAAAACACTCCTATTTTATTTTTTATGTGAGGCGTCGGTTAAATGGGGATTCCGCCGCCAAAAACATATTTTTATTTTTTTAAGGATTAAAAGTAATTATTGAGATTCCCTTTCGGGAACGGACAATCCCTAAGTCGGATTTGCCGACAGCTCCCTTTACTACATACGGAGCCATAGCTGACACAAATTTAACTTTTGTGTCCGAATTGCCACGGAGCTAAAGCTCCTCGCAATGACGTAATAGCACAAGGATTTTGATATTAGCCTTTCGTTCCGCTCTTTGAAACGCCCTTCATAATGTACTTACGACAGAATATGAAGAGGATAAAGAGAGGCAGTGAAACCATGCATACCGCCGCCATTTTCAAGGTGGTAAGAGGTTCCGAACCATACCTTACGCCTTCGACAATGCCGTCGTAGATAACGAACTTGTTATCGGTAAACCCTTTCGTTACCCAGTTGGTTATCATACGCCAATTATCTTGGTTGACAAGCCTCGGCCAAATGTAAGAGTTCCAGGTACCGATAAACTTAAGAAGGGTTATTGATACGAGTGTGGGCGCCGTCAAAGGAACCATTACTTTAACGAGATAGCCCATATCCGACAATCCGTCGACCTTAGCCGCCTGATATAAGGAGTTAGGTATCTGCATAAAGTTGTTTCTAAGTAGATAAATGTAATACACACTGACCAAGAAAGGCAGTATAAGTACCGTGTACGTGTTCTTCCAGTCAAGGTCGGAAACGGTAAGGTAGTTTGTTAAGGTATAAAGTTCGCCCGGAATCATCATCGTTGCAAGCATAATGGTGAACAGAAGATTTTTTCCGTGGAAGTTCATTCTTGCCAAAGCGTATGCGGTTACGATGGTTACCACTACGCCCAAAAGGGTGGATACGCCGCCTACGACAAGTGTATTTATGAGAACTTGTGTAAATGAAGCACCGGAAGTACTCGTCTGCGTTAAAACAAGAGAGTAGTTCTTCCAAAGAAGAGTCTTAGGAAACAGCGTAAGTACCGGTGAACGGTATTCGACTTCCGTCTTTAAACTGGATATTATCATCCAATAGAATGGTAAGAATGCCAAAACGGCGCAAAGGGTCAAGAAGGTGTAAACGAAAACGTTTTTGACTATCTTGCCGATTTTTTGTTTTCTGCGTTCCTTTTCAACGTTAAAATTGGTTTCGGGAAGTTCATTGGTTAAATTATTTGTTAAAGAATTTTCCATAGCACCCTCCCTTTTAATAGGTTACCCTTTTCTTGCTTACCTGCAAGTTGATAACCGTTATTACCATTATTATTGCGAACAGTAGTAGCGAACCCGCAAAGGCGTAGCCCATTTGTCCGTTGTTTACGTAACTATATATGTAACCGACCATGGTGCCCATATCGTAGTCCCTGCCCATTTGTTCGCCGAACAAGCCTACTATTGCGGTGTACTGCTTCATGCCGCCCATTATCCCCGTTATAAGTAGATATGAAATCATAGGCATGATAAGCGGTGTGGTGATCTTCCAAAGTGTGGTGGATTTGGAAGCGCCGTCGATTTTCGCCGCGTCGTAATATTGTTTGTTTACGCTTTGAAGTGAACTGAAGAGTATTAAAATCTTAAACGGAAGTCCCGACCAGATTTCGTAAACGATTACTACGACGTACTTCGTCCAAGGAATTTTAACTGCGCCGAGGTTCCAGGTAAGACCCGTGCCCCCTTCCATCCAGTCGATTGGGTTATTCGGGAAGAATATCATATTGACGATACCTATGGTATCGGTCTGACGTTTCGTACCGACGATGGTAAAGAAGGTTGCAAATACCGCGCCCATTGCGAGCGAGTTTGTAAGATAGGGTAAAAACAGTATGGTCTGATAAGCCCTTTGCAACGCTTTAATGGAGTTTAGCGCAACCGAGATAAGAAGGGCTAACAGCGTGGAAATAGGTACCGATATAAAGGTGAATATCATTGTGTTTACAAGACATTGCACGAATTTGGCGCCGCCGGTGCCGGTATCGCCTTTAAGTACCCTTACAAAGTTTTCAAAGCCCCAGCCGTCGTAAGTTCCCCTTAACGCATTGTAATTTTGTTGGAATGCTTTTATAAATGCGTTTATTATCGGATAAAAGGTAAACACGCACAGCAAAATTATTGCGGGAAGTACGAAAAGCCAGCCCTGTTCAGCCTTTAAAAACCTTGAGAACTTTTCTCTTTTGGTAAGTTCTACGCCGACCATACCGCCGTTTGACGCGGCAGCGGTTTCGGTTGCGGCCTCTCCTTCTGGCTTAGGTGCCTTTTTGAAAAGACCGATGAACTTTCCCCAAAGATTTTTACATTTTTCACCGAGTTCGGCGAAAAAGTTTTTCTTTTCAGGATTTGACATTATCTTATTCTCTCCTCTGTTTCGGCGTTAAATAAGAATACCTTATTGGGTTTTAAGTTAAATTTAAGCGATTTTGCGTCCCTGTCAAGCTTAACGTCGGAATCGACGATAGACCTGATGGTAGGCTTCTCGGAAGCTTCGTGAGTGCTGACTATGGTTTTATCTCTGCCCATTACTTCGATATGGTCAAGGTTTAAGGTCAATACGCCGTTCGGGTCGTAAATAAAGCCTTCCGGACGGATACCTACGAATACGGGTTGATCGGGCTCGTTCTTTTCCATAACGGCCTCTTCTCCTATGTAAACCTTTCCGCCTTTGATTTCACCTTTAAATATATTGATAGGAGGAGTTCCCAAGAAGTTTGCGACGAACATATTGGTAGGATCGTCGTAAATGCCCTGCGGATCGCCTATCTGCTGTACAACGCCGAGTTTCATAACGACCATTATGTCGCAAATGCTCATAGCTTCTTCCTGGTCGTGTGTTACGAATACCGTCGTAATACCCGTTTCACGCTGAATACGCTTGATTTCTTCACGGGTTTGCAGTCTTAGTCTTGCGTCGAGGTTTGACAAAGGTTCGTCAAGAAGAAGTACGTTAGGCATTTTAACGAGTGCACGTGCGATTGCAACACGTTGCTGCTGTCCGCCGGAAAGTTCGCTCGGCTTTCTTGCAAGCAAATCCTCTATCTGAACGAGCTGCGCTGCCTCTAAAGCCCTTTGCTTTGCTTCGGGTTTGGGAAGACGCATATTTGTAAGCGGGAACATAATGTTCTGCTCAACCGTCATATGAGGATATAATGCGTAGTTCTGAAATACTAAACCTACGCCCCTTCTTTCGGCGGCTAACGTCGTTACGTCTTGATTGTCGAAGAAAATTTTGCCGGACGTAGGCGCTTCCAAACCGGAAAGCATAAACAAACTTGTAGATTTTCCGCAGCCGGACGGGCCGAGAAGTCCTACTAATTTTCCGGAAGGAATTTCGATATTCATTTTGTCAACCGCAACTACTTCCTTGCCTTTTTTGTTCCTCGAAGGGAATATTTTGGTTAAATCCTGAATTGTTATTTTCATAAGCGTTTAATCCTCTCGCCTTACAATTTTCACTGTTATTGTTTTTTTGTATCCGTCTGCAATCAGCTCTTCCGGTAATCCTTCCAAAGCGTAACCTTCGGGGATATCCGTTTGCAAATTGCCGTAGGTGCCTGCTTTTACCCTGAGATATTTTTCGTAGTTTTCCTCAGGCCTTAGCTCAAAGACCAACGGTTCCTCGCCGTAGCTTACCGTTATAGTTTGGTCAAAACCGAGATTTTCTTGCACGGCCTTAATAGTTACCGCACAATAATAGTCGTTGCCGAAAGATTCGTTGTGAACCTTCATAGGTTTTTCCTTTCGCTTGATTTTGAAAACCTTGAACAAAAGGAAACTTATAAATTTAATAATGAAACGCGTGAATATGAAATCCGCCAAAACGTAGACTACGACAAAATATATAATAACCGTCTTCGTAGACTTTTTGTCTGCGCGGGCTTCAGCCGTTTCGTAAGAGTACTTTTTGTACTGTTCGCTTTTATTTAAGAAAGTCTTTTCCTGTTCCACCAAAACGCCGTCCTCGGCGCCTTCGTTGAAACTTGTCATTATTTCGCTTAAGTCGTTAAAAAACGGGGTGTCGTAGGAAAGCGGCTTTTCAAAGGTAAATTCGAAGAAAATATTGCCGTTACAATCGACGAACTTCATTCCTTCTATCGGGGAATAATTCGCCTCCGAAAGTTCCAGAATGACTATGCCTTTTTCCCGATAGGTAAGTATAGCGTCTTTACTGCCGTTCCCATCCGTGTCCGCATCCAAAATTCCGTAAGATTTGTCGGTGCCGTTTACGGTCAGCAAAACTTCGGTTTTGTTATCAGTTGCTTTCTCAGTAGGATACCGATCCGTTACGCCGAACAAAAAGCCGACGTGAGACTTTTGCAACGTACTTGGCCTTTTTGCCTCTTCTTCGTCCGCGGTTTCTTTAGCGGCAAGGGTTGCGGCTTCGAATAATACAAACCCACCGCCGCCTTCGAATTCCTTAACGTAAATCGGGTCGGAATCGTAATATCCGCCGACAACTTTTATGGCTTCCTCGTAATTGCCGGAATAAAGACCGTCCGACATGGTGTCGAGCAATACTCCGCTGTATAGATACACCGCCGGCAAAAATACGGCAATAAAAATACCGACCAGGAAAGTGAACACAAAGTAGAGTATCGCAGGAAAAATCTTGCTTCTTTTCATAGCTTATTTTTCCGTTGCCTTTGTTTCTTCCGAAGTCGGCTTTTCTTGCTCGGCTTCGTCATTGGTTGCCGTTTGGTCGGCAACCTCGGTCGTACCGAGTGCTTCGGCACGGCCTTTTTTGAACGCAGCCTCGCGTCTTCTTAAACTTTCACGTCTTTCTTCATACTGGGATTTGCGAAATACCGGTATGAGAAAATATATTGCCACAATGAGTAGTACTATGCCGAGACATACCAAAAAGAAGGTAATGTCTACGGACTTTAGCTTGTTCAGTAAAAGCAAATTAGTGTACATATGATGCTCCTTGCCGAATAAAAAGCGGATCCTGCCGCTTCGACTTTACCCGTCGAGATTTCGCGATAATCCCCTTAACCAAAAAAATACAGAAAAAGCACGCGGCGTTTCTGTATTCTGATTAAGCGAATCCATCGTTTTACATAAAAATAACCTCTTCACAGGCAAAATATTTTTTTACGATTTTTATTCTATCATAAAACTTTCACAAATTCAAGAGTTATTCGGGATTTATTTTAAATTTTTTTGTGAAATTTGTATTTTTCGAAAATAAATCGCCGAGGTTTGTAAAATTCTGGAATATTTGTTCTAAAAAAATTATTAAAAATATAGTCTCGAATTGCTAAAAATATAGTTTCGGCTTAGATTAGCCGCTTACCTTTAACGAATTTTGCCGTAATACCGCCCTTTCTCAAATCGCCGTTTAAGTAAGCGTATCTTTCAAGGCGTTTTTCCGCGGAAAGTTTTTCAGCCGTTGGAATTACTTCGTCGTCAAGAACCAAAATATCGGCGTCGTAGCCTTTTTCAAAACGGCCTACGTTGCCGAAGAATTCTCCGCCAACCGCCGTCGCCATATAAAATGCCTCAGCAAATGTTATTGGCTGCAAGGTTTCATCTACTAATCGCCAGTACATTTTAGATACCTGCACGGTGGAAACCAGAACGCTGAACATGGATTTTGTGTGTCCGCCGGCTACGTCGGTTGCCAGAGTCACCTTTAAGCCCTCGTTAAGATACCGCCTGATAGGCGCTATGCCCGACGAAAGATTGAGATTAGACAGCGGAGAGTGGGCTATATACACGCCGTTTTTCTTGATAAGTTCACGTTCCTTTTCGCCCGACCACACGCAGTGCGCCATTACGGTTTTAACCGCTTTTCCTTCTTTCGATTTTCCGAAAAGTCCGTACTTGTCGTAGGTTTGTGCGTAAAACTCGGCGTCGGGATGTAAGGACTTCACAAGTTCTATTTCCCCTAAATTTTCCGATAAGTGGGACTGAACTGGCAAGGAATATTTTTGCTGAAGTTCACCGAGTTTTTGCATAAGTTCGGGAGAACACGACGGAGTGAATCGCGGCGTTAAAATGGGCTTCGTGTTTTTAAGATTTTGAGTAGCTTCGATTACGGAAATTGTGTCGGAAATCGACCTATCGGGGCACTTTTCGGTAAGATTGTCAGGTGAATTCCTGTCCATATTCACTTTGCCGACGTAGGTTATAAGTCCGCTGTTTTCAAGCTTTTGCATAAGGGTTACGGTCGCGTCTTTATGAAGCGTAGCAAAGATGCAAGCACGCGTCGTGGCGCTCTCTTTAAGCCCTTTTGTAAATATTTCGTACGCTTTTTCGGCGTATTCGGGATCGGAATATTTTGCTTCTTCCACGAAAGCGCTTTCGTTAAGCCAATCGATAAGTTCGAGGTCCATACCCGTTCCACGAAAAGCGTTTTGCGGGGCGTGAAGATGGGTATCCACAAGGCCCGGAACGATAAGTTTTCCGTCAAAATCCAAAAATTCATAATCACCCGACGCCTTGTTTTTTTCAGAAACCGAAAGAATTTTTCCGTCCTCTATCGTGAGATAGCCGGACTTTATCGTTTCAAACGAAGTCGGATTTTTTTGAAATAAAACGTCGCCTTTTATAACCGTTTTTGCCATTTTACACCTGAAAAAAATTACTGATTATCGTCAAAAAGTGGGGCTATATGCCCGTTATCGCAGATTACTCTGTATCGGAACTGAAACTTTCCATGGAAATAATGAATTCGTTTTCGGAAATAATTTTGGAAATTTCGCTGTCGGGAATGTCCTTTTCCGTCCTTATCGTTGCAACCGAAACGAGCTCTTCTTCCCTCTTTTCTATCTTTAGTCTCGAAAATTTTTCCACGCCGAAAATCTTACGCAAACTTACCTGTGCGTTTTCCGATTCGTAGTAGTTGACCTTATAGGAATAATAACGCTTCATTAAGAAGAATTTTATGTTTGCGTGTAAAAGTACCTGAACGCCAATCATAAGCACGGTGGTGCCGATAGCGACTTCCCATAACCCTGCGGCAGCCGCCATACCTACGCCTGCGGTTGCCCAAATGCCTGCAGCCGTTGTAAGCCCGTGTATTACCTGCCTTTGGTGCATTATCATGCCTGCGCCCAAAAAGCCTACGCCGGCAACTATCTGTGCTGCTATTCTTGCACCGTCAACGTCCCCTAAGTCTGTAAAACCGTACTTTGAAATTATGGTAAACAACGCTGCGCCGACGGCGACAAGTGCGTGAGTTCTGATACCTGCTTCCTTTGCCCTCGATTTCCTTTCGAAACCGATACAAAAACCTAATACGAGCGCAAGAAGGATTCTTAACAAGTAATCTACGTACATACAATCCTTAAGCGCCTCTCTTAAACCTTCCATATTACCCCCTTACAAGAACCTCTTGTAAAACTATATTATTTTGATGCTACAATATTTTATCACCAAACCTGTGCCTTGTCAATAGTAAATCGAAAATTTGTTCTGTTGTAAAAAATTTGCGCCTGCTTTTGTAAATTTTACGGTTTAAAAGCCACGGATTTTTTTGTACATAAGAAAAAAATTGCCACGGAATATTTGGGGCAATTTTTTCTGTGATTTTGTCGAAATATAGCGAAAAACCGACCTATAGAGGGACTTATTTACTATTCGGACTCCGCTTTTTTAATTTCTTTTCTTAGTTTTACAACTATCTTCTTTTCCAAGCGGGAAATATAACTTTGGGAAATTCCCAAAAGGTCCGCTACCTCTTTTTGGGTAAGTTCCTTATCCCCTTTAAGCCCGAACCTTAAAACCATAATCTCCTTTTCACGCTTATTGAGTTTTTGCAAGGCTTCCTGCAAAATCTGCCTTTCGCAAGTGGATTCGAGTTGTTTTGTAACACCGTCCGAATCGGTGCCCAAAACGTCGGAAAGCAGTAATTCGTTACCTTCAAAGTCAACGTTTAAAGGCTCGTCGAAAGAAACCTCTCCACGGCTTTTGGAAATCCTTCTTAAATACATTAAAATCTCGTTTTCGATGCAACGCGAGGCAAACGTGGCAAGTTTTATCTTCTTGTCAAGGTTAAAGGAATTTATAGCCTTAATTAACCCTATAGTGCCGATTGAAATAAGGTCGTCAAGGTCGATACCCGTGTTATCGAATTTTCTTGCTATGTACACGACAAGCCTAAGGTTGTGCTCGATAAGTTCTCGTTTTGCCTCTTCGTCTCCGTCCACAAGGCGCATAAGCATAACCTGTTCTTCGGCGTTCGTTAAAGGCTTGGGGAGTGCGTCCCCTTGTGCAAGATAATGTACTTCATTTTTGGATAGGAACCTTTTGAAAAATTCCTTGATTTTTAATAAAACGTTCATATAATTTACCCTAAAAATAGTTGATAACGGGCTTATAGCCCCACTTTTACAAAACGTAAGCGCCAATTAAAAGGTCCTCTTTAAAGGCGTCGTCGCTAACCATACCCAATAGGCAGTTTCTTTTTTTATTGCCGTCTTGTCCTTCGATAAGAAGGCAATCCACGGAATAAAGTTTTAGCCTTCCACCACATACCACGGTGGAATAATCCATTTCCCTAGCGGGCGGAAAAGTAGCCCCCCGTTTTATCATTTTATCGATTACGTGTTTTTTGCAAAGCGCTACGGGAAGCCCCGTTTTTGGGTCGACAAGAAGGTTTCCGCTGTCGAAATACCCCGTCGCTTTTATCGCCACGCTTCCCGATTTTAGTATACACTTGTACCTAAACTTATCGGTAATAAGCCCGTTTACAGTGCTTTTTACCGCTTTTTTTACCGCTAATACAAGAAGATAACCAAACAGCACCGTAACCCCTACCGGAAGGCCGTAGCTTCCGTAAGACTTTATATCTATTCCGATAAGATAGAATACTCCGAGCACCGCCCCGCCCAGCACGAAGGTCATAAGCAAAAACACGTTAAAATATTTCAGATAGGCAGAAAATTTGGAGTGATTTACCGAAATAAAACATATCAGTGCGCCGAGCAGAATTTTTAAAAGAAAGAGATATTCCGCACGAATTTTAAGAAGCGGAAAAACTACCGCCCCTACTACGCCGATAACCGCACCGAAAAAAAGCCTTAACCTTTTGAACTTGACTTTCAGTAGTATCGCCGTTTCTTTTAGTAGAAGATAATCCATTATAAGGTTGTCTAATATTACGTACTCGATATAAACTTCCATCGTGCGTATATTATAAAATGATTTTACTTCGTGGATTATAACTGTTTTTGTATAATAAAAAATTTTTTTGTCGCTGCATCGGTAATTGAAAATTTCAACTAAACGGAAAAAGCCGCTCTATGGTCGATTTTTCGACCTATAGAACGACTTTTTTGTCTTATTTTGCTTTTTTCTCTTATTTTGAAATTAAAAATCAAGAAGGAAGTTATAATCCTTTTTATCGGCTGCGGCGAGGAAAAGATAAAGCCTCGGACCCGCATCCTGACCTATAAGAAGGTTATAGAAGGCTTTAAAGTATTGCTGCTGAATAGCCATGTTTTCCTTCTTACTTAGTTCCGGATTGTTGATTATTGAATATATGAACTGCTGAACGTCCTTTTCTTTTAAGTTGTCCTGAGCCTCAATATAGTCGTGCAACTTTTTGACGGCAGACTTTTTGGCGTCGTCAAGCTCGTTATAGTAAGCGGTATTTTTTTCGGTAAGAAGTTTGTACATTTTGGAGGGCTGATGGATCGTGATCCAATTCTTCACTCTCAAAAGTCTTTCCTCGTCCTCTTTTGTAAATTCCACGTCTATTTTGTTAAGCAAGGCCCTTACCGGTTCGGGCTTGAAGTCTACGATAGGCGCAACGCTTGCAAGCACACCGAACGGCACTTTGGAGCGCGTGTTTTTACCGTGGATTAAGCACATATCGAAGACGGAATCATAAAACTCGTCCGCTTCGCCGTTTTTGTAAGCTTCCACACCTTTATCGAACTCGCTGTAATGGCGTATAATGGTATCGTCAAAGTTAAAGGAGAACGGCGCCTTGGGTTCGTACTTTGCAAACAGCCAACGAATCATATCAGGTTCGTAAACTTTCAAAACCTCTGCAGGGGTAATGTTATTACCTGTAGAAGAGTGCATGTCGCCGAGGCCCGCTATAGATAACCAACCGTAGCCGTGGAAAAGTGGTGGGGTAACACCTAAAACGTTTTTGGCAATATCTGAAGCGACGACGTATGAACCGCTCGCGGAAGCGTGGTCTATTCCGCCCGGCTCGAAGTCAACCCCTTCGACGCCCCAACGCATAGGCCAATCCACTTTCCATACTAGTTTTATAAAGTGGTAGTCGCGGATTTTTACCGTCTTTTCTTCACCGCACTTTTTGCAACGGAAGGTAATTTCCTCTCCGTCCTCGGAAGAAGACAAAACCTCTGTAAAGTCGGTATGACATTTATCGCAGTAAACGTTTAAGGGATAATATTTTTCCCTTTCGCCCTCGTCGGCATCCTGCGTTTTATACTTCATTAAAATGTCGTAAATTTCAAATCTCTTTTTTACGGCGTAAATTATGCCCTCGACGTATCTGCCGGAAGTGTATTCCTTTGCCTGATAGCGATAATCGGGGTGGATGTCGAGTTCCTCTAAGGAAGTTTCGAATTCCTTTTCGTTATACTCCGCATAAGAGGATTTTTCGTTATGCGGGTCGGGAATAAAGGCGTAAGGCATACCGATATATTTACCGAAATCTTCGGAGATTGCCGCAATGTTTCCGGGAACCTTTCTTAATCTGTCAAACTCATCCCAAGAAAACAACAGACGGGCTTTTTTACCCTTCTTCTTAAGCGCCTGTACGACGTAAAAGCTAGTAGCAATATCTCTGAAATTGCCAATATGAACGGAGCCGGAAGGACTTATTCCGGCGGCGCAAACGTATTCTTCTTTATTAGGGTTTCTTGCGATAATATCTTCCGCAAGCTTTTCTGCCCAATGCATAAATTCACCTCATAAAATTAGTAAAAAACTATCGATAATGGGCTTATAGCCCTATTTTTTATTATTTAACTTTGGTTTTCCAAAGTGTTAAAATACTTTCGGCAACCTCTTCCGGCGTTACGGAAGTAGTGTCGACTACGAAGTCGTAATTATTCATGTCCAAAATGTCAACCCCGTAATAGTCGAGGTAACGGCGTTTTTCGCTTGCGCGGCGGGAAAACAGGCTTTTTTCGGTTTCTTCAATCGTTCCGAAATGTTCGTCCGCTCTATGGGCGTCAAATACCCTGTGCGCGGCAACGTCTTTATCTGCTTTAAGATAAAAACTTACCGCGGACGGTACGAAGTGAAAGGCAAGACGGGAATCGAAAATGTAATTGCCTTCTTTATCGTCATAAGACATCAGCATGTTGTCGACAAGAGTATCGTACTGACGATCTTTTTCGTTGTTGATGTTAAACTGTTCGACGGTAAGATTGAGTTTTGCTGCTATCTCACGATAAATAATGCCCGCGGAAACGATCTCTGCATTCATTCTGTCCTTAAGTATTTTAGCAACAGTGCTTTTACCGCTTCCTAAATCACCTGCAAGTGAAATTTTAAATTGCATGTCATCACCGATTTATCAATTTTGTAATTATTTTATATTATTATATACTTTTGTAATTCTTCCGTCAACAAAAATTGTCCGTTTTAATCCATTTTTTACATAATACCCTATTTTATAATCAAATCCCACAAAAAGGCTATATAAAATTCTGAAAAATAGCCGATAACCGACCCATAGGCGGACTTTTTAATTATTTAGCGGCAAAATAAGCTTTTTATTTTTTCAGCATTAACCATTTATTTTGGCCGCTTAAATTACCTTCCGAAAACCTTTACGATACACAAAAAACAGGCAAAAACCGACCTATAGCCCGATTTTTGCCTGTTTTGTTTTATAATTTACTTTCTTTGCCGATTAGAAGAACAAAATCTTATCGGGCTGACAGTTACCTACGTTTTTCAAAAGTTTACCTTTTGACTCTCTACTGTCTTTTTGAACGTCCTCGATAGTGGCGTAGAAATCCTGCGACATTCTGTCAAGTATGTAAACGCCTTTTGTAATACCTTCTTCGATAACTTTGGCGCTTAAAATGATTTCGCCGAACTTCTCGTTTCCAAGGTCCATAATCATTACGCCCTTTCTCGTTCTTGCGAGCTTTTTGATGGTGTCGCATTCCACGATCTTAAACATACCGTTGGATGCGCCGATTGCAATTTTTGCCTTTTCGCTTATCTGGGTTGCGTAAATAACTTCGTCTCCGTCATATAGGCCGATGCCTTTAACGCCGCCTGCCACCCTTCCTTGTTCAGGCACCTCGCCGTCCATGTTAAGGGTCATACCTTTTTTGGTTACGTACAAAACAGTGGTTTCAGCTTTTTCCTGTTCGACGGTAATAATCTCATCTCCGTCTTTGAGCTTCATTGCTTGATAGTAGCCTTTAAGAACGGTGTATTCCTGCCACGGGGTAATCTTAATGTTGCCCTCTTTAGTGATAAATACAAGTCTGCCTTCGGGCACTTCTATTCCTTTCACGGCAAACAGCCCTACCGCCTTTTCTTCGGGCTTTGCCTGACGGAACATATCTTCGAGCTTAACGCCGCCACTTAAGCCGCCTTTAGATTCAGGCATGACTTCGACGTCTATCTTGAAGCAGTTACCGAGGTTTGTAAATGCGTAAACCTGTTCTTCTGTCGTTGCCTTACAGGAAATGCTGAAGATATCACGAGGCGTCGGTTTTTGATTTTCGCATATGCGCTTAAACTGCGAGGGTTTAACCTTTCTTAAATTTCCGGACTTACTTGCCAAAACGTAATAGGTTTCAACGACGGTTTTGTCCTCGCCTTTTTTAACCACGATCTTATCCGCGGAATCAACGATTGTAGTTCTTCTGTCGTCGCCGTACTTTCTTTTAACTTCCAAAAGTTCTTTGATAACGACTTCGAACTGTTTTTTCTTGCTTGCAATAATGGCTTCGTATTCCTTTATTAGCTCCTTAAGATTTTTAAGTTCAGCCTTTAAGTTGTTGACTTCGAGTTTTGTAAGCCTTGCCAAGCGCAAATCAAGTATGGCGTTCGCCTGCTTTTCCGTAAGTCCGAAAGCCTTTCTTAAATTTGCACGGGCAGTCGCCGTATCCTGCGAAGTCTTGATTATCCTTATTACTTCATCGATATTGGTAACCGCAATAATAAGGCCTTCCAAAATGTGAGCACGCTCTTTCGCCTTATCCAAGTCGTATTTTGTTCTGCGCAAAATTACGTTTCTTTGGAATTCCGTATAGTAGCGGTAGACGTCCAAAAGCCCTAGCTGCTGCGGTTTGCCGTCAGCTATTACAACCATGTTAATGCCGAACGACAACTGCAGATCGGAATATTTATACAAAGCTTCGAGGGTCTTTTCTACGTTGGCGTCCTTTTTAAGTCTTATGACCGCACGCATACCGTTACGGTCGGATTCGTCGGCAACCGACATAATGTTATCCGCAAGCACCTGTTTTTTGCGCTTGTCGTCGCCGTCCGAACACATTTCGTCGATCTTTCTGAGCATATCCGCTTTGTTTACCGTATAAGGAATTTCCGTTATGACTATGCTTTTCTGTCCCTTGTCGTTTTCTTCAAGGTGAAGTTTAGCACGCATCATAATTTTGCCTTTGCCGGTTGCGTAAGCTTTTTTGAGTTCGTCGCCCGCAATTACAAAGCCGCCCGTCGGAAAGTCCGGCCCCGAAACGATTTTCATAATTTCGTCAAGAGAGATTTTCGGATTTTCTATGTATGCGCAGGCGCCGTCTATTACCTCTCCGAGATTATGCGGGGGAATGTTTGTGGCAAGCCCTACCGCTATACCCGTTGCGCCGTTTACGAGTAAGTTAGGATAATGCCCGGGCAAAACGTCCGGCTCTTTCAAAGAATCGTCGAAGTTAAGATTCCATTTTACGGTATCCTTTTCAATATCTTTTACAAGCTCTAACGCAAGCGGTTGCATTTTGACTTCGGTGTAACGCATTGCAGCGGCGGGGTCGCCGTCCACCGAACCGAAGTTACCCTGGCCGTTTACAAGGGTCATACGCATGTTATATGGCTGAGCGAGCCTTACCATTGCGTCGTATACGGAAATATCGCCGTGGGGGTGGTATTTACCTAAAACTTCACCGACAACCCTGGCACTTTTTTTGTAGCCTTTGTCGGGGAAGATTCCGTTTTCATACATTGAATAAATGATTCTTCTTTGGACCGGTTTAAGCCCGTCCTCTACACGCGGAATGGCCCTGTCCAAAATTACGTATTCCGCATAAGGAATCATCGAATTATGTAAAACGTCTTCAAAGGCATTGTTTATTATATTTTTTTCGTTTCCTGTAATTTCCATTTTTCACCTCAAAAATGTCGAATAAATCGGTCTTCTTTTAGCGTTCTTTAGCGTCTTACGTACTGCCTAAAGACAGCAAATTTACTGTAATAACCGACTTATAGGCCGACTTTTAGCCTTCTTTACGAAGTTCGAAGTTATCTTCTTTATTAAAGTCCGCATAGTTCTGGATATAGGCCTTTCTGCCGTCCGATTCGCTTCCCATAAGTATAGGAATAAGTCTTTCGGCTTCGGCAATATCGTCTAGCGTTACGCGCATAAGCATGCGGGTTTTGGGGTTCATAGTGGTTTCCCAAAGTTGCTGCGGGTTCATTTCACCAAGACCTTTATAGCGCTGTAAGGAGTAGCCTCTCCCGACGATTTCTATCTTCTTTTTAAGCTCCTTATCGTCGTAAGCGTATTCGACAACGTCCTTTTTGAAAATCTTATAAAGGGGTGGCATGCCGATGTAAACGTGACCTTCCTGAATAAGCGGTTTCATGTAGCGATAGAAGAAGGTTAAAAGTATTGCACGAATGTGTGCGCCGTCCTGGTCGGCGTCGGATAAGATAATTACTTTGTCGTAATTTAAGTCCTTCATCTTGAAGTCGTCGCCGATGCCGGTGCCGAGTGCGCTTATAATGGTACGGATTTCTTCGTTTTCCAAAATCTTTTCGATACGCTTTTTCTCAGCGTTAAGCGGTTTACCACGGAGCGGAAGTATTGCCTGATACTGACGATCTCTCCCTTGCTTCGCGCTTCCGCCTGCGGAATCGCCTTCCACGATAAACACTTCGTTTAAAGCCGCCTTTCTTGACGAGCAGTCGGCAAGTTTACCGACAAGCTTGGTGCGGTCCGCCGAGGTTTTTGCCCTTGCAATGTCCTTGGCGTGCTTTATCGCCTTTCTGACTTTAGCCTCTTCGATGGCCTTTTGAATAATTTTATCGAAGTCCGCAAACTGCTTTTTGCTCTTCATTACCTTGCCGAGCTCGGAGTAGGTAACGCCGTCCATTGCGTTTTTGACTTCCGGGTTACCGAGTTTTGCCTTGGTCTGTCCTTCAAACTGCGCATTCTTCATTTTTATGGAAATTATCGCAGTCATGCCTTTTCGGAAATCTTCGCCTAAAAAGTTTTCGTCTTTATCTTTAAGTTGGCCGTGCGCGCGTGCGTATTCGTTAAGGGCTTTTGTTAGGCCGGACTTGAAACCTTCTTCGTGCTTACCGCCTTCGGGCGTGGGAATATTGTTTACGAAAGACAAAACCGTTTCGTTATAGCCGTCGGTATGCTGAATGGCGAATTCCACTTTCATTTTATCCAGCTTTTCGCCCAAATCGACCTCGGTGCTCGCATAAATCGGGTTGTCCACCAAAACGTTGTTGCCTTCGTTAAGATATTTTACGTAATCGTAAATTCCGCCTTCGTAGCAGAAAGTCAATTCTTCCGGTGTTTTGGAGCGGTTGTCGACAAATTTAAGTTTAATACCTTTATTTAAGAACGCAAGTTCCCTTAGCCTTCTTGCGATAACTTCGGCGTTAAACTCTACGGATTCGAACATTGTCGGATCCGGTTTAAAGCGTACGAAAGTACCCGTCTTTTTGGTAGCGACTTTTGTATCAACAAGCGGTCCCGTCGGCACGCCCGCATGGATTTTACCCGTCTTTTTATCAACGTAACTTTTAAAATCCATTTTATAAATAGTCTTTTTAAAGACCTCTACTTTAAGCCATTCGGAAAGCGCATTTGTTACCGATGCGCCTACGCCGTGAAGGCCGCCCGAATAGTTGTAGTTGTCATTATCGAATTTTCCGCCTGCGTGAAGGTGAGTAAACACGACTTCTACACCCGAAACTTTGGCTTTGGGATGAATATCGGTCGGAATTCCCCTGCCATTGTCCTCGACGGAAGCACTGCCGTCGGGATATAAAACTACCAGCACGGTGTCCCCATAACCGTTCGATACTTCGTCGATAGAGTTATCTACGATTTCCCATAAAATGTGGTGTAGGCCCTTTACGTTGGTTCCCCCAATGTACATGCCCGGCCTTAGCCTTACGGCCTCTAAGCCTTCGAGAATTTTAATATTCTCTGCCACATAGTTTTTATTTTGCATAACCGATTCCTCCTATACGTGAAATAAGTTTAAATTTTACTTGTTTAGTTAAGTTTTGTTTTTAATGTTGTTAGCTTGTTGGATTTTGTGCGTTTCTTGTTGAAAATTGTTTAAAATTATGCGATAACGGGCTTATAGGGGCACTTTTACGATTTTCCCTTTCTGCCTTTTAATGTACCCGTAGTCAAGCATTTCACGCTTTGCCGTCATATAATCTTCACACTTTTCGGCAATTATAAGCGAGGCTTCGCCCTCGGTATAAGATTTAGCGGGACTGAATTCGTCCGCAATTATTTTGTAAACCGCCTTTCGTTTATTTATCTGAACGGGAAGATCCAGCACCCTGCCGTTTTCAAAACATTCCTTTTTGACAGCGTTTACAAAAACGTCCTTATCAGGAAGCGCGGTTTTAAGCAGCCTTGATAAATCTTCCGACAATACTTTATTTGATATTGAGTAAATTTGATAATACTGCTCTTTTTTTGCAACGACAAGATTGGCGGTCAGTAGCTTCTTTAAATGAAAACTGACCGTCGAGACGGAAATATTAAGTTCCAAACTCAGTTCTTCGACAAACTTCGGTCTTTCGGTAAGAGAAGCAAGGATTCTCAGCCGTGATTTATCTGCCAAAGCGCTGAGGAGAACGTCTCCTTTCATGCCGCGCACCTTTTTTGTTTTTGTTTGGACAAAAACGGATTTTTCTATTTATTATTATCCTCGTCAAAATAAATTTGTCAAGCATTTAATAATTTTTTTCATAAAAAAATCCGCCTGAATTTCAAAAAACTTTGAAATA
>CATZIC010000037.1 GCA_958419945.1 uncultured Clostridia bacterium | reverse complement strand
CTGTCAGGTATTATTACACTATCAAGCTTTTTGCAATTATAGAACGCATATCTACCGATACTTGTAACGCTGTCGGGGATTTCTACGCTTGTAAGGTTTTTGCAATCCTTAAACGCTTCATTATCAATTTTTTCGCCCGACGTTAAATCAACCGTTTGAATACAATCGGGTATATGGGGAATTGCGATAGTAGGACAAGTTATACTTGTAAGTTCATTGCAATTTGCAAATACGGTTTTTCCCATATACGTTACACCGTTACCGATTTTTACGCTTTTTAGTCCGAGGCAATCTTCGAAAGCAGAATCACCAATCTCTTTTACACTGTCAGGAACTACTATGCTATTTAGTCCTGCAGAGCCTTTAAACGCGCCGTCATCTATTATTTCTACCCCTTCGGGGATTTCTACGTTATTTAGTTCGCTGCAACCACTGAACGAAGCCTTACCAATCATTTTTACCCCGTCGGGGATTACTATGCTTTTTAGACTACTACAATCTTCGAAAACATAATTATCAATCTCCGTTACCCCGTCGGGGATTACTATGCTTTTTAGGCTACTACAACCTTTGAACGCATACCCGCCGATACTTCTTAAGCTATCGGGTATCTCTATGCTTGTAAGGTTACTGCAATTTTCGAAGGACGAAGCGCCCATAAATATTAAACCGTCCGGTAAAACTACACTCGTTAGGTTTTTGGAGTCCTTAAAGGCGTCTTTTAAAATACCTGTTACCGGCAGATCGTTATAAGTTGAAACAATTTTTACCTCTTTTTACATGCCTTTGTAAGCGACAACTACCGCAAAAGTGCCGTCCGGTGACACATCATAAATTACGCCGTCTATACCACCTCTTCCGCAACCGGTAAACGCCACTAAGCACACGACCGCTATAGCGGCAATAAGCACCGAAACTAAAAGTTTTTTCTTCATGTTTATCCCCCTGAAAGAAAATATGCAAGTCTTTCGTTAGTTATTAGTTACTGGCAGAAAAACCACGCATATTATAAGTATAATTTGATTCGATTATATTGTCAAACTAATTTAATCGAATTCAATAATTATCATCCAAAATGACAATAAAAAGGTCTGAAATCATAATGGCTTAAAAGTTATGCAGACTTTAAGCGTTATATGGCAAAACCCTATAAACCAACAACCCGCAGTTTCCAATAATAACTACGTCATTGAAAGGAGCGTGCGCTCCGCGGCAATCCTGCCGTTCACGCAGGGAACTTCAATAATACTTTAAATCCTCTTCTCTTCGATTTTCTCTCTTATCTGCCGTAGGCTCCCTCCGCCGTAGGCTTTTGTGCAGTTTTGTCTACAATTTTGCAGATTACAGCCATTGAAAACAACGCATTTCCAATATATAATTTTTTTAGAATCAATCATTATAAATTTATGGAGAGGATTATGATGAAAAAGTTGATCTGTATCTTATTGTCCGTTTGTCTTTTTGCCACGCTTTTTACAGCCTGTAACGGCGACGATAACGGAAAAATCAAAATATCGGTAGGTTTTTGGCCGGAAGCCTCGCAGACTTCCGACATAAGCATGTATAACGAGTGGAAAGCCGCCTTCGAAGCGGATAACCCCGAATACGAAATTGTTGCCGAACCTTACACCTACAGTCCGGAAACGGTTGCCGCAAAAGGCAATCAAGGACTACTTCCCACAATTTTCCAAACCTATTTTACGGAACCCGAAACCTTGATAAGAGAGGGTTACATCCGCAAAATTACCGACCAACTTAACGAACTTGGCTGGACGGACAAAATGGACGACAACATGCGTGCAACCCTTACAAAAGACGGTGAAATTTACGGCGTTCCGAGAGACGGTTACGGCATGGGGCTTTTTATCAATCTTCAGATCCTGTACGACATGGGTGAAATCGACAAAAAGCCGGACGGAACTTACAAAATTTACGACGACAACGGAAATCCTTTATACCCTACCACTCTTGACGAAGTTAAGACCCTTTGCGAAAAGGTTTCCGAAGTCTACGACGACGTTTACGGGCTTTTGATATTGGCCGCAAACAAAACGGGCGGTTGGCAACTTTGCAACCTTGCCTGGAACTTCGGCTCAAAGGACCTTCAGATAAAGGGTGCGGACGGCAAATGGACGGCTAACCTTAACGACCCCGGTATGGTAAAGGCGCTTGAATGGATACAGGACTTAGCAAACAACGGTTACTGCTATCCCGGTACGTCCTTAAACTACAACGATTTCCCTGCAAAAATCGGGACAAACCGAGTATTGATGGCTTTTGCGGGCAACGATTATTTGAGCCAGCCTATCACCGGCTACAACTTCAGTAAGGACGACTTTGCTTTCGTACCGATGCCGACGGGCGACGGAACCTCCCGCTACGCACTGTTTGGCGGAACCCCTTACGTGTTTGCTGAAAACGCTTCCGACGAGCAGGTTATGGGCGCACTCAAATTCCTTCACTATATCGGAAGAAGCCCCGTAATCGACGATATTTCCCTTTCCGCAATGGAAAAGGGTTTTGAGGTTGCCGAGAAGAAAGGCATGCCTATTCTTCCCACCATAAAGCCATGGAAGAACGCAGACTATCTTGAAGTAGCAGAGGAACTTGAAACCTCCAAGATAAACGTAAACTACGAGTATATGAAGGACTTTTTCGACACCATTTACACCATGCGGCGTGCCGAATCCCCCAACTACTGTCAGGAAATGTACGGGATACTGGACGATTCCATACAAAACGTTTTGTCTAATTCCAGCACGGCAAACCCGACGTCTCTACTTACTACCGCAAACAACAACTTCCAGACAAGATACTTGTCAAAAGTAAACAAATAAACCTAAAAAACCGCATTAAATGGTAAAACCTATGGCAAAAACCAACGACGGCTTAAAAAAGCCGGCAAGCTTTTTTCAAAAAGCGAAACTTGTAATAAAAAAGAATTGGGGGGGCTGGGCAATAATGCTGCCTACGCTTATCCTTTTTGCGTACTTTGTGTGGGCGCCGCTTATAGAAAACGTAAGTTATTCCTTTTACGAAATACACCGTTTTAAAAAGACGGATTTTATTTGGTTTGAAAATTATAAGGAACTTTTTGCGGATCCCGCATTCTTCAGCGCATTAAAAAACACCTTCCTTTACGCCTTTTGGTCCATACTTATCGGCTTTTTGCTTCCCCTTATCTTGGGGCTTTTACTGTCGGAAGTAATACATTTCAGAGCTGCTTTCAGGTGCATACTGTATCTTCCCAGTATTATTTCAGGCGTATCGGTAATGCTCATGTGGGTGTATATACTCGACGGCTCCAGAGGTAGCATGATAAACGCTATACTTTCGCTGTTTGGTAAAGAGCCTATAACCGTTTTGGCAAACCAAAACTTCGTTATTCCGGCAATAGTTATGGTAATGACCTGGAGGGGTGCGGGCGCAACCGTGCTTATTTACCTGTCTGCCCTTCAGACGGTGGACACCGCATTATACGAGGTTGCACGCCTTGACAACGCAAACCTTTTCCAACGTATTTGGTACGTAACCCTTCCGTCCATAAAGCCGACTATCAAACTACTGTTTATTTTGCAGATAATATCGGTATTTCAAGTGTTCTACGAGCCGATGATGCTAACAGCCGGCGGCCCCGACAACGCTTCTATATCCCTTATGTACCTTTGCTATAAATACTCCTTTATGGACAAAAATCCGGGCGTAGGCTCGGCGTGCGGGGTTATCCTTGCCATAATTATCGTCTCGCTTAGTCTTTTGTACTTCAAACTCTCCAAAAAGGAGGAAGAAAGATGAAGTTAAGACAGAAAAACGAAGGCTTAGTTGTAGGCGTAGAATACAAACACACGCGATTCAAAATTTTGTATGCGGTAATAATCTTCCTTTTAATAGTTGCCTGTCTTTCGGCAATAATCCCCATAGGTTGGCTGTTTTTTGCGGGCTTTAAGGAAGCAGACGAAATTTTTTCAACCCCCTTTAAGTTCTTTCCTGAAGCCTTCAATCTTTCCAAAATAGGCGAAGTTTGGAAAACGATAGGCTTTGGCAAATACTTTATAAATACCTTTATAGTAATGGCGGGCTCGGTATTTTCCGCAGTGGTATTAAACGGGCTTTTGGCATACGCCGTTTCCATTGTAAAACCGCTTGGGCATAAACTCGTATATAACCTTATACTTGCAAGTTATATGATACCTGCAGTCGCTTCCCTCGTGCCGCTGTATGCAAACATAGTGTCGCTTGGGCTTAAAGGTTACGGAATGTATATTCCCCTGTGCCTTTTGTACGGCGCAAACGCCTATTACTTTATGATGTTCAAAAATTACTTCGACACAATCCCCCGCTCTCTTATGGAAGCGGCACGGCTTGACGGTGCGAATTCTTTAAGGGTGTTTTTCTCGGTGGTACTACCGCTTAGTAAGCCCATAGTCGGGGTAATAAGCATATTTGCAATGACAGCCTCCTGGGCGGACTTTTTGCTACCATACTTACTTTTACAGGACGATAAACTTTGCACTGTAATGGTTAAGATATATAACCTTAAATCCACAATGTCGCAGATGGCGGACTTTGGAATTGACAAATACCTTATGGCGCTTTCAATTTCCATTTTGCCGCAAGTTTTGATGTTTGTTATTTTCCAAAAACAAATCACGGGAACCAACGCCACGAGCGGCGTTAAAGGCTAAATTAGAGGCGTAAGTTACTAATAACCGTAATTTACGCCTAAATAAATTTATTGGAGATTTTTATGGCTAAAACTTCACTTAAACATTTTTCGGTCGATCCTTGGAAGGTTACGGAAACCGAGTATAAAAAAGACTTTTCAATGGTTGCCGAATCGGTATTTTCGCTCGGAAACGAATATATGGGTGTAAGGGGCTTTTTGGAAGAAGGCACCGCCTTCCCCACCCTTAACGGCACCTATTTTAACGGAATTTACGAGTATTCCGATAGATCGGAATGTGCCTATAAAGGTATTTCCACAAGAACCCATTACATGGTAAACGCAGTCAATTTTACGGACGTAAAATTAAGCGTGAACGGAAAGCCCGTTGATATGTCCCAAACGCCTTATAACGGATATGAAAGGACTTTATATCTGAACACGGGTAAGCTCGTCCGCAAGCTGACTTTTATGGTTGACGGCGTAAATTTGGCGGTTACTTTCACCCGCTTTTTGGACATGCAGCGTTATAAACGTTTTTACCAGCGTATAACCTTTACCGCAGATCGGGACTGCACTTTGACCCTATCCGCTTATTTACGCTTTGACGGAAAGCACTTCGGCAAAGAATCACGCTGGACTGTAGCAGGTTGCGAAAAGGACTTTATAATGGCCAAAACGCAGTCCACAGATCAATATCTTGCCTGCGCAGCCGACTGCGAATTTAACGTTGAAGCCGAAACCGAGTATTTTACGGAGGATAAAATTTGCGGTAAAAGTTTCACCGTAGGCCTTAAAAAGGACCGTGAAGCAGTATTTACAAGGCTTGTATCCGTATCCACGGAAAACGACGCAAAACAAGACGCTTTTTCCGAACTCGAACTTCAAAAAAAGGAAGGTTACGATAAAGCAAGTGCACGAAACGACCTTTATTGGCAGGATTTTTGGAGTAAATCGGATATAGAAATCGACGGAGACGAGGACAATCAGCAAGGCATACGCTTTTGTATATTCCAACTTCAACAGACCTACCATGGCGCCAAAGAGGGCGACAACATAGGTGCAAAAGGACTAACGGGCGAGGCTTATAGCGGTAACGCATTTTGGGATACCGAAAGTTACTGTCTTCCCTACTACCTGTTTAACAACCTTGCTGCGGCAAAAAGCCTTTTGGAATTCAGATATAAAACCCTTGATATGGCAAAGGAAAGGGCTAAAGACTTGGATCTTTCGGGAGCCTGCTACCCGATAGCGACAATTAGCGGTGAAGAGGCCTGCACCCTTTGGCAGCACGCAAGCTTACAGATGCAACCTTCCACCGCCGTTGCGTACGGAATTTATCATTATTATAACGTCAGCGGCGACACCGATTACCTATATAGCCACGGCGGGGAAATGCTTATCGAGATTTGCAGATACCTTCTTTCCCGCGGACAATGGGATAACAAGAACCGCTATTTCGGATATTACTGCGTTATGGGTCCGGACGAATTTCAAATGATGGTAAACCATAACACTTACACCAACTTTATGGCTAAAAAGGCCTTTCTTTTTACCATAGAAGTCCTTGATAATATGCCGAAGGATAAACTTAAAGCCCTTTCCGAAAAAACAGGATTTAAGCCGGAAGAAAGGGATAATTGGCTTACCGCCGCCCAAAATATGCTGATACTTTACGACGAGAAAACCATGCTATACGAACAGCACGACGGATTTTTCGACCTTCCGCATATCGACGTGGACAGTATAAGCGACAAAGACTTTCCGCTGTATTCTCATTGGAGTTATGATCGGATTTATCGTAACGACATGATAAAGCAGCCGGACGTGCTTATGTTCCAACTTTTATACAGCGGTGATTTTTCACGCGAGTGTAAAAAGGCAAATTACGAGTACTACGAACCCCTTTGCATACACGAATCCTCCTTATCCCCTTCCGTACATTCCATTATCGCGACGGAAATAGGAAAGTACGACGAGGCTTTGGAATTTTTCAAGTTTGCAACACGGCTTGACCTTGACGACTACAACAGAAACACAAAAGAAGGACTGCACACCACGAGTATTTCGGCGGCCTGGCTTAACATAGTTTACGGCTTTGCGGGACTAAGAAGCGACAAAGAAATTTCGCTATCCCCCATGCTGCCGAAGCCTTGGAAAGGTTATTCGTTCAGGCTTACTATAAAAGATTGCAATATCAAAATCACGGTAAATAAAGAAAGCGTGGTAATAGAAAACCTTTCAAAAACGCCGCTTACTTTAAACCTTTACGGCAAAAAGGTAACCATAAACGATATACTCACGGTAGATAGTAAGGTGGCAAAATGATTATAACCGAAAGCGGCTACGGCGGCGACAGACTTTGCCGTGGCGACAAACTGATTATCGGGAACGGAATTTACGGCTACCGCGGCACCTTAGAGGAAAACGAAAAAAAGGACTCAGTTGCGCTTACAACCTGTTCTTTTTACGACCGCTGCGGTGATAAGTGGCGGGAGCCCGTCAATATGCCCAATCCCCTTTTCGTGCGGGTGAAGGTAAACGGCTCGGCGTTACGTAAGGAAAACGTAGTTCATCACACCGAATCATTAAACACGGATAACGGCGTATTTACACGCCTTACAATTTTTAAAATAAACGGGGTTTCGGTTACGGTAAAATCCGAAAGATTTTTCTGCCAAACTAGGTACGATCTTTTATTATCGAAATTTTCGGTATCCTGCGACAAAAGCGCGGATTTGGAAGTTTTCAGCGGAACAGACCTTGACGTGTGGGATCTTAACGGCCCGCATTTTAAAATGGATAGGTTTGAATATACCCCGTTAGCCGTTTATTGTACCACCAACGAAGGCAAGAAATTATCGGTTACACTGCAAGAAAAGTGCCGCTATAAGCCCGTTAACGCCGATTTTTCAAACGATAAACTACTAAATACTTATAAAGTTTACGACAAGGAAATCACCCTGGAAAAGGCTGCAATCCTTTACCGCAGCGACCTGCCTAAATTTGACGACGAACTGAAAAGTTACGACGAGTATTTTAAGGAAAACGAAAAATGGTGGCGTGAAAAGTGGAAAAAAGCCAAAGTGGAAATAAAGGACGAAGAAAGCAGTCAACTTGCCCTGGATTACAGCATTTACCAGCTTATAATTTATGCCCCGAAGGTAAGCGGACTTTCCATTTCCGCGCGGGGATTATCCGGGCAAACCTATAAAGGCGCAGTGTTTTGGGATACGGAAATGTTTATGATACCATTCTATCTTAAAACCGACCGAATTGCCGCAAAAAACCTTATAAGATACCGCATTGACACTTTAGACGAAGCCAAGAAAAAGGCACGTGAATACGGCTACGAGGGCGCGTTTTACGCATGGGAAAGCCAGGACGGCGTTGACGCTTGCAGTGATTTTAACGTTACAGACGTTTTTACAGGCCGCCCGGTTAGGACCTATTTTAAGGACAAGCAGATACACATTTCCGCAGACGTTGCTGTGTCTTTATACGACGTTTACAAAGCAACCAAAGACCTTTCGATACTTGAAGACGGATTGCCTGTTTTACTTGAATGCGCTTATTTTTATTACACGAGAAGCTACTATAATCACATAAAAAAGCGTTATGAGCTTCTGGACGTTTTAGGCCCCGACGAATACCACGAAAGGGTTGACAATAACGCCTACACTAATTATATGGCGCACGAAACTGCCTGTCTTGCTTTGAAAGGACTAAATGAACTTTCAAAAAAAGCCCCCGAAAAATACCGTGAGATTTTGCTGGAATACGGCAAAATAATCCCCCTGATTAAGAAGTTTAAGCAAAGGATTTATTTGCCAAAACCCGACGATAACGGGCTTATAGAGCAGTTTTCGGGATATTTTAAACTTGAAAACACAACGCCCGATGAACTTAAATCTAGGCTTAAAGACCCCAAGGAATATTGGGGCGGATCCGGAGGCGTCGCGACCGCTACGAGGGTTATAAAGCAAGCGGACGTCGTAATGCTTATGTGTGTTTTAAATGATAGGTTTCCAAAAAGCGTACAAAAGGCAAACTACGAATTTTACCTTCCGTATACCGAGCACGGGTCAAGCCTGTCTTACTCGGCATACGCAAGACTTGCCTGCCGTGTGGGACTGAAAAACGACGCTTACAAGTGGTTTATAAAAACCGCACGCACCGACCTTGACGGCGGTGGCAAAAAATATGCCGGTAGTCTTTATATCGGCGGTACCCACCCTGCGGCCTGCGGCGGAACCTATCTTACGGTAACGGAAGGGTTTTTGTCAGACGGGCTAAACAGCCTGCCCGAAGAAATAGAAAGCATTACCGTATATACGGAAACAAAAAAATATCGTTTAAGAAGGACTTAATATGGAAGCAGTAATATTTGACCTTGACGGAGTTTTGGTTTTTACCGACAAATTTCATTATCTTGCCTGGAAGGCTTTGGCGGATGAACTCGGCATTTACTTTGACGAGACCATTAACAACCGTTTAAGAGGTATTTCACGCATGGAAAGCTTGGAAATCGTGCTTGAACGCTCGGAAAAGAGTTACACAAAAGAACAAAAACTTGCTTTTGCCACCAAAAAGAACGAGATTTACAGAAGTTATCTTGCCGGCATGACGGAAGCTGACGTAACGGAAGAAGTTCGTTTAACTTTACAAAAAATCAAGGAAAAGGGCTACAAAATAGCCGTAGGAAGCAGCAGTAAAAACGCAAAACTTATTTTAGAAAAGGTTGGGCTTTTGAACGTTTTCGACAAAATTGCGGACGGCAACGATATTATAAACAGTAAGCCCGACCCCGAAGTTTTTTTGAAAGCTGCGGAATTTTTAGGCGTGGATCCGGAAACCTGTTTCGTCGTAGAAGACGCCGAGGCAGGAATCATTGCAGGAAACCGTGCGCATATGAAAACCATTGCGACGGGAGACGCAAAAGAAAGCAAAATGGCAAGCTATGAAATCGAAAACTTTTCCGATATACTTAACGTAATTTAAAGAAAGCGAAAGTTTTAAAAATTTGTATATGAAAACACGGTATAGCGATTTTGCTACACCGTGTTTTTTACGTCAATGTAATTTGTCGATTTATTTTAGGTCGATTATTCCTCGTCCTTAAAGGAAAAGCCGAGTTCGTGGATTTTGTCTCTGATTTCGTCGTAAGACTTCTGACCCAAAGACCTTAAAGACTTCATTTCTTCCACCGTCTTTTTGGTAATGTCTTCAACTGTGTTGATGTTTGCACGCTTTAAGCAGTGGTAACTTCTTATGGTGAAGTTAAGTTCTTCAATGGGTTTAGCAAGATTTTCTTTACCGGTATCCACAGCTTCGCCGTTAAGCCTTGTGATGTTGAAAAATTCCGGTGCTAAATCTGTAAATGCGGCAAAGTGTTTTGCTAAAATTCCCGAAGCGTACGCAACCATTTCGTTAACGGTATGAACCCCGGTCGTGCGAACTTCCATAATTAATTTTTCGTAGTCGGAAACGTCATCGATACGTACGTTTTCGGTGGTGAAACCTATATGGCGTATCGGCGTATATTTTGAATCCACGAAAATGGTGCCGATAGGACAATCGGAATGGATTTTTCTGTTGGTTTCGTTTGAAACGTATCCAAAACCGTGTTCGAAAGTAAGCGTCATTGTAAACTTACAGCCGGCTTCAATGGTCGCGATGTGGTGGTCGGGGTTAAGCACGGTTATACCGTCCCCTTTTATCATGGAATCGGTAACCTCACACGGACCGGTAACGTCTATAACCGCATCGGTAGGAAGGTCCCCCGCCATTGTTGCAATAATCTCTTTAACGTTAAGGACTACTTCACAAACGTCCTCTTTTACGCCCGACATTACGGAAAATTCATGTAATACGGGGCCGTCGTTTCCTTCAAGCCTTATCTTGGTTACGGCAACGCCCGGGACCGAGTTTAATAAAACGCGCCTTAATGAATTTCCTATGGTAAGTCCGTATCCTGCGGATAGCGGCGCAATTTCTACGGTGCCGCTCGTGCCGTCTTCCGAAACGGTAGAAGTAATGCTGGGTTTAATAAAATCTATCATGATATTTCACCTTCGTTAAAATGTTTTTCCGTTCAAAAAAATGTAAGCCGAAAATCGCTATGCATATATAATAACATACTTTAAGATTAATTTCAAGCATTTTTAAACGGTTAAGTTAAGTAAATATTGCTATGCAGAGAAGCAATTTATTTTCGGCAAAAAATATTTAAAAATATGCCGATAGCGGGCTTATAGGCGGACTTTTTGAAAATTTTGCTGTTCTTTACGATTTTACCGCTTCGGCAAGTAACAAAATAGCAAATGAAAAAAGTTCTTCCGAAAAAACGCCGATAATCGACCTATAGAGGCACTTTATTTAATTATTTCCTCTAACGCTCTTTTGTATCCCATAAAGCCTTCGCCGGAAATTGTCAAAAAAGCGTATTCTTTTATAAAACTTTTCTTTCTATATTCTTCACGGGAATTTACGTCCGTCAAATGCACTTCTACGGTTTTAATACCTACCGCTTTTAGGGCGTCAAGGATTGCAATACTCGTGTGCGTATATGCGGCAGCGTTTATTATAATGCCGTCAAAGCCTTTTAGTGCATTTTGGATAGCGGTAACGATTTTTCCTTCTTCATTAGACTGAAAGATTACCACCTTTACCCCGAGTTCCTTTGCAGATTGTTTTATGAATTTTACAAGATCCGCATAGGTTTTTTTGCCGTAAAGTTCGGGCTCTCTTATGCCTAAAAGATTCAAGTTAGGTCCGTTAATTATCAAGATTTTTTTCATACTCTTTTTTAATCCTATCAGCCACACCCTCGGCATCGTCGTTAAATATTTTTATATCGCTTGCCGAAAGGTAAATTTCACTACGCTTTTCATAAAGTTTTTCGTATCCGTACTTTTTGGTTAGCGGTCTGTTTTCGTCTGTAAGCCTCGACAAATCCCCCGTTAAATACACCAAAAAACCGTTCATACGAAGAAGTTCTACGTTTTCGGGATTTATTACCGTGCCGCCACCCGTTGCGATTACCGAGGAGGTGGAAAACGCAATATCTTTTACGACCTCGTTTTCTATTTTGCGGAAATACTCTTCGCCGCCTCTTAAAATGATTTCTTCCGCCGTTTTATTGTAGCGTTTAAAAACTTCTTCGTCGGTGTCGATAAAATTCATACCTAACTTTTCGGCAAGTTTTTTACCGATAAAGGTTTTGCCGACCGAGGGCATGCCTATAAGGACGATATTTTTTACGCCGTTTAAAGTTTTGCGGCAAAGTGCGGATATCTTTTTTGAAAAATCTTTATTTTGAAGAAGTCCCTCGGCATAAGCCGCCTGCGCTACAAGCATAGTAAGCCCGCCTGCGTGGTTAATTTTTAGCCTTTCCGCCTGCAAAATAAGCTTAGTTTTAAGGGGCTTATAAATTACGTCCATAACAAAATTCAGGCGCGGAAATTTTTCAAGGTCTACGGGGGCGGAATAGTCAAAGCTTCCTAAAGGCGTTGCGTTTATGAAAATTTCGGTATCTTTTAGAAGATGATAATTTTCGTAATTCCACTCGCCTTTTCTACTAAGTAGCGTAACGGTTTTTGCACCGAGTTTTTTCATAAGCGTTTTAGCGGTTTGAGCTGTCCCGCCAGTGCCCGCAATGACTACGTTTTTGCCACTAACCGAAACTTTTTTACTGTTAAATACGTAGCGTAAACCGTCGATATCGGTATTATAGCCCCACTTTTTACCGTTTTTTATAATTACGGTATTGATAGAACCTATCTCTTTTGCTACGTCGTCTACACCGTCAAGATAATCTGAAACCGCTCTTTTATAGGGCATCGTTACGTTTACAAGGTCGTAATCGCTGTCATCGAAAAACTCCTTTAAATCTTCCTCTTTTATGGAAATAAGGTCGTATTCGGTGCCGAAATAGGAATGAATTTTTTTTGATAAACTTCCGCCGACGTTGCCACCCAATAGACATGCTTTATATTGCCTTTGCTTTGAGTCGGCAATTTTTTTCTGGCGTGATTTACTGATTTGAAAGATTTTGCGATAGAGTTTTTCAATCTCCTTTTTCTCGGCATCGGAAAGGCCTTTTGACAGCCTTTCGATAATCGCCGCCTCCCTGTCCGGGCAATCGGTGGGCGTACCTTTTTCCGCTTTGATTTTGCCGATTTTCTCGCACAAGCTTAGACGTTTTAGGAATTTTTCCGCTATGCTGTCGTCGATTTTGTCAATTTGCTCTCTTAATTTATCGATCATATTTCACCGCCAAAGGGTTAGTTCGGTTAAAGTTTCAATATAAATGAAGTTACTGATTCTCTATCCAATAAAGCTCGTCCAAAATAGCAAGGGAGACAGCCGCCTCCACTACGGGAACGGCACGTGGCGCCACGCAGCCGTCATGTCTGCCGTTTATTTCTATAGTAACCGCTTCTTTTCTTACAAGGTCGACGGTTTCCTGCGGTAACGATATGGACGGAGTGGGCCTAAAAGCAACCGAAAGGGTTATGGGCATTCCGTTTGAAATGCCGCCGTTTATGCCGCCCGATCTGTTGGTTTTTGTAAAAATTTCGCCGTTATTTAGGGCGATTGGGTCGTTTGCTTCCATTCCCGTCATTTTGGATAGCTCGAAGCCAAAACCGAATTCCACACCCTTAACTGCGGGAATAGCGTATATAAGGTTTGCGATTTTTCCTTCCAGACCGTCGAAAAGTTCACCGCCGACACCCTTTTTCATACCGCTGACGATACATTCAACGGTGCCGCCGACGCTGTTTCCGCTTTTTACGGCGTTAAGAATTTCACAAAGCATTTCTTCCTTTTTGTCAATGGTCGGAAAATCCGTGTAATCCACGCTGTCAATCTTGTCGGTCTTATATGATTTTCCTTTTACGCTGCCTACCGAAGAAAGGTAAGCCTCAACGGTTACGCCGCGCCTTTTTAAAAACTGTTTGGCGATGCCACCCGCTATGCAAAGTGGAGCGGTCATTCTGCCGGAAAACTCTCCGCCGCCGGAAAAGTCCAATCTTCCGTCTTTAAAGTATGCGGCAAGGTCGGCGTGCGATGGCCGTGGCTTTCCGTAAAGGTTCTTATAGTCTTTTTTATTTACATCCTGATTTTTTATTTCGGAAATCACTGTATCTTCGGAAATTTTCCCTTCCACGCCGCTTGTAAAAATCACCTCGTCTTTTTCTGTCCGAGAGGTAAAAGCGGGGCTATAGGTCGGTTTTCGCCTATTTATGAAGTTTTGAAGGGCATCTTTATCGAAATCTTCCTTAGGAAAATTTTTCATTATCACACCGATTTTTTCGGCATGGGATTTTCCGAAAATTTCCACTTCGAGGATTTTACCTTTCCATAACGACACAGCAGTTTTCTCCTAATTTATTTACGTCATCAAAAAACAATGGGTAGGATTTTTGAACGGTTTCGGCATTATGAATCAAGGATTTGCCGTCCGCATAAAGGGCAAGAATGGTTTGCGCCATTGCCAAGCGGTGATCCTCCGCATAAAAGTTACCGCCTTGGGGCTTTCCGCCGTGTACAATAAGATTTCCGTCGTAAACTGCGGTTATGCCTGCGGCATTAAGGGTTTTTAAAATCCCTTCCACCCTATCCGACTCCTTGATTCTAAGGCGGGAAACGTTTGAAATTATCGTCTTTCCGTCCGCAAAGGCGGCAAGAACCGCAAGCACGGGCACGAGGTCGGGTGTATCCTCTGCATCCACCGTGAAGGGGCGTAAAGTAACAGGTTTTACGGTAACGGAACCGTCTTGAGCGGTTACGCTTGCGCCGATATCACTCAAAATGGAAAGGATTTTTTTGTCCTTTTGCAAGGAATTTAGATTAAGCCCGTCAACCGTAACGCTTCCGCCGAGTGCACCCGCCGCCAAAAAAAAGGCTGCGTTTGACCAGTCGCCTTCGACGTTATAACTATCTGTTATAGGGGCGTCGTTTTTTATAATGCGGTAGCCGTAATCGGTAGTTTCAACGGTTACGCCGAAAGATTTTAAAAGGTCTATGGTAATATCTATATAGCCGGTGGAAACCCTTTTTCCTTTCACTGTTATATCGCCGCCGCCCATTATGGACATGGCAAGCATTAGCCCCGTGAGATACTGCGAACTTAAACTCGAATCCACGGTAAAATTGTTTCCCGTAAGTTTGCCGCTTATTTTTAAGCCGTCCGTATTGCCTGTACCGTCTGTATTTTTGTATTCAACCTTTACGCCGTTTTGGGTAAGTGTATCTAAAAGTGGGCCTATAGGTCGGTTTTTAAGGGAATCCGCACACACAAATTCCGCCTCCACACCCAAACTTGCCACCACCGGCAGTAAAAAACGAAGGGTTGAAGCGCTTTCTTTGGCGTTTAAAACAGCTGATTTTGGAAGATTTTTGCATGGGTAAATAGTGTCGTTTTCAAATTTTACACCCAAGTTTTTAAGGCAATCTATGGTTGCCATAACGTCTTCCGACATTGTAACGCCAGTAATTTTGAGAGGAGTTTTTTGTAAAAAACCGCCCGCAATAAGCGCACGGTGAGCGTAAGATTTTGAACCTATAGCATGAACACTTCCAAAAAGATTACAAGGTGTAACGGTTACAAGCATAAAAGTTCACCTAACCTTTCAAAGGAAATTCTTTCCACACGGCAATCGCCAAGGTCGTAAACGGTTACAAGGTTTACGCCGTCCGAAAAAGCCTTTTTGTCGGATTTTATCTTTTCAAGAATGCTTTGCTTATCGAAAACCAAATCGCCGTCAAGCCCGAAACTTTGTAAAAAGGATTTTAATCTTTCGCTCTTTTGCTTGTCGAAAGAATAAAGCTTGGCGGAAATATCCAAAACCGCCGAAATTCCCTTATACACGCACAATCCGTGCGAAATGGTAAAGCCTGACAAAGCCTCGATAGCATGCCCCACGGTGTGACCGAGGTTTAAAAGCGCTCGGCTTCCTTGGTCGTACTCGTCTTTACAGACGATTGAAATTTTATATTTTAAACATTCCGCAATCGTTTGCGTGGTAACCGTTTTACCGTACTTTTGTCCTGTCAAAAAGGCGTACTTTGTAAGTTCACCCAAGCCGTTTTCAGTTTCCTTTTCGGAAAGGGTTTTTAAAAGCGAAGTGTTTACGTAAACGGCGGTCGGTTGATAAAAGGTACCTACGGCGTTTTTTGCGTTATTGAAATTTATTGCGGTTTTTCCGCCCACGCAGGAGTCTATCTGGGATAAAAGGGTTGTGGGAATTTGATAAAACTTTATTCCGCGCATATAGGTGGAAGCGGCAAAGCCCGCTAAATCCCCCACGACTCCGCCGCCGAGCGCAAGTACGGCGTCCTGACGGGTAAAGCCATTTTTCGTAAGCAAGGACAAAATTTCAAGGTAATTATCAAGGTTTTTGCTTGCTTCGCCGTGTTTTATGATTTTATAAACCACGCTTTTGCCATCGAAAAGGCGGGAAACTTCTTCAAGATAAAGGGGCGCAACCAGGTCGTCGGTTACGATTAGAAGGTTTTCAAAATCATCGTTATTAAATTGGCATAACGAAAAGTCTTCCGCAACGGTTACGATGTAAGGCTTTTGGGTTTTTACCTTAAACTGCATACTTCCCCTTTAAAAATGCTATCTGTTTGAAAGAATTTTGTTTACTTTAACGCACAGGCTTTCAAAAGCCGTTGGCGTTATTGCCTGCGCACCGTCCGAAAGTGCGTTTTCCGGATCGGTATGAACTTCTATCATAAGTCCGTCCGCTCCCACTGCAGCGGCGGCAAGGGATAAAGGTTCCACGAACCTGCTGTTTCCGCTTGCGTGGCTGGGGTCCACTATTACGGGAAGGTGTGTGCGCTCCTTTAGCACGGGGATTGACGATAGGTCAAGCGTGCATCTTGACGTAGGTTCGAAGGTTCTTATCCCCCTTTCGCACAAAATAACGTCGGTTGCGCCTTCGGATAAAAGGTATTCCGCACTCATAAGCCATTCTTCCACGGTGCTTGAAAGTCCCCTTTTAAGTAGCACCGGCTTTTTCATTTGCCCTACTTTTTTGACGAGTTCGAAGTTTTGCATGTTGCGTGCGCCGATCTGAACAACGTCGATATCGTAAAATAAATCCTCCTGCGTAACGCAAGTGATTTCCGAAACCACGGGCATGCCCGTTTCCTTCTTTGCTTTAAGTAAAAGTTCTATACCTTCTTCGCCGAGGCCTTGGAAGGAGTATGGAGAAGTTCTCGGTTTAAAAGCGCCGCCACGCAAAAGGTTGGCGCCCGCCTCCTTCACCTTTTTTGCAATCTCGATAATCTGCGATTCCGACTCTACCGAGCAAGGTCCTGCAATAAAGCAAAATTCAGCGCCGATTTTGGTTTTGTCAACGCTGACAACCGTGCCTTCTGGCTTAAATTTTCTTGCTGCAAGTTTAAAAGGCTCTTCTATGCGCTTTACGCTTTCAACAACGTCAAAGGCACGAAAAATTTCCGTGTCAATAGCGTAAGTATCGCCGCTTACCGTAACAAGGGTTCTGCCGTTACAATTTACGGTTTCCGCTTTTAACCCGTAAGAAGTGATTTTTCGTATAAGCGACTTTGATTTTGAACGGTCGCAATTTGGTTTAAGTGTAATTATCATAAATCTGCTAAGTGCTTTAAATAAACTTTTAATATAAATAAACTGTAACTCTAATTTTACTATTCTTTCCGTTTACTGTCAAGGCTTTTTGAAAGGGCGAAAAAATCCGAAAAAACAATTTTAGATGGTTTTTTGCCTAAAAATCGCAAAAAATTTTCTCAAAAAAGTGGCAATATCCGACCTATAGGCGGACTTTTTGAAAAATGCGGCTAAAACGCCGCCGCAAAACGGCAGGTAAAAAAGGCAATAAAAAACCACCCGCTTTACAAGGGAAAGAGGGTGGCAAAAATCTGAAATTAACAAACCGTGATGGATTTGATTACGAGTTTAACACTTGGAACAACGAGGAAATAATTCTTGCTTTCTTCGAAAAGGGTGTTGAAACTTTCCAAATCTTTGTCGGTAAGTTCGGCGTCTTTATCAACTGTAGCACCTTCAGCGTAATGGGCATTTGATTCTTCATCCGTCCATTTTGTGTAGTAGGTGCCGGTCTTTTCATAGTAATAGGTAACGACCGTTCCGTCGTCGCCGGTGCTTTCCTTATACTCGGTAAGGGTTGCAAGCTTATCAATGCTTGATTTCTTTTCAAGTTCCGTGTCGGCATCTTCGTTAGCGTCGTCGGAGCGAACCAAACCTAAAATGCAGTAGGAATTTGACGGGAATGTAGTGCTTGCGGAAGAACTGAAGCAAATTGCCATCGTGCTTTCGGCGGTGTTATATTTGGATTCGTCGGTTTCCTGCGAGTTATCGTCGTAATCACGTTTGAAAATTATTGCGCCTTTTGCTGTGGTAAGCTTGTTGCCTTGAAGCCCGTTATTTAAAAATTCGCCTTCAACCTTGCCCAAAGTGTATTCCTTTTTAGCAAGTTTGCCGTCCGCCGCATATTCGTAGCCGCCGAATTCCATAAAGTTGGAATTTATATTGCTTATGGCGGTGCCGTTATAATAACCGCTCTCTACGAGTTTTGTAATATGCTCGGTAGACTTGGGTGCGAAATTCAAATAAAGTTCCATATAAACGTCAGTGGTCTCCGTAACCGCACCTGAAGCGTCGTAAACTTCGAGTTGCATTTTAAGGGTGCGAATTTTACTTCCGTTTTTAACGTTGTCGCCGCAAGCCGAAAGGCAGAACACGCAAGATACGGCGATAATTGCCGTCAATAAACTAACTAATAACTTTTTCATCCTATCCTCCGACAAAATCAACCCACGCTTTAATCAAAATCGGCTGACTCTGCCTAAAAATATTTTAAAATTTAATTTTTTAATATGACTATTTTAACCAAAATTTACGGATATGTCAACAAGTTAACCCAAAAGAATGGAATTTATAGCCAAAGAGGCGCTTTCTCCGCAGTTAACGTAGGCACAAAACAGCCCAAACGCCACGCCAACGCACAATAGTACGGCGATAAGCACACGCCAAAAAGATATCGGCGTTTTGCCGCTGACCTTACCGGTGTTGCCGTTTATGGCTACTTTGTAATCCTTCTTTTTATAGCGATAGTTAAGTAGGTAAATGGGAAGAAGAACGTATTTAAACGTGGCGTCGTTATGTATGGTGCGAACGTTAAGATAACCTATTACGTCGCAACCGTGCATACTTAAAATGATATCGCGAAGGGCTTTATCCATAACTTCTTTGGACTCTGCCCACGCAGTTTTAAGGTCTTTACTGTAATGTTTAGCGGAGTAGCCCGCCAAAAATTCCTTACTGTAAACTTTTATTGAACTATCGTCGAAAGGCGCGATTTTTTTATACACCTTTTGGTCGATATCTTCCCCTGCGGAGATTGCTATATCGTTAAAGAAGTGGGATAAAGTACCGGATACGTGCCGCCATTCGATATAAGTTTCCGTACGAGTGCCGTTTTTTGTTCTAACCGTTCTCGTGCGGCGCTTCCCAAGCCTTCCGTCGTAATCGGAAAAGGTGTTGCTGTCAAAGGTAAAGCAAGGTTCGTACACACCGTGGATATTACGTGCTTCGATACTCTTTTTGAA